>JALVSR010000058.1 GCA_027024225.1 Hyphomicrobiales bacterium | reverse complement strand
CCCGGCCATCATCCGATGGCCGGGCTTTTTCTTTGCTTTCGCGCCGGAAAGATCTCCTGGGATTCGCCCGTGCGGCTCATGCCGGGCCAGGCCCATGAAAGTGCATTATGGCGCGGGAAAGGGTATGTTCGGCTATTGGACAGGGATTTCCTGCATGCACGGGAATTCGGCATGAGTGCAACGTCGTCCGATCGGGCTGCCATCGCCGTCGAGCAGATCGAGGCGCTGTTCGCGCCATTGCGCGAATGGCCCGTGCTGGCGCTGGCTGTTTCCGGCGGGGGTGATTCGCTGGCCTTGATGCACCTGGCGGTGGAATGGGCCACACGCCTGCGTGCGGCGGGCGCATCCGTTCCGCGGTTGCAGGTATTGACGGTGGATCATGGGCTCCGTGCCGATTCGGCGGCGACCGCGGCGGACGTCTGCCGGCGGGCGGCGGCGCTGGGGCTGCCTTGCGAGGTGTTGCGCTGGCGGGGCGAAAAACCGCGAACCGGCGTGGAAGAGGCCGCCCGCGAGGCGCGCTATGGCCTGCTGGCCGAATGGTGTCGGGCACATGACGCGGCGCTGGTGACGGCGCACACGCTGGAAGACCAGGCGGAAACCTTTCTCATGCGGCTGGCCCGGGGCTCGGGTCTGGATGGCCTGTGCGCCATGTCCGTTCGCGCCCGGGTGCCGGGCGCCTGTCCGCCGGTGCCATTGTTGCGGCCGCTGTTGAGTGTTTCGCGCGCTTCCTTGCGCGCCCTGCTGAAGGCGCGCGGGGAACGGTGGCATGAAGATCCGGCCAACCGGGATTTGCGGTTCGAGCGGGTGCGCCTGCGCGCCCTGCTGCCGCTTCTGGAGCGCAACGGCATTTCGCCACGGGCCATTCTGTCCAGCACGCGACGGCTGCAGCGGGCGCGCGCGGCGCTGGAGCGGGAGGCGGCGGCGTTTCTGCGGGTCCATGCCCGCGTGCATGCGCTGGGGTTCGCCACGCTGAAGCGCCTGGCATTCGAAACGTGCGAGCCGGAGATCCGTCTGAGAATTCTGGCCGTGTTGATGGGCTGGCTGGGCGGAAATGGGGATCGCCTGCGGGACATGGCCGGGCTGGAGCGGCTGCTGGGCTGGCTGGAGAGCGGGCAGGGACGGGCGCGGGTGCTGGCTGGCGCGCAGCTGGTGCGGCGCAAGCGGGAAATCCTGATGGGCCGCGAGCCGGGGCGTCCGGGCCCGGTGCTGGAGCTCGCCCCGGGCGACTTGGCGGAGGGCATCTGGGACAGACGTTTTCGCATCGAGGCCACTGGCCTGCGTGCGCCGGTGCGGGTGATGATGCTGGCGGAGGCGGAAATGCTGGGGGCCAGTTCGGCCACGGCGCCGGAAGTTCCCGGCCGTCCCAAGGCGGTGCCCGCCTTCGTCTGGCGGGCGCAGCCGGCGGTGGTGTGCGCGACCGGGTGCGCAGGCGGCCCCGCCTTTCTGGCCGCCCTGCCGGCGCTGGAGTGGCGGTGTGCGCGTGCACCGTTCGATGCCGTCTCGGCCACGTTGCTGCCGCCATGTACGGAAATGGAATGGCCGGATTTGCGGAGCGGCAAAAGCCCCTAACCGGGCGCAAGCCCCATGAATTGCACGTTCCCAAGGATGGAGCGTGGCGAAGCGCGGCCTCAGGTATTGTCGGACGAGAGCCGGATGATGATATCCACGCCCTTGATACGCTTGCCCTTGGGCAAGGACGGCAGGTTCGTCAGATCCAGCTGGTCGCGCGGGATGTCGATGAGCTGGTCGCTTTCTTCCAGATAGAAATGATAGTGTTCCGAGGTGTTGGTGTCGTAATAGGTATAATTGCCGGTGGTCACCACCTGGCGCAACAGACCCACCTCGGTGAACTGGTTCAGCGTATTGTAAATGGTGGCGAGCGACACGCTCAAACCCGCATCACGGGCTTCGCGATGCAATTGCTCCGCCGTCACGTGCCGATCGCCCTGACCAAACAGCAGCTCGGCCAGCGCCATGCGTTGTTTCGTGGGGCGCAGCCCCGCGGCACGCAGATGTTCCTCGATTTTCTTCATGTCCCGCTTGTTCATCGGCCGTCAGACTTGTTGCTGTATGTTGCGATTACCGTAACATGAAATGAATATAAAAAGCAAATCGTTCAAGTTCCCGCGTATTTTCGCCAGATGAAAAGATGGTGAGGAAATGTCAACGGGATGAAGGGACGCGCGACCGTTTTCAGGGGCGAAACCACCACGCGGCCAGGCGTCGCACCATGACCCGCGGCACCAGCCGCAAGGCCTGCACCAACAGGCGATTGACCAGGCCGGGGACGATGACCACGCGGCCCTCCTTGAATCCCTGCCAGCCGGCACGCGCCACAACGTCGGGCCGCATGGCGGGGAACAGACGGGCCAGCACACTTGCGTTTTCCCGCCGGTAACGGCTTTCGCCGCCAATGCCGCGGCACAGGACCGAGACGTTCAGGCCATCGGCGCGCACTTCCTCCGAAAGCGCTTCGGCGAAGGACACCACCCACGCCCCGCCGGCATGAAAAACCGCCCGTCCCGGCCCGGGCACGAAGGCGCCGGGCGAGGCCACGAACAGCACGCCGCCGGCCTTTTGTGCGCGCATGTGCGGCAGCAGCCGCAGGGTGAGGTCCGCCGTCGCGCGCACGTTCAGGTCCAGCAGCCGCAACTGGTCCGTCCGCGGCAGGTCCAGCACCCTGCCCGCAAGGCGCATGCCGGCGGCATGCACCAGAACATCGGGCAGCCAGTCGCGCTCCTCCAGGCGGGCCATCAGCGCATCCACGCCCTCGGACCGCGCAAGATCGGTGGCCACCACCCGTACGTCCACGTCATGGTGAGCGTTCACCACGCCGGCGACGCGATAGAGTTCCGTCTCGTTGCGCCCCGCCAGCACCAGCTCCCAGCCCTCTTCCGCCAGATGATGCGCCAGCGCCTCGCCGACGCCGGCGGAGGCGCCGGTGATCAGGGCGCGGCGTGGCCCCTTCCTGTTCCAGATCGCGTTGATCATGTTCGCCCCCGGAGTGTTTCCGGCCGATTGCGCTGCGGTGTCCGGCGGCAACCGGTGTGGTGAAAAATTTACCGCTTGCCAACCATCACGGCGTGTTGTGCCCGCAACAATTCCCGCACGCAAGAGGCTGTTAAGCCATCGACGGAACAATGTGCACAAGATGGAAACCGCGCCAGAGGCGGCCCGGATGCAATTGCGAGCCGGATCCGCGGAATCCTGGCCGTGATGGACACGACGATGGGGAAGCGATCATGAACCTGCAATGGAAAACCTGTTGCACCTGCTCCGACGGAGAGGCGGCCATCATTGGCGTGGACCTGAGCGCCGTGCGGGAACTGCCCGGGCTGGGCGTCCCCAATCTGCTGCGCGTGCAATACGTGCTGCGGGAGCCAGACGAAGACGGCCTGCCGGGAGAAGAGGATGAGCGGCGTATCGAGACGGTGCGCGCGGAGCTGAGCGAATGGATCCGCGCAGCGGGGGGCCGGTTCGTGGGCGAGGTCAGCGCCGCGGGGCAGCATTCCTGGCTGTTCTACATGGCGTGTGGCCCGCAGGAAGCGGTGGAGCTGGTGCATCGCATTGGTCTGAGGCTGGGAGTGACGCTGGGTGCGGAGATGCTGCCGGATGCGCGGCATGAGGTCTTTTTCGAGGAGCTGATGCCCACGGCGGAGGAATGGCGCGTACACGAGAACGCGCTGCGCCTGTGTGGTCTGCTGGAGGCAGGGGATGACCTGAGCCGGCCGCGCGAGGTGATGCATCTCGCCATGTTCGAAAACCGCGGCCAGGCGCTGGCGTTCATGGATTGGGCCCGGCGCAAGGGGTTTGCCACACGCATCCTGCGCTGGCAGGGGGGCGATGCCGCGGCGGAAACGCCGCTGATCGACCGGCCCTGGCTGGTGGAATTTTCGCGCGAGATGTGCCCGCAACCGGCGGCCATCGACGAGGAAACGCGCGCGATCACCCAGGCGGCGGCGCACCTGGGGGGCGAGTACCGGGGCTGGCGGGCCGCCATCGTGCGCGCTCCGCAGACGGTGGCCTGAGGCCGCCGTTTGGCAATGGAAAGAACGTGTCCGGGCCGAAACAGCCCGGTGCGCGAGAGGCCGTCGGGCATGATCGTCATCATCGGCCAACGAGAAAGGCCGGTGCGCATGTCGCGCACCGGCCTGATGATCTCATGTGAGAAAAAGCATTCGCGGGCTTTTTCCCCGGACATGATCGCCCGGATGGATTACTCGTCCACCTTCAGGTTTTCCGCCGCCATGCGGCCGCCGCGACCTTCGACGAGATCGTAGGAAACCTTCTGTCCCTCGTGCAGCGTGGAAAGGCCCGCGCGCTCCACCGCCGAGATATGCACGAAGGCGTCCTTGCCGCCCTCTTCCGGCTCGATGAAGCCATAACCCTTTTCCGGATTGAACCATTTCACGGTACCGTTCGCCATCTTGTAACTCCTTGAATTCTGGCGTTTGTCTTGTGCAGGTAATCTTTCACTCGGCAATGCCGGTGAAAAACGCCCCGTAACGAGCGGGCCGATACGGGCCCGTCGCCCGGCGTCCGATCACGATGTGGGGAAAGAGGTCTCTTGGAAGATCGTCTTTCGCGATTCTTGCGAATCGCGGCGGCGCTTCGCTTCCGTTCGTTGCCGGGATCGGCATTTGAACATCGGCCCGCGCCGCTGGCCACGTCGTTGTCGTGAGCACAAGGTGGACCTCTCGCGGTGCCAAGTCAAGCAAATACTGTTCAGGCGGTGATTTTTTTGGCAAAAGCAACAAATCAGCCGCAAAAGCAGGCTCTTCACGCATGGGGACGAGGCATGTCCAGCAACGTTGGCGGTCGTTTTCAGCTGTTCCGCACGCGCCGTTTTGCGCCCCTGTTCGTCGCTCAGGCGCTGGGGGCGTTCAACGACAACGTGTTCCGTAACGCGCTGGTCATCCTGATCACCTACCGGCTGGCGCAACAACAGGGATGGGACGTGAGCACGCTGGTGGCGCTGGCCGGCGGGGTGTTCATTCTGCCCTTCTTCCTGTTTTCCGGCCACGCCGGCGAGCTGGCCGACCGCATGGACAAGGCCGCCATCGCCCGCGCGGTGAAGCTGGCCGAGATCGGCATCGCCGTGCTCGCTGCCATTTCCCTGTGGCTGGAGTGGGTGCCGCTGATGCTCTTGGTGCTGTTCCTCGCCGGCACGCAGTCGGCCTATTTCGGTCCGGTCAAATACGCCATCCTGCCGCAACACATGGCCGATGACGAGCTGGTTGACGCCAACGCCTTCATCGAGATCGCCACTTTCTTCGCCATCCTGCTGGGCACGTTGTTCGGCGGCCTGCTCATTCTTACGCAGGCGGGGCTGAGCATCGTCTCCATCACCATGATCGTGCTGGCGACGCTGGGCTGGCTGGCGGCGAAGCGCATTCCGCCGGCGCCGCCGGCGCAGCCGGCGGCGGAGGCGTCGAAGAAAACGCCCGGCATCATCTCCGCCACCGTCCGGCTCATCGGCATCGTCACGCCGCATCGCAAGCTGCTGGGCGGCGTGCTGGCCATCTCCTGGTTCTGGATGCTGGGCGCGGTGCTGCTGGCGGTGCTGCCGCCGTTTACCCGCACCTACCTGGGCGGCAACGAGCACGTGGCGAATTTCTTCATCGCCCTGTTCACGGTGGGCATCGCCATCGGTTCGCTTTCCGCCTCGCGGCTGTTGAAAGGGGCGATTTCCGTGCGTTTCGCGCCGTTATCCGCTCTGCTCATGACCTTCGCGCTGTTCGACCTGTGGCTGGCCAGCCGCGGGCTGCGGCCGGTGGACGGCATAGGCGGCCTGCGCACGCTCGGCGCTTTTCTGTCCAGTTGGCAGGGGTTGCGCATCACGGTGGATTTCGTGCTGGTTTCGGCCTTTGGCGGGCTGTTCGTGGTGCCGTTTTACGCCTTCGTGCAGCATCTGGCGCCGGCGGCGGAACGTGCGCGGGTGATCGCCGCCAACAACGTGCTCAATGCCCTGTTCATGGTGGCGGGCCAATTCGCGCTGGCGGCAATGCTGAAATCCGGCCTGGCCCTGCCGAACATCTTCCTGCTGCTGGCCACGGCCAACGGCATGGTGGCCATCTACATCGCCTGGCGCATGCCCAGGGCCTTCCTGCGCAGCATCGGCACCATCCTCTTTCGTCTGCTCTACAGGGTGGAGGTGAAGGGGCTGGAACATCTGCGCGACGTGGGCGAAAGGGCCGTCGTCGTCGCCAACCACGTTTCGTGGCTGGACGGACCGGCGCTGGCCAGCTTTCTGCCGCAGGACACGGCCTATGCCGTGCACACGGCGGAGGCGGAGCGCCCCGTTGTCCGCCTGCTGTCGAGGATCTTTCACCTGCTGCCCATCGACCCGGCCAATCCCATGGCCATCCGCACCCTCATCCACGCGGTGGAGGAAAACCGCAAGGTGGTCATCTTTCCGGAAGGGCGCATCTCCACCACCGGCGGGCTGATGAAGATCTACGAAGGTCCGGGGCTGATCGCGCACAAGGCAGACGCGCCCATCGTGCCCGTCTTCATCCGCGGCGCGGAGCGTGCGCGCTTCTTCTCGCGCCAGCCGCACCGCCAGCGTCTGCGCCTGTTTCCGAAAATCACCATCACCATCCAGCCACCGGTGCGAATGAATGCGCCAGAAGGCGTCGCCGGCCCGCGCCTGCGCAAGTATCTGGCGGACAAGCTCTATGACGTGATGGCCGCGGCCGCCTTCCGCAGCCAGCCTTGGCGGCGGCACCTGATGGAGGCCATCATCGACGTGAAGCGTGATCATGGCGGCAAGCACAAGGTGGTGGAAGACATCCAGCGCAAGCCGCTGTCCATGAACCGGCTTCTGGCCGGTTGCTACATCCTGGGCGGCAAGCTCGCCGCCATGACCCCGGGAGAGAAGACCATCGGCGTGCTGCTGCCCACCTCCGCCGCCTGTCTCGTTACCCTGTTGGGCCTGCTGGGGCGTGGGCGCACGCCGGCCATGCTGAATTTTTCCACCGGGGCGGTGAACATGGCCGCAGCCTGCAAGGCGGCGCGGGTGAAGACCATCGTCACCTCGCGGCGCTTCATCGAGCAGGGCGGGCTGGAAGACATGCTGGAGGTGCTCTCCAGGCAGGCGCGCATCATCTGGCTGGAGGACGTGCGCGAAAGCATTGGCGCGCGCGACAAGCTGGGCGGCCTTCTGCTGGCGAAGCTGAACCGCTCGGGCCTGAAACTGGCCGGGGCCAACATGGATGCGGACGACGCCGCGGTCATCCTCTTCACTTCAGGTTCGGAAGGGGTGCCGAAGGGCGTGGTGCTGAGCCACGCCAACGTCCTGGCGAACGCTTATCAGGTGTTGTCCATCATCGACCTCAACGCCGCGGACAGGGTGTTCAACGCGCTTCCCATGTTTCACGCGCTGGGGTTGTCGGCGGGGGTATTCCTGCCGCTGGTGGCGGGGGCGCGGCTGTTTCTCTATCCTTCGCCGCTTCATTACAAGATCATCCCGGAGCTGGTCTACGATACCGACGCCACGGTCTTCTTCGGCACGGATACCTTTCTCAACGGCTATGCCCGCAACGCTCATCCTTACGATTTCTACAACGTGCGCTACGTGGTGGCGGGCGCGGAGCGGGTGAAGGAGCAGACGCGGCAGGAATGGATGGAAAAGTTCGGGCTGCGCATCTATGAGGGCTATGGCGCTACCGAGACGTCTCCCGTGCTGAGCGTGAACACGCCCATGCATTTCCGCTCCGGCAGCGTTGGGCGGCTGTTGCCGGACGTGGCGCATCGCATCGATCCGGTGGAGGGCATCGAGGAAGGCGGCCGGCTGGTGGTGAAGGGGCCCAACGTGATGAAGGGCTACCTGCGGGCCGATACACCGGGCGTCATCGAGCCGCCGAAGGACGGCTGGTATGACACCGGCGATATCGTGACCATAGACGAGGAGGGCTTTGTCACCATCAAGGGCCGCGCAAAGCGCTTCGCCAAGATCGGCGGCGAGATGGTGTCGTTGACGGCGGTGGAAAATGCCATCGCCGGGGCCTTTCCGGATTTCGACCACGCCGTGGTTTCCGTGCCCGACAGGAAGAAGGGCGAGAAGCTGGTGCTGATCACCACCGCGCCGGATCTGAACCGCCGCAGGCTGGCCAAGGCGCTGAAAGAGCGGGGGGCGCCGGAGCTGTGGGTGCCGCGTGATATCATCGTGGTGGAGGAACTGCCCGTGCTGGGCTCGGGCAAGACCGACTACGTGACGCTTCAGAACATGGCGCGGGCGCAGGCGGCCTGAGCCGCGAGGGCTCGTTCGACGGATGTCTTCTCCTCGGCCCCCTGGATGGGAGGGGCAGATGACATCATCCCCATCTCGTGCATCCATGCATGGCTGCATTCCCGCATCCGTGCTTGACAAGAAAAGGCGTTTGGCGGCATATCGGGCGCCATGAATGGCAAATGGGGCGGGCTGCATTTCGTGTGGCCCGCCCTCTCCCGTTGCCCAAGGCCAGAAGAACAATCGATAAAAGCCCGCCCTTTCAGTCCGTCGGCGGCGCCGCGCGGCACGGGAACAGACAGAAAAAGGAGAAGCAAGAAATGTATGCCATCGTGAAAACCGGCGGCAAGCAGTATCGTGTCGCACCGAATGACGTCTTGCGGGTGGAAAAGATCGACGGCGAGCCGGGCGATCTGGTGGTGCTGGAAGAGGTGCTGATGGTTGCCACCGATTCCGGCCTGGAAGTGGGCACGCCGCTGGTGGAAGGCGCGGCCGTATCGTGTGAGCTGGTGGAACAGACCCGCGGCAAGAAGATCATCATCTTCAAGAAGAAGCGCCGCAAGCACTACCGTCGCAAGCGGGGCCACCGCCAGCATTATACCGTTTTGCGGGTGCTGGAGATCCTGACCGGTGGCGCCAAGCCCTCGGTGAAGCCCTCCGGCAAGACCGCAGCCGCGGCCGCCGCGAAGAGCGCCGAAAAGGCCAAGGCCGCAAAGGAAGGCGAGAAGCAAACCAAGAAGGAAGCCAAGGCAGCCGCCTCCAAGGAGGAGAAGGGCGCCGCCTCTGGCACGGAGGGTGATGATCTCTCGCTGCTTTCCGGCGTTGGCCCGGTGCTGGAGAAGAAGCTGCGCGAGGCGGGCATTACCACTTTCAAACAGATCGCGGAGCTGACCCCGGAGCAGGCGCAGGAGCTGGACAAGAAGCTCAAGCTGGGTGGGCGCATCGAGCGCGAGGAATGGATAGAGCAGGCCAGGGAACTGATGGCCGGCAAGGCCCCGCGCGCCAAGGTGGATCAGAAGAAGGCGGAGCAGAACAAGAAGAAATGACGCCCTGCCCTTGCGGGGGCGCTGCTCCGTGCCTATTCAAGAAGGCAAGGAATTGGACTTATCTGAAGGAGAAGAACGATGGCACACAAAAAGGCTGGTGGTTCTTCGCGCAACGGCCGCGATTCCATTGGCAAGCGCCTGGGCGTGAAGAAGTTCGGCGGCGAGCGTGTGATCCCCGGCAACATCATCATTCGTCAGCGCGGCACCAAATGGCACCCCGGCAATGGTGTCGGCATGGGCAAGGACCACACCATTTTCGCGCTGGTGGAAGGCACCGTGAAATTCCACAAGGGCCGTGGTGGCCGCAGCTTCGTTTCGGTGGTGCCGGCCGAGTAACGCTCGCCCGGGAAAGGAATTCACCACGATGACGGGGGCGCCGATGATCGCGGATCATCGGCGCCCCGTTCTTTCTCTGCCCTGTCCTGTCCATCCCCACCCCGGGCGAGGATGGCCCGACCCGCGCGCCGCGGTGGTTCAGGCCCGCTCTTCCTGGGCGGTCTTTTGCGCCAGCAGCATGTAGTTCACGTCCATGTCGTCCGGCGCCTTCAGCCATTTGCCGGTGAACGGATTGTAGGCGACGCCGGTGCGGTCGATCACCGCCATGCCGGCCGCGCGCAGCCAGTCTTCCAGCTCTTCCGGCCTGATGAACTTTTCCCACTGATGCGTGCCGCGCGGCAGCCAGCCCAGCACGTATTCTGCCCCGACGATGGCCATCAGGAACGACTTGAGCGTGCGGTTGAGCGTGGCGCAGAACATCAGCCCTTCGTCGCGCACCATGCCGGCGCAGGTCCGCACGAAAGTGGCCGGATCGTTCACGTGCTCCAGCACCTCCATGTTCAACACGACATCGAAGGTTTCGCCGGCGGCGGCCAGGTCTTCCGCCGTGCCGACGCGATAATCCACCTCCACGCCCTGTTCCCGCGCGTGCACCAGGGCGGTCTTGATATTCTTCTCCGATGGATCGATGCCGGTGACCCGCGCCCCCATCCTTGCCAGTGGTTCGCTCAGCAGGCCGCCACCACAGCCGATGTCCAGCAGGCGGATGCCCTCCAGCGGCCGTTCCGCTCGCGGATCGCGACCAAAGGCGGCACACACGTGATCGCGGATGTATTCCAGCCGCACCGGGTTGAAGGCGTGCAAAACGGCAAATTTGCCGTCTTCCTTCCACCATTCCTCGGCGATGGCGGAAAAGCGCGCCACTTCCGCTTCGTCAACCGATGGCGCCTGGGGAGCCTGTGCATTCATGTCGAACCATCCATCGTGAGTGTCATCGGATGTCCCGTCCGCCCCCTGTCCGCATCCGGACGCGGCGTGCGGGATGTTTGCGGATCGGGATTCTGGCATTGATGCGGGGTCGTTGCAACCGCGCGTGACCAGCCGCGCCCGCCGCACGAGGGCTCAAGGCAGCAGGACCGGCCGGCCGGCCGTCTTGCGTGGGGCGGCGTCATGCCGATGCTGACGCCCCCTTTTCGGCCTTGTGGCTAACCATTTGTTGATCGGGCGTATCATACATGTCATGCAAATGCCGGATTTTTCTGGCCATTGGCGGAAACGGCTGCAACCAAACCGAATCGGTCGAGAAACGTGCGCGCATCTCTCATCATATCGCTGTTGCTGCACGTGACCATCATCGTGCTGGCGGTCATCAACTTGCGCGGGCCGGAAAAGCTGCTGGCGCCGCCGCAGGAGGCGTTGCCGGTGGAGATCGTGGACATCGAGGATGTCTCCCGGCGCACGGCCATGCGCAAGAAGGCGCCGAAGGAGCCGAAGAAGGCGCCCGAAAAGCCCGCTCCGCCAAAGGAGGAAAAGCGCGAGGCGAAAAAGCCCGTGCCGAAGCCGGCGAAGGAGGTGAAGCAGGCCGCACGCGCACCCGCGCCGGAACCGGAACCCAGGCCGGAGCCCAGGGCTGAACCCGAGCCGGAACCGAAACCCGCGCCCAAACCCAAACATGCGCCAGAGCCCGCCCCGAAGCCGAAGGCGGAAAAGAAGCTCGATGAGCTGTTGAAAAAGGTGGTGAAGGAAACGCCGCCGGAAGAAAAAAAGGCCGAAAGGCCCAGGAAACAGGCGCGGGCGAAGCCGGCCCCGAAGCCCCGCGCGCGCCCGAAGATCGTGCGCAGGAAACCCAAGCCGAAGCCGAGGAAGATGGCGCGCGCCGCAAGGAAGCCGGCGACGGACCCGATTGACGACATTTCCGCGCTGTTGAACAAGGTGGACGAGAAGCGCGCCGCGCCGGCGCCCGAAAGCGAGCGCACCGGCACGCCGCTGCTTGGCCCGGCCAACATCGACGGGGAAGATGCGAGGATCGCCGCGGACATCGCCGATGCCCTGCGCGCGCGTATCGAGGAATGCTGGAACGTGCCGGCGGGCGTGCGCGACGCGGAACGCCTGCGGGTGCGCATTCGCTTCCAGCTGGGGCCGGGGGGCGAGATCGTCGGCGGGCCGGTGGTGCTCAACCGCATGGACCATCCGGCCTTTCCGGCCGCTGCGCAAAGCGCGGTGCGGGCCATCATCGCGTGTGCGCCCTATGCGTTTCTGCCGCCGGACCGTTACGACCTGTGGCAGGACGTGATATTGACATTCGATCCCAGTCGGCTGCTGGCCGTGAACTGAGCCCATTGGTCAGGAGGCCGGCGGCGGCGCCGAACGGGACCGGGCAGAATCCGCACGTTGAAAATCGGGGGTTGTCGAAGGTGAGGAACATGCATGATCGGATAAAGGCCCGGCTGGCGAGCTGGCTGGCGTGGCTCGCTTGCGTTCTGTTCGCGTTCGCCGTGCCGGCGCAGGCCGTGCTGGAGGTGCAGATCACCCGCGGACGGGTGCAGCCGGTGCCGGTGGCGGTGCCGGACTTCATCGGCGGCAATGCCGACGAGCGGCTGCTGGGCGGCAAGGTGGCGGACATCATCCGCGACAACCTCGCCCGCTCCGGGCTGTTCCGCGTCATCGACCCGGCCGCCTACATTGAGAGAATCGCCGCTTTCGACAAGCCGCCGCAATTCGGCTCCTGGCGGGTCATCGAGGCGCAGGCGCTGGTGGTGGGGCAGGTGGCGGTGTTGCCGGACGGGCGGGTGGAAGGCGCCTTTCGCCTGTGGGACATTTTTGCCCAGCAGCAGATCGTGGGACTGCGCTTCATCACCAGCAAGCGGGAATGGCGGCGCATCGGCCACAAGATTTCCGATGCCGTCTACAAGGCCGTCACCGGCGATGAGGGCTATTTCGACACCCGCATCGTGTTCATCGACGAATCGGGGCCGAAGAGGAAACGCGTGAAGCGTCTGGCCATCATGGACCAGGACGGCTTCAACCTGCGCTACCTCACCGACGGACGCGCGCTGGTGCTTACCCCGCGCTTTTCGCCCGCGGCACAGCGCATCACCTATCTCTCCTATGCCACGGGCATTCCGCGCGTCTACATCATGGACCTGACCACCGGGCGGCGGCAGATGATCGGCGAATTTCCCAACATGAGTTTCGCGCCGCGCTTTTCGCCCGATGGCCGGCGGCTGGTGTTCAGCCTGCAGGAGGAAAACGGCGGCTCGAACCTGTATGTCATGGATCTGGCCACGCGCCGGATCACGAAACTCACCGACACGCCGGCCATCGACACCGCGCCGTCCTATTCGCCCGATGGCCGCTTCATCGTGTTCGAGTCCGACCGCGAGGGCTCGCAGCAGCTCTACGTCATGCCCGCCGCGGGCGGCCCGGCCAAACGCATCAGCTTCGGCCGGGCGCGCTATTCCACCCCCGTGTGGTCGCCGCGGGGCGACTACATCGCCTTCACCCGCATGCGCAAGGGGCGTTTCGCCATTGGCGTCATGCGCCCCGACGGCTCCGGCGAGCGCATCCTGACCGAGGGCTATCACAACGAGGGCCCCACTTGGGCGCCCAACGGACGGATCATCATGTTTTTCCGTGACCGGCGCGGTCCCAACGGCGGGCCGCGGCTCTATACCGTGGACTTGACGGGCTATAACGAGCGCATCGTGCCCACGCCCAATTTCGCCTCCGACCCGGCCTGGTCGCCGCTGTTGAAATGACACGGGCGGCTTGCCGCAAAAAAGCGTTAACCATATCTTACATCTGCTGCGGCAAAGTGAGGTGCGAAGCATCGGACGGGGGCCCGCCCGGGCCTCTTTTCCGACAGATTGTGCGGGCATACGGGCCAGGTGGGCAATGGCGCGAAGTGCCGCCCGGCCCGCGCGAGAGCGGCAAACGAGGTTGCCCGGATATCTCATGGCCAGAAGATCGGGGGTTGTAGCCTGATGCGACATTCCATTCCTACCTTCGCAAGCCGCCGCGGGCGGCTGATGCTGGCGGTTTCGCTGGCGCTGGCGCTGGCCGCCTGCTCCAGCTCCGACAAGCCGCAGCTTGATCCCAACGCCAACAATGGCGCGCTCAGCGGCGGGCAGGGCGCTGGCGGCCCGGTGGTGCCCGGCTCGGAGCGCGATTTCATCCTGAACGTGGGCGACAGGGTGCATTTCCTGGTCGATCAATGGAGCCTGACGCCCCAGGCCCAGGAAACGCTGCGCCGGCAGGCGGAATGGCTGAAGCGCTATCCATCCGTGACCGTGCGCATCGAGGGCCACGCGGACGAACGCGGCACGCGCGAATACAACCTGGCGCTTTCCGCCCGGCGCGCGGCGGCGGTGAAGCGTTTCCTGGTTTCGCAGGGAATTTCACCCAGCCGCATTTCCACCATCGCCTATGGCAAGGAACGCCCTGTGGCGCTGTGTGACGAAGAGCGCTGCTGGGCCCAGAACCGCCGCGCGGTGACCGTCATCACCGGTGGTGCGCGCGGCTGATCCGGCGATTGCGCCAGAAAAAAGAGGTGTGGACATGATCAGAGCGGGGCGCGGCAAGACGGGCTTGGTGCTGGCGTGTGCGTGGTGGGTGGCTCTCGCCGGCATGCCGCAGGTGGCGACGGCACAGGACGATGCCCGCTGGAACGCCCTGTATGACCGCATCATCCGGCTGGAGGCCGAAATCAGGCGCCTGAAACGCGACTACGACGCACGACTGCGCGACCTGGAGGCCGCCCTGCGAAAAGTGCGCCGGCAGGGAGCGGCATCCGCGCCCGCGCCGTCTTCCGCCACCGGGAAAAAGGGGCGCCGCGCCGACGCGGGCGTCCTGTTCGAGCCCTTGCCGCCCTTGCGGGAGCCGACGGCGACACTGGATCTTTCGCCTGATGACGAGGAAACGCGGCCTCGGCAGGATGTGCTGCTGGGGCGTATCGGGGAAAGCGGGGCGCCGCCGGCCACGACCAGCCCCGCCACACCATCCTCTCCGGCAGTATCGCGGCCCGGATCGGGTCCCATTCCGCTGCCTGGCGCCGTTACCGACGCCGTGGGCGCCGGCTCCAGCGGGCCGGCATCGGCGGCGGGCAGCCTGGCGCCGGGGCGGGTGACCGTGGCGCCCTTGCCGCCGCCTTCCGGCGCCCATGCCGGGGGCGCCGTCCAGGGCGCACCCGCGCCCCAAGCGGTCGCCATTCCGCCGGCGCTGGCCGGTCTTTCTTCCGGCAAATTGCTGGAGAAGGCGCGACAGAACTTCCTGGCGCGCCGCTATGACAAGGCCGAGCAGGCCTATCGCGCCTGGCTGGCGCGATTCGGCCACGCTTCTCAGGCGCCGGAGGTGCTCTACGAACTGGGCGAGACGCTCTATATCCGCGGCCGCTTCCGTGAGGCCGGCAAGATGTTCGTGGAGGCCTATCGCGCCGCCGGTAACAATGCGCAACTGGCTTCCCGCGCCCTGTTGCGCCTTGGCCAGAGCCTGAAGCGCATGGGCAAGAAAAAGGAAGCGTGCAAGGCCTGGAACGCCCTGCGCCAGCGATATCCCGACACCCGCGCCGCCCGCCTGCAGGCCCCGCGCGAGATGAAACGCGCAAAATGTGGAAAATAGTGGGGGCGGTGCCGCTTGATCCGGGGGGTCATTCCTTCGTTCTTCAGGGATGGCGCAAGGGCTGATCGGGAAGAGGCGCGGGCGCATGTCCACCCTGGCGTTCCTTCCGGAAACCTCATCATCGATCGGCGGGAGGAGGTGGCGCTCATTCTGGCACTTCGGTAATGTCGGGTGTCTGCCATAGCAGGTGCTGGCCGCCATCCAGCACGATCATCTGTCCGGTGAAGGCCCGGGCGCGCAGGATATAGCGCACCGCATCGGCGATTTCCTCCGGCGAGGTGCCACAGCCCAGAAGCGTCAGCGAACACTGCCTGACAAAATCCTCTTCCGTCATGCGCTTGCTGGGCAGCGTCGGCCCGGGGCCGATGGCGTTCACCCGGATGTTGTGCCGTGCCAGCGCCTGGGCCAGCGTGCGGGTGGCGGTGAACAGCCCGGCCTTGCTGATGGTGTAGGAAAAGAACAACGGATTGAGCTTCAGCACCCGCTGGTCGATGATGTTGATGATGTTGCCCTCCCGGCCGGCGGGCTTGGCCCGTGCGAATGCCTGAGCCAGGAACACCGGCGCGCGCAGGTTCACGTTCAGGTGTGCGTCCCACTGCTCCACCGTCATGTCGGTGATTTCGTCATGTTCGAAGCGTGAGGCGTTGTTCACGAGCACCACCGGCGGCCCCAGTCGTTCTGCCACGTCGCGCATGATGCGTTCATGCGCATCCGCCGCGGCCAGGTCGGCCTGCACCAAGGCGGCGCGGCGCCCCAGGGCGCGGATTCGCTCGGCCACCGTTTCCGCATCCGCGCGGGAGGTGCCGAAATGCACCGCCACGTCAAATCCGTCCTCGGCCAGCGCCAGTGCGATGGTGCGTCCCACCCGTTTTGCCGCCCCGGTAACCAGCGCCACTTTTCCCGCCATGTCGATTTCTCCTGTCCTTGCTCGCGGTGCCCTCATCCCGGACTGCGTGTGCCGCGATCATAACAATGGCAGATGACGGGAGGCAAAATGCCTACAGGCCCTTTTCCGCCATGGAACCTTTCCGTCCGGAAAAGCCGTGGAAGGAAGATCAGAGCGGCAGGGCCGGATCGTGTGTGGACGCTCGAGCCTTTCGGCCGCCGGCACCGGCGCGCGGATATTTCACATCGCTGCGGTGCAGCCGCCAGCCCACCCGGCATCCCTGTGTGGGGCAGGTGCCGTGCAGCACGATTTGCATGGTGCGGCGAATGCCCTGTTCGTCCGCCATGAACAGGCTCTCTTCCAGCGCCAGGCGCGCTCCCGAAGCGCCGAAGGTCCAGGCGCTGCGGTCGGGCAGCACGATGAGGACCGAACGGCCATCGCGCGACATGCTGGGCCGGGCCGCCGGGTGCAGGTGAAAGCGGATGGTGAAGGGCACCTCGCGCCGGGTTGCACCCGCGGCGGGCTCGAAGGTGTCTTCGCCGCGCAGGTCGCGGCCATCGGACGAAAGAAATACCTTGCGCCTGGTGATGAAGCCATGGCGCCCGGCCCATGCCTCGTGCGCGGCCTCCAGCCGGATGCCTTCCTCAGCGGCGCGGACCTGGGCCGCGACGTCCGGGCCGGCCGCCAGCGGCGCATCGGCCAGCAGCCGCGTGATCACGTTGTCCATCAGCACGCCCGCGTCCTCGTCGTTCAGCAGGGGGAGGCAATGCGCCGCGCTCAGGCGGGTGGCCATGTCCAGCTCCTCATGGGGCCGCATGGGAGCGCCGCAACTGGTGAAAATACGTGTGCCGTTGTTGGAAAACTCGATGCCCAGCGCCGACAACGCTCCGGTGGGAAAATGCTGTGGCGGCGGCGGCGCGCCGACATCGGCGATGAGTACCGAGGCGCCCCGGGCCAGCCGCGCATAGCCGGAATGCGGCGCATGATCCAGCGGCGCTCCGGCGGCGGCATCCTGCGCCAGCACGTCGCTGAGCAATCTGGTTTGCCGGCTCCGTCCTCCCTGGAACAGGGCAAGGCCATGGTCGGCGTGCTGAAACAGGCGCAGCATGGGCAGGGCCTTTTCCACTGTGCGCATGAGCGGGTCGGTCGGTTCCATCCCCGCCATGTCCAGCGCCGTGCGCAAGGGCAACAGGGTTCCCATGATGTCCAGCAGCACCGCTGGCGAGCGGGAAACATGCCCGCCGTCGGGCAGGAACTGCCGGCGCAGCTCTTCCCCCAGTTGTTGCAGCAGGTGCTGGCGCTGACGTTGTGGGCAGTTCAGCGCCAGCGAAGCCCACAGCCGCGCCATGACCACTTCCAGCCTGTCCGCGGCGTTCAGCCCCCCGATGGCCTCGCGCAACAACTGGCGGGCCAGCATGTTCAGGCCGGCGAGAAGCCGCTGGTGAAAGGCCGCATCCTCTTGCGCCAGCAAGGCGGGGGCGGCGGCGGTGAGGTTGACCAGCCGGCGCGCCGCCGTGGCGGGATGCCGGGCGATGTCCGGCAGGTGGTTGCCGCGGGCGCGCTCCAGCCAGTCCATCACCAGGGTGCGCGCCATCATGACCCACAATCGGTGCCGTGACGTCAGCAGGCCGAAGATCCAGTCGAAGCGATGCAGCTCCCGCAGCCAGGCTTGCGGCGCCTCGGCGACATCGAAGACGATCCGGCCGCCGGTGGCGACGTTCATTCCGGCGAGCAACCAGGTGCCGTGATAGAGAGCCTCACCATGCACCCTCACGTCGCGCAGCGGTAGAGGCATGGCGAAAAGGGGCGCCGGCCCCCGCGCGGGACGGGGCAGCCTGCGCAAGGGACGGGCGATGCCGGCCATGGCCCTTCCGCCCACCTGGCGTACCAGGGCGGACCAGTTCACACCGGCCCGGCGTGCCGCGTCGGTATGCGAGTGATTGATATTCATGCAGAATCTTGCGAACGTCTTGCCTTCGATGTTCGGCGCTGTGTTTCCGGTGTCGATTCGCTCCTGTTCATTGGACGTCGCATGTGGTTAACAAACGGCTAATGACGCGAGAAAGGACGATACTCATCACCGGCTGCTCTTCGGGCATAGGCCGCGCCTGTGCGCTGGGCCTGAGGGAGCGCGGCTGGCGGGTTTTCGCCACGGCCCGCAAGGAGGCCGACCTGCATGAGCTGCGGGCGCATGGGCTGGAAGCGCTCTACCTGGACTATGCCGAGCCGGAGAGCATCCGCGCATGTGTCGCAAGGGTGGCCGAACACACCGACGGGCGCCTGTTCGCCTTGTTCAACAACGGCGCCTACGGACAGCTGGGCGCGGTGGAAGATCTTTCGCGCGAGGTGCTGGAGGCGCAGTTCCAGGCCAATTTCTTCGGCTGGCATGATCTCACCGCGCGGGTGCTGCCGCTGATGCGGGCCAATGGCGCCGGACGCATCGTGCAGAATTCCTCCGTGCTGGGCATTGTGGCCCTGAAATGGCGCGGCGCCTACAACGCCAGCAAATTCGCCATAGAGGGCCTGAGCGACACCCTGCGGCTGGAGCTGCGCGGCAGCGGCATTCACGTCTCGATCATCGAGCCCGGGCCGATCTGGTCGAGATTCGTCGAACACGCGCTGCACCACTTTGAGCGCAACATCGACGTTGAGAGCTCGCCCTACCGGGAAGTCTATCAGCAGCAGCTGCGGCGTCTGCGCGGCGAATCTCGGCCCAGCCCGTTCAAGCTGCCGCCCGAGGCGGTGTTGAAGAAGCTCGTGCACGCATTGGAAAGCCCGCGGCCGAAGCCGAAATATTACGTTACCTTCCCCACCCATCTCATGGCCCTGTTGCGCCGGGTTCTGCCCTGGCGGGCGCTGGATGCGGTGTTGGACAAGGCCTCCGACAGCAACTGACGAAAACCCTCGGGAAGCCAGGACAGGCGGACCGAGGAATCCGGATCAGCGCCGCTGAGCCGTGCGCCGCCCGTGGGCATCGTCGTTGGCGCCGGCGTCCATGGCGCGGGGATCTGGCCGCTCCTGCATGTCGGCCATCTTCGCCAGCGCCAATACCTGGCGCAGGAAGGCTACATTCTGTTGAGATGCCTGCTCCACCAGCGCGCGGACCTGCCGGTCGTCCTCCGTGGCGTTGCCGGTGGGGCTGGCGGGCGCGGAGTGCAGCATGGCCCTGACCTGTTCCATGAGGGCGCGTTCTTCACGCCAGCGCAGGATCAGCAGCCAACCGATCAGGAAAATGGCGATCAGCACGACGCTGCTGAAGGCCTTGGCGAGAAAAATGCCAATGCGGCGGTAGCCGGTGATGATGTCGGATACATCCGACATGATGATCACATGCACCTTGCCCACAGGGCTTGGAAAATTGGCATAGTGCCGGGCCACGGTGCGACTCAGGCCATCCACCACCTGTTCCTCGATGACCGTCTTTCCCGTCCTGGTGGGGCGCACCAGCGGGTGCGGTCCGGCCTCGCCATGCCACAGGCTGCGGCCGCTCGCGTCCAGGATCTCCAGGTGATGCACGTCCAGAAAGCGCGCCAGATGGGCAAGCGCTTCCCTGGTCTTGTCGGAGAGCACGCCGCGGGAATTGTCCTTCATCACGTCGCGCACCTTTTCCGCCACCAGGCTCATGCGCTGTTCCACCTGCATTCTGGCCATCATGTTTGCCAGCCCCAGTGAGGTTGCCCATATGATGGCCAGGACGAGGGCGCCGCCGATGACGAGCGCGGGCAGCCCGTGGGTGACATGGCGGAAAGATGCCGTCTGGCGCATGGAGGGCCATCTTGTTTGACCGGTAATGCTCATGATACTGCCTCCGATGCCGGGCCTGAAGGATCCGTGATGTGATCATCTGCTTGTGCACCTTGTGCACCCTAGGCACAGAACGTTAACGAGGACGTTAACAACAGCGGACAATTTTCGATTTTGCGCCGTTTTTCCACGATGCATGAAACCGGCTTCATGTCGGGCCGGTCATGCATGTTAGATGGCGTTGATTCGCGAACGATTTCCTTGTGTGGCGGACAGGTTCATGAAGCTGCATTCGAAATACCTCGATGGGTTGCGCATCAAGCCCGATGCGGAGAGTCGCACGCGCGAGGAGGCGCCCAAATGCGACTGGCCCGGTTGCGACCGGCCGGGGGAACACCCGGCGCCGAAGGGACGCGACCGCGAAGGAGAGTATTTCATCTTCTGCATGGAGCACGTGCGCCGCTACAACAAGAGCTACAACTATTTCTCCGGCATGGCGGACGAGGAACTGCGCGAGTGGCTGGAACGCAACGTGACCGGCCATCGCCCCACCTGGCGCATGGGCGGGCGCGAGATGCCCGGCGGCGCGGCCTTTCGCGCCGCATTCCGCCATGCGCGGCCATGGCGCGACGCCTACGGACTGTTCGGCACGGGCGACGCCTTTACCTACGGCAAGCCCAAACGCCGCCTGCCGGCCGCGGTCATGGAGGCCCTGCAGACGCTGGGACTGGACGAATCGGCCGATGCCGCAGCCATCAAGGCGCGCTACAAGAAGCTGGTGAAGGAGCTGCATCCGGACAGGCATGGCGGCGACAAGGTGAAGGAAGCCCGCCTGCGCGTGGTCATCGAGGCCTATCACAAGCTGCGCAAGGCGAAGATGTGCTAGGCCGGACGGACGGCTCGTCCAAAGGGGCTTTGCCCATTCTTTTCGGCTGCAAATCGGCACGGCCTTTCTTGAAATAGCGCTGCTATTCCTGCGAAAGTCCGCACCGATTTTCGCTCGAAAATCACGGGCAAATTCCTCTTCGTCCGAGCCGCCCATCCGGCCTGATGTGTCGCGTTCCTGCGATATCCGGCAAAATGGAGGGCTTCCGCAAATTTCCACCACTTGCCAGAAAGGGGGCTTTTGGCGTAAGAAGTCGCCCTGTCTGCGATGGGGCCTTGTGCCCCGTGGCGGATGAACACCAAGGCGCCGTCCGGCCAACATGGGCTGCCGCGGCGGCGCGCAACGACAATCGGGCGAGGTTGTTCTCGCCCCCGCAACGAGGAAAGAGAAAATGCCCAAGCTGAAAAACAAGTCCGCAGCGAAAAAACGCTTCCGCTTCACCGCGAAAGGCAAGGTGCGCGCCACCCAGGCCGGCAAGCAGCACGGCATGATCAAGCGCACCAACAAGCAGATTCGCAACCAGCGTGGCACCACCATCCTGTCGGAGGGAGATGCCAAGATCGTGAAGAAGATCATGCCCTACCGCTATCACTGAGCGGCAGGAGCAACTGGCTGGCAGAAGCTGAATCCGGAACGTTTTTTCGACTGAGGAGATTTCGTCATGGCACGTGCAAAGAAAGGCGGCCCGCGCTCGCGTGAGCGTCATCGCAAGGTCATCGCGAAGGCCAAGGGCTATTATGGCCGCCGCAAGAACGTCTACCGCGTGGCGGTTCAGGCGGTGGAAAAGGCGGGCCAGTATGCCTACCGCGACCGCAAGCGCCGCAAGCGCACCTTCCGCGCGCTGTGGATCCAGCGCATCAACGCCGCCGCCCGTGAAAACGGCATGACCTATTCCCGATTTATCGACGGGCTCGGCAAGGCGGGTATCGAGATCGACCGCAAGGTGCTGGCCGATCTGGCGGTGCGCGAACCGGAGGCCTTCAAGGCGCTGGTGGAAAAGGCGCAGGCCGCGCTGTAAGGCAAGGCGCGCAGCACCGGGCGCGGCATTCGCGCCCTTGCCACGAACATTCGCCGGCCTGCCGGGCCCTATTGGTCAAGACCGTGGCGCGACATCTCCGCGCCGCGCAAGGACCGATGGCGTCCGGCAGGCCGGTTTTTCATTGGGCCATGGCAATGCTTGTTTGACTTGCTGGAAGAGAAATGAAGATGCGTGTTTCCCTGCCGGTGAATGTCAAGGCTGCGCCCTGTGGGCGCACCGCGAGGCGGCTTTTGGCCTTGACATTCACCGGCAGGGAAAAGAATGGCAATGAAGCGCCAATGGCGAAAAGCCGCCATTGGCGCTTCTCTCAGCCAATACAGTGAACAGGCCGGAGAAACATCATGAGCGGGCAGGACGAACTGCAAGAGCTTGTCGGCGCGGCGATCGGGGAAATCGAGGCGGCGGAAGACATCCGCGCGCTGGACGAAGTGCGGGTGAAATACCTCGGCAAGAAAGGCCTCGTCTCGGCGCAGATGAAGGAGCTGGGCAAGCTCGACCCCGAGCAGCGCCGCGAGCGCGGCCGGGTGCTGAACGAGGCGCGTCAGCAGCTGGAGAAGGCTATCGCCTCTCGCCGCGCGGCGCTGGAAAAGCGGGCGCTGGAAGAGAAGCTGGCGAAGGAGCGCGTGGACGTGACCCTGCCCGCCCGGCCGGAGCGTGCGGGCGTGGTGCACCCCGTCTCGCACGTGTGGGAAGAGGTGGTGGAAATTTTCGCCGATCTCGGCTTTTCCGTCGCCGAGGGCCCGCACATCGAAACCGATTGGTACAACTTCGAGGCGCTGAACATTCCGCCCGAGCACCCGGCGCGGCAGGAGCACGACACCTTCTATTTCCACGAGAAGGAAGACGGCGCGCGCAAGCTTTTGCGCACCCACACCTCGCCGGTGCAGATCCACACCATGGAGACGCAACAGCCCCCCATCCGCATCATCGCGCCGGGGCGTGTCTTCCGCTGCGATTCCGACCCCACGCACACGCCGGTGTTTCATCAGGTGGAGGCGCTGGTCATCGATCGCGACACCCACATGGGCCACCTGAAATGGACGCTGGAGGAGTTCTGCAAGGCCTTCTTCGAGACGGAAAACGTGAAGATGCGTTTCCGCGCCTCGCATTTTCCCTTCACCGAGCCCAGCATGGAGGTGGATATCAATTGCTCCTGGGAAGGCGGCCAGGTGAAGGTGGGCGAGGGCGATGACTGGCTGGAGATCCTGGGCTCCGGCATGGTGCATCCCAATGTGCTGAGGGCCGGCGGCATCGACCCGGATGAATGGCAGGGCTATGCTTTTGGCATCGGCATCGACCGCCTGGCCATGCTCAAATATGGCATCCCCGATCTGCGCGCCTTCTTCGACGCCGACATCCGCTGGCTGAAACATTATGGATTCTCCGCGCTGCAGATCCCCACTCTGGCGGGAGGGCTTTCGGCATGAAGTTCACGCTTGGCTGGCTGAAGGATTTTCTCGACACCTCCGCCTCGCTCGACGAGATCGTGGAAACGCTCAATCGCATCGGGCTGGAGGTGGAGGAAGTCATCGACCCCTCGCAGAAGCTGAAGGACTTCACCACGGCGAAAATCATCTCGGCCGAAAAGCACCCGGATGCCGACAAGCTGAAGGTGTGCATGGTGGACACGGGCCGCGGCGAGCCGGTGCAGGTGGTGTGCGGCGCGCCCAACGCGCGGGCGGGGCTCGTGGGCGTGTTCGCTCCGCCGGGCACGCACATTCCCGGCACCGGGCTTGACCTGAAGGTGGCGAAGGTGCGCGGCGTGGAGTCGGCGGGCATGATGTGCTCGGAGCGCGAGCTGGAAATTTCCGACGACCACGAAGGCATCATCGAGCTGCCCGAAGACACGCCGCTTGGCATGCCGGCGGCCGAGGCGCTGGGCATGAACGACCCCGTCATCGAGATTGCGATTACGCCAAACCGCGGCGATGCGCTGGGCGTGTATGGCGTGGCGCGCGATCTCGCCGCTGCCGGGCTGGGCACGCTCAAACCCATCGAGGTGCCGAACATCGAGGGCGGCTATGAGTCGCCCATCGCGGTGCATCTCGACTTCGCGGAGGAAAACCCGCCGTGTCCGCATTTCATCGGGCGGCACTTCCGGGGGGTGAAGAACGGCCCCTCGCCGGCGTGGATGCAGCACCGGTTGCGGGCGGTGGGCGCGCGGCCCATCTCGGCGCTGGTGGACATCACGAATTACATCATGTTCTCGTTCAATCGTCCGCTGCATGTGTTCGACGCGCAGAAGGTGCATGGCGACATTCACGTGCGCTACGCGCATCCGGGCGAGAAACTGCTGGCGCTGGATGGCAACACCTACGAGCTGGACGAGAGCATGGTGGTGATCGCCGACGAGGAGCGGGCGGAGGCCATCGGCGGCGTCATCGGCGGCGAGGAGTCGGGCTGCACGGAGGAAACCACCGAGGTGTTCCTCGAAGTCGCCTACTTCGACCCCATCAACATCGCCATGACCGGGCGCAAGCTGAACATCATGACCGATGCGCGCTACCGCTTCGAGCGCGGGGTGGATCCGGCCTTTCTGCCCGCCGGGGCGCAGTTGGCCAGCAAGCTGATCCTGGAGCTGTGCGGCGGCGAGTGCTCGCACCTGGTGGAGGCGGGCAAGCCGGCGGTGAAGCCGGAAGAGGAGCGCACTTTTCAATTGCGCAAGGACAGGGTGAAGACGCTGGCCGGGCTGGAGGTGCCGCTGGAGAAACAGGTGGAGATCCTGGAGAAACTCGGCTTCGTCGTCACCGACGAGGGCGAGGTCCTGAAGGCCGTGGCCCCCACCTGGCGGCCGGACATCCATGGCGAGGCCGACCTGGTGGAAGAGATCGTGCGCATCGTCGGGCTTGACGAGCTGCCTTCCGTGCCGCTGGAGCGGCCGCATGCGGTGGCCCGGCCGGTGCTGACGGACCTGCAGCTGAAACAGGTGCGTGCCCGCCACCTGCTGGCCTCCCGCGGGCTGGCGGAGGCCGTCACCTATTCCTTCCTGCCGAAACGCCATGCCGAGCTGTTCGGCGGCGGGGCGAAGGAGCTGGAGTTGGCCAACCCCATTTCCTCGGAGCTGTCCGACATGCGCCCCTCGCTGCTGCCGAACCTCATCGCCGCTGCGGGGCGCAACGTGGCGCGCGGTTTTGGCGACGTGGCGTTGTTCGAGGTGGGCAGCGTCTATCATTCCGACGAACCGGAGGGCGAGCGGGTGATGGCCGCCGGCGTTCGTCAGGGCATGGCCGTGCCGCGCCACTGGGCGGAGCGAGCGCGGCCGGTGGACGTGTTCGACGCCAAGGCCGATGCGCTGGCGGTGCTGGAAAACGCCGGGCTGAATCCCGATTCGATACAGATCGATGTGGAAGGGGCGCCCGAATGGTATCACCCGGGCCGCTCGGGCGCGCTGAAGCTGGGGCCGAAAAAGGTGCTGGGCCATTTTGGCGAGCTGCACCCGGCGGTGCTGAAAGAGATGGACGTGAAGGGCCCGGTGGCGGGCTTCGAGATCTTCCTCGACGAACTGCCCGCGAAAAAGCGCAAGGGCACGGCCAAACCGCCACTGGACGCGCCCGACCTGATGCCGCTCAAGCGCGACCTCGCCTTCGTGGTGGACGAGGCGGTGGCCGCCGGCGACATCGTGCGCGCCGCGAAAGGGGCGGACAAGGCGCTCATTTCGGACGTGCGCGTGTTCGACGTGTTTGCGGGCGCGAAAGCGGCCGAACAGCTGGGCGAGGGCAGGAAGTCCGTGGCCATCGAGATCGTCCTGCAGCCGCGCAAGAAGACGCTGACGGACGAGGAAATCCAGCGGGTCATGGACAAGGTGGTGGCTGCCGTGGCGAAGGCCACCGGCGGAACCTTGCGCGGCTGATGTTACGGGCGGACGGGCTGCCGTGAATGCGGCGAGCCTGTTCTGCAAGACCGATGTCCGGCGCTGTCCCGCCCCGTGGCAGCAGCATGAACAAATGGCAAGCTCGCGCGCCCCGCACTTGGCAATCGCGTGGCGCGGGCCTATTTTTGCCACGAATGGTGGACCATCACGCGGCCTCGGTCGCCGTTAGCCATTTGCCGGAAGGTGGCTTGCCCCACTGATGATCGGGCGGCAATGTTGCGCAACAAATCGCCGCAATCCTGCGGAATATTGATGTTGAGCGGCCATTGTCCGCGCGGAGAGAAGGGCAAGACGAGCCTTTCAACGCCGCGGTAGGGGCGAGACGGCCAAAGGGGCCGCACAACGGCAGAACATCCTTGAGGTAGGCGCCAGTGAACAATTTTCGCAATTTCGCAGTCTGGATCGTCATCGCGCTTCTTCTGTTCGCGCTGTTCAACCTGTTCCAGAACCCGTCCAAGCGCGTGCGCGCGACGGAGATTTCCTATTCGCAGTTCATCGAGAAGGTTGAAAAGGGCGAGGTGAAATCGGTCGTCATCCGCGACGAGCAGATCACCGGACAGACCAGGGGCGGCGCGCCTTTCCTGACCCATGTGCCGCAGAACGATCCGGAACTGCTGAAAAAGCTGCGCGAGAAAAAGGTGGACATTCGCGTGAAGCCGAAGGAGGAGGGCGGTTTGCTGCCCTCGCTGCTGCTTTCGTGGTTGCCCATCCTGCTGTTCATCGGCATCTGGATCTTCTTCATGCGCCAGATGCAGGCCAATTCGGGCAAGGCCATGGGGTTTGGCAAGTCCAAGGCGCGGCTCTTGACCGAGATGCAGGGCAAGGTCACCTTCGATGACGTCGCCGGCGTGGACGAGGCCAAGGAAGAGCTGCAGGAGGTGGTGGAATTCCTGAAGGACCCGCAGAAGTTCCAGCGCCTGGGCGGCAAGATCCCGAAGGGTGCGCTGCTGGTGGGTCCGCCGGGCACCGGCAAGACGCTGCTGGCGCGCGCCGTGGCGGGCGAGGCGGGCGTGCCGTTCTTCACCATCTCTGGCTCGGACTTCGTGGAGATGTTCGTGGGCGTGGGCGCCAGCCGCGTGCGCGACATGTTCGAGCAGGCGAAGAAGAACGCGCCGTGCATCATCTTCATCGACGAGATCGACGCCGTGGGCCGGCATCGCGGCGCGGGGCTGGGCGGCGGCAATGACGAGCGCGAGCAGACGCTCAACCAGCTGCTGGTGGAGATGGACGGCTTCGAGTCGAATGAGGGCATCATCATCATCGCCGCCACCAACCGTCCGGACGTGCTGGACCCGGCGCTGTTGCGCCCGGGGCGCTTCGATCGGCAGATCGTTGTGCCCAATCCGGACATCAAGGGCCGCGAGCAGATCCTGCGCGTGCACATGAAGAAGGTGCCGCTGGCGCCGGACGTGGACGTGAAGGTGCTGGCGCGCGGCACGCCGGGCTTTTCCGGCGCCGATCTCGCCAACCTGGTGAACGAGGCCGCCCTGCTGGCTGCGCGGCGCAACCGCCGCATGGTCACCATGCAGGACTTCGAGGACGCCAAGGACAAGGTGATGATGGGCGCGGAGCGCAAGTCCATGGCCATGTCCGAGGAAGAAAAGCGGCTTACCGCCTATCACGAGGGCGGGCACGCCATCGTGGCGCTGAACGTGCCGGACGCCGACCCGGTGCACAAGGCAACCATCATCCCGCGTGGCCGGGCGCTGGGCATGGTCATGCAGCTGCCCGAGGAAGACCGCTACTCCATGCGCTACCGGCAGATGAAGTCGCGCCTTGCCATCATGATGGGCGGGCGCGTGGCCGAGGAGCTGGTGTTCGGCGAGGAAAACGTCACTTCCGGCGCGCAGTCGGACATCGATCAGGCGACGAAACTTGCGCGCGCCATGGTCACGCGCTGGGGGTTCTCCAAGGAGCTGGGGCTGGTGGCCTACGAGGACAATCAGGACGAGGTGTTCCTCGGCATGGCCATCGCCCAACGCAAGAACATCTCCGAGGCCACGGCGCAGAAGATCGACGCGGAGGTGCGGCGCATCCTGGACGAGGCCTACCAGACGGCGAAGAAGATCCTTACCGAGAAACGTCAGGATCTGGAGACGCTGGCCAAGGGCCTCTTGGAATACGAGACGCTCACCGGCGACGAGATTCGCGACCTGCTGGCCGGCAAGCCGCCCAGGCGTGACGATGACGAGGGTGGCGAAGAGGAAGTGACCTCCGCCGTGCCCGTCACCCGTCCGAAGGATGACAAGGGCGGCGGAGCGGAAGGGCTGGAGCCGCAGCCGCAGGCGTGAGCCGCAACGAATGAACGGGAATTGGGCGCTCGCCGATGCATCATTGGCGGGCGCCTCTGTGTTGCAGGCTGGCGAGGGGAAATGAAAAGGGACAGGCTGTATCTCATCCCCGATGGGCAGGTGCACGGCGCGGCGGCGCGGACGGCGCTGGCGCGCGGGCTCGCCTTGCCGCTCGCCGGCTCCGACCTGGCCTTCACGTGCGGCTGGCTGGTGCATCGTTGTGGCGAGACGGGCGAAATTTCCCGCCGTCTGCTGGGCGCGCAGGCTCTGCGCGAGAAAGCCGAAAGGGTGCCGCAACTGGCCGAATGGCTGAACAGGCTGGCCGCCCCCCGCCCGGCGTTCGCTGGCATGAGCCTCGACACCCCCCGCATCATGGGCATCCTCAACGTCACGCCCGACAGTTTCTCGGACGGAGGTCTGCATGCGGAGGCGAAAAAAGCCATCGAGCACGGGCTGCGCATGGCCCAGGCCGGGGCGGACGTGATTGACGTGGGCGGCGAATCCACCCGCCCCGGCGCGTCGGAAGTTTCCGAAGGGGAAGAGCTCGACCGCGTGATTCCGGTAGTCGAAGCGCTGGCGAGGGAAGGGCTGACGGTCAGCATCGATACGCGAAAGGCCACCGTCATGCGCGAAGCGGTAAAGGCGGGCGCGCGCATCGTCAACGATGTCTCGGCCCTTTCACATGACCCCCGGGCGCGCGCCACGGTGGCGGAGCTGGGCGTGCCGGTGATATTGATGCACATGCGCGGTGAGCCGGATACCATGATGAAGCTGGCCGACTATACGGATGCGCCGCTGGATGTGTTCGACGAGCTGGAAGAAGCCGTGAGCCGCGCCGAGGAGGCCGGTATCGCACGGGCGAACATCATGATCGACCCCGGCATAGGCTTCGCCAAGAAGACGGAACACAACCTGGCGCTCACCCGGCACCTGGCGCTGTTGCACGGGCTGGGCCTGCCGCTGCTGTATGCCGCCTCGCGCAAGCGGTTCATCGGCGAGGTCACGGGAGTGGAGCGGGCCGATGCACGGCTTGCCGGCTCGCTTGCGGTGGCGCAGATGGCGCTGGTGGCGGGCGCGCACCTGGTGCGCGTGCATGACGTGGAGGAGACGGCGCAAATGGTGCGGATGCTCGGAATGCTGCTGACAAATTGAGCACCTTGAGCACCGTCAAGACATGGAAATTGCACAATTTTTACTATACCTTCCCGTGATGCGGGACAAGGATGCGGGGAGATGCGAAACTCTACTGTTCCCGCAGCATGTCCAAACGGCAGATACGGGCGGGTGAGGCAAGTTCGGGGAAGTCGCGAAATGACGAGAAAGTATTTCGGCACCGACGGCGTGCGTGGTGTGGCCAATGAAAAGCCGCTGGATCCGGAAACGGTGGTGCGTTTGGGCATGGCGGTGGGCTCGCTGTTCGCCAATGGCCGGCGCGCGCGCGTGGTGATTGGCAAGGACACGCGCCTGTCCGGCTACATGATCGAGCAGGCGCTCACCGCCGGGTTCCTGTCGGTGGGACTGGATGTGTTCCTGCTGGGGCCGGTGCCAACGCCAGGCGTGGCCATGCTCACCCGGTCTCTCAGGGCCGATCTGGGGGTGATGATCTCCGCATCGCACAACCCCTATCAGGATAACGGCATCAAGTTCTTCGACCCGAACGGAGAGAAGCTCTCTGACGAGCAGGAAAAGCGCATCGAGGTGCTGCTCGAATCCGACCTCTCGCGTTATGCCGCAAAGAACGACAACCTGGGCCGCGCCAAGCGCATCGAGGATGCCCAGGCACGCTATATCGAATTTGTCAAACGCTCCATCCCGAGGCACTTCAAGCTGGATGGTCTGCGCGTCGTCATCGATTGCGCAAACGGCGCCGCCTACAAGATCGCCCCCATGGCGCTGTGGGAGCTCGGGGCGGAAGTCTATGCCATCGGCGTTGAGCCCAATGGCCTGAACATCAACGCCGGCTGCGGCTCCACCGATATCGGCCAGTTGCAGCAGAAGGTGCACGAACACCGCGCCGACATCGGCATTGCGCTGGATGGCGACGCCGACCGCGTGCTGGTGGTGGATGAAAAGGGTCAGGTGGTGGATGGCGATCAGATACTGGCGCTCATCGCCACGCACATGAAGGCGCGCGGGCAGTTGCAGGGCGATGGCGTGGTGGCCACCATCATGTCCAATCTCGGCCTTGAGCGTTACCTGCAATCGCAGGGGTTGAAACTGCACCGCGCGCAGGTGGGCGACCGTTACGTGGCCCAGATGATGCGCGAGAAGGGCTGCAACGTGGGGGGTGAACAGTCCGGCCATATCATTCTGACCGATTACAACAGCACCGGTGATGGCCTGATCGCCGCGCTGCAATTGCTGGCGGCGGTGAGAGAACAGGGCAAGACCGTCTCGGAGGCCTGCCACCTGTTCGAGCCGGTGCCGCAGGTGATGGAAAACGTGCGTTACGCAGGCGGCCGTCCGCTGGAAAATGCGGCCGTGCAGAGGGCCATCGCCGAGGCGGAGAAGGAGCTGGAGGGCTGGGGGCGACTTGTCATCCGCCCCTCGGGCACCGAGCCGGTCATCCGCATCATGGTGGAAGGCGATGACGAACACCGCATCCGGCAGATAGCGCAGAACCTGGCCGGCGTGCTGCGGCGCAAGGCCGCCTGAGAGGCCTCCTGCGGACGAGATAGATCCAGAAGAATGCATTGGGAAGGGCCCGCCGTCCCGCACCTTCGCCGGAGCCTCAAATTACCGGGATGCAGAAAGAACCACTCGCCACTCCGCGCCCTCACCCAACCTCCAGATCATGAAAAACAAGGGCGTGGGGAGCACGGGCCGGCCAGCGCCGGTCAACCCTTGCGCACCCCGGTGGTATCGACAACAAGGGCTCGGGTGGTGGCGCGAGGCGGCGGTCTGCCTGCGCGCGCGTGGGCATTATCGGTTCCCGGCAGGCCGACGGGTGTCAGGGGCGCCAGTCGTATAGCCAGGCCATGCGGTCGAAGCTGGCGGGACCGGAGGTGAGGCGGATGAACACGTCGCGGCCGGCGGCCATCAGCCCCGTGGCGTGATAGATGCGACTCAATTTGTAGGAGCTGTTGACGATGCGCGCGGTGCGCGGTTGGCGTTCCCGCTCGTAGGAGCGAAAGGCCCTGGCCAGATCCTTTTCCTGCGCCAGGTGGCGCATGAGCACCACGGCGTCTTCCAGGGCCATGACCGCGCCGGAAGCGAGGTAGGGCAGGGTGGGATGCGCGGCATCGCCTATGAGCGTGACCAGCCCCCGGCCCCAGGTGCTCACCGGCTCCCTGTCCGCGCCGCCCCAGCGCATCCAGCTTCGCGGCGTGTTCAGCACCGCGCGCACCTCATCGGCGGCATTGGCGAAAACCTGCTTGACCACCGCCGCATCGGAGGGCTCCCCCCAGGTGTCGTTGTCGCCCCAGGGCTCGTTCACCGAGGCGACGATATTGAACATGGTGCCGCCCTTGACCGGATAATGCACCACGTGTCCGCGCGCGTTCAGCCACAGGTTCACGTTTTCCATGTCCACGCCGGCCGGCACTTCCTCGCGCTCCACCAGCGCGCGGTAGAGCACGTGGCCGGAAAGCCGTGGTGGCCGGTCGCCCAATAGCTGCGCGCGCACCCGCGAGCGGATGCCATCCGCGCCAATGAGGGCATCGCCGCGCAATTCCGTGCCATCCTCCAGCAAGACCGTGACGCGGCCGTCTTGTTCGCGAAAACCCGTGACACGGGCACTGGTTTTCAGGCTGACGGCGGGCTCTTCCTCCACCGTGGCCAACAGCGCGGCCAGTAAATCGGCGCGATGAACCACCTGGTAGGTGCCACGAAAACGCCGGCGGAAGCCCTCCCCCAGCGGCACCCGGCCGATGTCTCGTCCGCTTCCGCCATGGCGGATGCGGATGGCCTGCGGATGGAAGACGTGCAGGCGCAGCCAGTCCCATGCGTCCAGTTCTTCCAGAGCGCGGCGGCCGTTGGGGCCGATCTGGATGCCCGCACCCAGCTCGGTGAAATTGCGCGCCTGCTCCAGCACCATCACCTCGTGACCGGCCAAGGCCGCCGCCTTGGCCGCCGCCAGGCCGGCGATACCACCCCCCGCCACGATCAAAGAAGCCATGTCGCCACCAATACGTCACCGGAAATTTTCATTGCCGGGCCAAGCCCGCTCCGAATGGCACAACACAGGCCGCTCACCCAACGAGGGGAACGGGATCCAGCCCGGCCATGCGGCAGACTTCCTCCCATTCTTCCTGCGTGACCGGCTGCACGGAAAGCCGGGAGTTCCTTACCAGAACCATATCGGCCAATTTCGGATTGTCCTTGATTTCGTTCAAGTGCACGGGCCTGGGGAGGTCGCACACGGCCTCCACGTCCACGCATTCCCAGCGGCCCGAATCATCGGTGGAGTCGGGGTGCGCTTCGCGCGCCACGCGCACGATGCCGACAATGCGCTTTTCCTTCACCGAATGATAGAAGAAGCCGAGATCCCCCACCTTCATGGCCCGCATGTTGTTGCGGGCCTGGTAGTTGCGCACGCCTTCCCATTCGGCCGGGCCGTCATGTTTCTTCTGGTCTTCCCAGCTCCAGGTGGCAGGTTCGGACTTGAACAGCCAGTAGCGGGTTTCGGTAGCCATGTTCCTGCCCCCGGTTGTTGGCCTCATGTTCCCAAGCTCAGACCCATTGCGGTTTCTTGACAAGCCATTTCCACGGGCGGATTTCCACCTTCTCGAAAACGCCCGCGGCGCGGTAGGGGTCCTGCCCGGCGATTCTGCCGGCTTCTTCCAGCGATTCGGCCTCGATGATGAGAAGCGAACCGGCCGGATTGCCTTCTTCGTCCAGGAAGGGGCCGGCGGCCTTGAGCACATCGCCCAGATCATCCAGCCATTTCAGGTGAAACTCGCGATTGGCCTTGCGCAATGCAAGTCCCTCGCCCGGCTTGTCGGTGCAAATGACGGCGAAAAGTGGCATGGCAGCCTCCCTCGTTCGCTTGTGGCATGATGGCACGATGGAATTTCTTGCCGAAATCGTCACGCTCGGCATTGAGAGCACATTTGCAGGCAAAGATGGCGTTTGACAACCGTGCGCGCACCGGCATGCAGAAAGCCGGCCTTGCCACGCGGGAGGGGCTCAGGCCTTCACGGGAGGCAACAGGGCGTAGGGGCCGGCATTGCGGCTGCGCCAGTCCCAGTAGAGCAGGGCAAGACGGGCCCGGCCAACGCTCATGGCGGCGTAGAAATCCTGCAACCTGCTGCGTTCTCTCAGGAAAGGCCAGACATGCAGGAGCCGGCTGGCGGCCAGCTCGTCCAGCATGTCGCCGAAGTCGTGCGTCAGCAATTGGCCGCACTTTGCAAGGACGGTGAAAGCTTCTCCGGATGTATCCAGAAGGATGCGCCGCACCGTGCCGGTTTGCAGGCCCATCTTGGCCGCCAACAGGCGGCTGGCGCCTTCGCGATCGCCCTCCTGCAGGGTGTTGAGGGCCATTTGCAGCCGCTTGAGGAAATCCAGCGCGTTTTCCACCTGTGGCGCCTGGGCCAGCCGCAGCAGTTCTTCCATCTGTCCGGATGTGCTGGCCTGGTGCAGAATGAGCCGCTGGCGCAGGGGCGAGGCCACGTGCCAGAACAATTCGAAGGCGATGGGCGGCGGCAGGTCGGACCGTTCTGTCAGCAGCAGTTGCAACGAGGCGGTGTTTTTCGCCCGCTCCAGCAATTTCCACAAGACCGGCTCGGTGATGGCGGCGCGCTCGTTGCGCAGCAGTTGGCCAAGGATGTCGGAGGGCGCGTGTTGGGCCAGAGCCGCGCATACCACGGGGTTCAGATGCGGTCGGCGCGCGATAGCCTTGAGCAAGGCATGATCAGCCGTCTCGATGATTTCCACCAGCAGATCGTCGGGCAGGTGGGCGTTTTCCAGCACCTGCGCGATGTCCTCTTTCGGCAGCACGCGCAAGGCCGCCAGCGCCAGGGCGCGGGGAGGGCTTTCCATGATCTGCAGTCGCTGGGCGAGCTGCTGGCGCATGGTGGGGGAGGCTTGTGGCAGCAGAATGCCCAGAGCGTCCAGCGCCAGCCGCCGCTCAGATGGCGTCAGGGCCGCGGAAGGCTGGCTGGACAGGCTCAGCAAGGTGTTCAGGCGTTCGTCCGGCCGGGCGGCGTCGGCCGCGTCGGCCACGTCAGCCACGTCGGCCGCGCCGGAAGGAACCTGTGCTTTTTCCTCGCTGGCGGAGGCGGTCGCATCTTGGGCGTGGGATACGTGGGATGAGGTGGCGGCTGGCGTGGCCTTTTCCCCTGCGGCCACGGGGGAGTGGACCGGTGTTGCCGGCTGGGTGGGCGTTGCGGGAGGATGGCCGGCGGCCACCGCGGGGCGGATGACGGATTCAGGCGATGGCGCTTCCGGTGCTCGCGCTTGTTCTTGCGTGGAAGACGCGCCAATCTCGGCGATCTGCTGGCGCAGGCGGCGCAACCTCTCCAGCAGATCATCGGATGCGGGTGCGGTTTTCTCTTTCCGGGCGTGCATTCCCACTCTTTCCCTTTTCCTTTGCCCCGGCATGCCGCAAGATGTGAAAAAACTGTTCCCGTAAGTTGTGATGCATCCGAATGAATATTGGGTAAATTGCATAAACCCCAGGAAAGGAGGCCCCTCGATGGCCGATGAGGAAAGGAAGAAATATCCGCATCTGAGCGATGAGCAGTTCCGCATCACGCGCCTGTGTGGCACGGAGCGGGCATTCTCGCACCCCTACTACTACAACAAGGCCCCAGGCACCTATCATTGCGTCTGTTGCGGCGCGCCGTTGTTCTCCTCGCAGGCGAAATATGAATCGGGGACCGGTTGGCCCAGCTTCTTCGCTCCGGTTTCGGAAAAGGCGCTGAAGCTGCTGGAGGACACCAGCCATGGCATGCACAGGACGGAGGTGCGTTGCGCGGGCTGCGATGCGCACCTGGGCCACGTGTTCCCCGACGGGCCCGAGCCCACGGGGCTTCGCTTCTGCATCAACGGCGCAGCGCTTGACTTCCGCCCCGCCAGCGAGAATGAACCCGGAAAATGAATGTTCACGCCAACAAGAGGCTGTAGAGGCTGTCATGACTGGAAAGACCTTGCCCACTCCGCCGCGGGCGGAAAAGCGGCCCGTGAAGTCCGTGCATCACGGCATCGAGCGGGTGGACGACTACGCCTGGCTGAAGGCGGAAAACTGGCAGGAGGTGCTGCACAATCCCGATGCCCTGCCCGCGGACATCCGCGCCTACCTGGAGGCGGAAAACGCCTATTGCGACGCCGTGATGGCCGACACGGAAGCCCTGCAGGAACGCCTGTTCGAGGAAATGAAGGGGCGCATCAAGGACGATGACGAACAGGTGCCGCGGCCGGACGGGCCTTATGAATACCGCTTCCGATACATGCCCGGCGCGCAGCATCCGCGCTATGTGCGCACCCCGCGCGGCGGCGGCGAGGAAGAGGTGCTCATCGACCTCGACGCGGAAGCGCGGGGACACGAATATTTCGACTTTGCCACCATCATGCACTCGCCCGATCACCGCTATCTCATCTGGATGGCGGACTACCAGGGCTCGGAATATTACGACCTGCGCATCCGCGACCTCGAGACGGGCGAGGACCTGGACGTGGTCATCAAGGACACCGGCGGCGATGCCGTGTGGGCGGAGGACGGCAGGCACATCTTCTACAACCGCCTCGACGACAACCACCGTCCGCGTTTCGTGCACCGGCACGAGCTGGGCACGGCGCCGGAAAAAGACGTGCTGGTGTATGAAGAGCTGGACGCGGGCTTTTTCGTGCACCTGGACAAGACCTCATCGCGCAATTTCGTGGTCATTCACGCCGGTGATCATGAAACCACAGAGGTGCGGCTGGTCGACGCGAAAAATCCCGCACAAGAGCCGGTGCTCATCGCGCCGCGCGAGAAGGGCGTGGAGTATTTCATCGACGAGGCGCACGGCACGCTCTACATCCGCACCAATGCCGATGGCGCGAAGGACTACAAGATCGCCATCGCACCGGTGGCCACGCCCGGGCGCGAGAACTGGCACGATATCGTCGGCCACGTGGAAGGCGTGCTGATCCTGGCGCACGTGCTGTTTTCCCGCCACATGGTGCGCCTGCAGCGCGAGAACGGCCTGCCGGCCATCGTCGTTACCGACCTTTCCACCGGGCGCGAGCACGAGATCGCCTTTTCCGAGCAGGCCTACGAGCTGGGCATCGAGCCGGGGCTGGAGTTCGACACCACGATGCTGCGCTTCACCTATTCTTCTCCGGCCACGCCACGGCGCACCTGGGACTACGACATGACCAGCCGCGCCCGACGTTTGCGCAAGGAGCAGGAGGTGCCCTCCGGCCACGACCCGGAGAATTACGAGGTGCGGCGCATTTTCGCCCCGGCGCACGATGGCGAGGAAGTGCCCGTGACGCTGCTGTGGCACAAGGATACGCCGCTGGATGGCTCCGCGCCGCTGTGGCTCTATGGCTACGGCGCCTATGGCTACGCGGTGCCGGCGAGCTTTGCCACGCCGCGCTTCTCGCTGGTCAACCGCGGGGTGATTTACGCCATTGCGCATGTGCGCGGCGGGCGCGAGAAAGGGCAGCGCTGGTACGAGCTGGGCAAGCGCGAGCACAAGATGAACACTTTTCGCGACTTCATCTCGGTGGCCGAGCACCTCATCGAGGAAGGTTACGTGAAACGCGGCAACATCATCGCGCACGGCGGCTCGGCCGGTGGCATGCTCATGGGCGCGGTGGCCAACATGGCGCCGGAGATGTTCCGCGGCATCATCGCCGAGGTGCCCTTCGTGGACGTGCTTTCCACCATGCTGGACGCCTCCCTGCCACTGACCCCGCCCGAATGGCCGGAATGGGGCAACCCCATCGAGAGCAGGGAGGATTACCTCAACATCGCCAGCTACAGCCCTTATGACAACGTACGCGCCCAGCATTACCCGGCCATCATGGCGGTGGCGGGGCTGACCGACCCGCGCGTGACCTACTGGGAGCCGGCGAAATGGGTGGCGCGCCTGCGCGAGCTGAAGCGCGACGACAACCTCCTGCTGCTGAAGACGCACATGCAGGCGGGGCATGCCGGGCTGCCGGGGCGTTACGCGCACCTGAAGGACATCGCGCTGATCTACGCCTTTGCCTGCAAGCTGTGGGAACTGCCGGAGCCGGAGCGGGCCTGAGCCGCGGCGGAACGGGAAAAACGGGACAAGGCATGAGCAAGGAAAGCACACACGGCGGCGAACGCCTCGTCATTGCCATCGACGGCCCGGCGGCGGCGGGCAAGGGCACGCTGGCCCGCCGGCTGGCGAAGCATTATGGCCTGGCCTTCCTGGACACCGGCGCGTTGTATCGCGCCGTGGGGCTGGCCATGCTGCGCGCCGGCCTCGACCCGGACGATGCCGAGGCCGCGGAAAAGGTGGCGCGCGACCTGGACCTTTCGCTTCTGGATGACCCGGCGTTGCGCGGCATCAAGGCGGGCGAGGCGGCGTCAAAGGTGGCGCGGCATCCGGGCGTGCGGAAGGCCCTGTTGCGGTTTCAGCGCGACTTCGCCGCCCACGCCGGAGAAAGGGGCGCGGTGCTGGACGGGCGTGATATCGGCACTGTGGTGTTGCCGGATGCGGACGTGAAGCTGTTCGTGACCGCCAGCCCGGAGGTGCGCGCGAAGCGCCGTTTCGAGGAGCTGCGCGGGCTGGGCCGCGACGTGACCTTTGATGAGGTGCTGGCCGCCGTGCGCGAGCGCGACGAGCGCGACATGAACCGCACGGAGGCCCCCTTGCGGCCGGCTGCGGACGCCCACTTGCTGGACACGTCGGAATTGGATATATGTGCCGCATTCCGGGCGGCGCGCGAGATTATCGACGCGCACTTGAAAGCCAAGGCCGGGGGGCGTGCCTGCACATGAGGCAGCGCCCTTGCCGGTCTTGTCGTTTTGGGAAAACCGGTTTCGTGTTTCCCCTGCTCCGGCCTGGCCCGGAAAGGTCGGACACGGTGAAACGCGAACGCAACCAAAAGAGCAAACGAGGGCAAACCGCCCGTGGGTGATGGTCCGGCGCAAGGATGTGCCTGGCGCTCACGGGACGACCTGCGGACATTGCCGTGGGCCAACCCGATTCGTTTGTGTCACAGGAAGGAACCAGAGGAACATGACCGAAGCTACCAGCACTCCGAACACCGATTCCATGCGCGCCGAATTCGAGGCCCTGCTGGAATCCGAACTCTCCCACATGCCCAAGGAAGGCCAGGTGGTGAAAGGCCGCGTGGTGGGCATCGAGAACGACTACGTCATCATCGACATCGGGCTGAAGACGGAAGGCCGCGTGCCACTGCGCGAGTTCGAAAGCGCCGGCGAGGAAGTGAAGGTGGGCGACGAGGTGGAGGTTTACCTCGAGCGCATCGAGAACGCGCTGGGCGAGGCCGTGCTGAGCCGCTACAAGGCGCGCCAGGAAGAGATCTGGGAGAAGCTGGAGCAGGCCTATGAAAAGGGCGAGCCGGTCACGGGGCAGATCTTCGGCCGCGTGAAGGGCGGGTTTACGGTGGATCTCGGCGGTGTGGTGGCCTTCCTGCCCGGGTCGCAGGCGGACATCCGGCCCATTCACGACATCACGCCACTGCTGAATGTCGATCAGCCCTTCAAGATCCTGAAGATGGATCGCCGCCGGGGCAACATCGTGGTGTCGCGCCGCGCCATCCTGGAGGAATCCCGCGCCGAGCAGCGCAAGGAGATGATGGAAAACCTCGAGGAAGGCGACGTGGTGGAAGGCGTGGTGAAGAACATCACCGATTACGGCGCCTTCATCGATCTGGGCGGCATCGACGGCCTGCTGCACGTTACCGACATGAGCTGGAAGCGCGTCGGGCATCCGTCCGATCTGATGAGCGTGGGCGACACCGTGAAGGTGAAGGTCATCCGCATCAACCCGGAAACCCAGCGCATTTCGCTGGGCATCAAGCAGCTCTCCGATGATCCGTGGAAGACGGTGGCGGAGAAATATCCCGTCGGCAGCCGCGTGAAGGGCAAGGTGACCAACATCACCGATTATGGCGCCTTCATCGAGCTGGAGGATGGCATCGAAGGCCTGGTGCACGTCTCGGAGATGAGCTGGACGAAGAAGAACGTGCACCCGAGCAAGATCGTCAATGTCGGCGACGAGGTGGAGGTGCAGGTGCTGGACGTGAACCCGGAGCGCCGCCGCATCTCGCTGGGCCTGAAGCAGACCCAGGAAAACCCCTGGGATACCATCGAGCAGAAGTATCCGAAGGGCACCGTGGTCGAGGGGGAGGTGAAGAACGTCACCGAGTTCGGCATCTTCATCGGGCTGGAAGACGACATCGACGGCATGGTGCACCTGTCCGACATCGACTGGACGCGTCCGGGCGAGGAGGCCATCAAGGACTACCAGAAGGGCCAGAAGGTGAAGGCCGTGGTGCTGGATGTTTCGCCCGAGAAGGAGCGCATCTCGCTGGGTATCAAACAGCTCACGGAAGATCCGCTGGCCAAGGCGGGCCTGAAGAAGGGCGCCACGGTAACGGCGGAAGTGACGAAGGTGGAGGAAAACGGCATCGAGGTGAAGATCGTCGGCACCGATATTACCACCTTCATCAAGCGCTCCGATCTCGCCAAGGATCGCGCCGAGCAGCGGCCCGAGCGTTTCGCCGAGGGCGAGAAGGTGGACGCCATGGTCACCAATGTGGATCGCGCGTCGGGCAAGGTGACGCTCTCCATCAAGGCGCTGGAAATCGCCGAGGAGAAGAAGGCGCTGAAGGAATTCGGCTCCACGGCGGCCGGCGCCTCGCTGGGCGAAATCCTGAAGGCCGCGCTGGCCGAGAAGGAAGGTGGCGAAAAGGCCGAGGAAGAGAAGAAGGAAGGCGGGAAGTGACCCTCGGCCGCCATGCGGCCTTTGCCCAAACGACATGCAAGCCCCGGCCATGTTTTGGCCGGGGTTTTTTCATGAGAATAGCGCAACGACGGCAAGGGCGGGCTCAACAAGCCGATTGCGGGAATGCGCAATGCCGGCATGTGCATGAGCTGAACGGCAACCCCACCCCGCGACCCCACTCACGTCAGAATGCATAAAGAACCACCCACCGC
>JALVSR010000057.1 GCA_027024225.1 Hyphomicrobiales bacterium | reverse complement strand
GAGCGCCGGCATGGGAGGTGGTCAGGTGTCGCGTGTCGTCCCAGGATTCATAGAGGACCGCAAACCGGCCCGCGCCCCCGCCCAACCCCCAAATTGTCAAAAACAAGGGCTTGAGCGGGGGCGCGGGGCGGCTTGCACCGGTCATCCTTTATGCAGATTGGTATTACACGATATTTCGGGCCTCTCCCCCGTCCCGCCACCTCGCGTCCACCATCTCGGGCGCCCGAGTGGGGCGGGCCGGAGCCGCCACGCTTCAGCGAAATGACGACGACGGCCCGGTGATGGAATGTCCATCCCGGCCCCCTTTTTTGCCGCCCAGCCGTTCCGCGCGTGGGTTTCTTGTAACGTTCCGCCACTTGGGGCAAAAGCAGCGACGTGAAATTTCGCCCTGTCCGGGATGAAAATCCGACCGGGGGGCAGATGCATCATGATGAACCGCCTCCTGGCCCGGCTGGGGCCGGCCAATGTGCTGCGTCGTTTTCCCGTGCCTGCCGCCGTTGGCCATCACCCCCACAGCCGCGCCGCGCCACGCACGCCGGAGGCATCGCCATGCATTGGCGGGCGGATGTCCACGTGCGGCTCGGCGGCGAAGATCCACTTGCGCATCAGCCCCGGCAATGCCTCGTAGAGCTTCGTGATGTTGGAAAGTCCGCCACCCAGCACGATGACCTGCGGGTCGAAGATGTTCACCACGTGCGCTAGCGCCCGCGCCAGCCTCTCCGTGTAGCGCTCCAGCGTTGCCGTGCACTCCGCGTCTCTCCTTTCTGCCGCCTCGGCGATTTCCCTTGCCGACAGCGGCCGGCGGGTGATGCTCAGGTGCTCGCGCTCCATGGCGGGGCCTGAAAGAAACGTTTCGATGCACCCCCTTCGCCCACACCAGCACTGCGGCCCCGGCATCTCGCCGAACTTCGGCCAGGGCAGGGGGTTGTGCCCCCATTCGCCGCCGATGGCGTTGGCCCCGGTAATCACCTGTCCGCGGAAGATCAGCCCGCCGCCCACGCCGGTGCCCAGGATGACGCCGAACACGCTCTCGGCCCCCTTTGCCGCGCCGTCATGGGCCTCCGACAGGGCAAGGCAGTTGGCGTCGTTCTCCATGCGGATTTCGCGCCCCAGCGCCGCTTCCAGATCTTCCTTGAATGGCATGTCGTTCAGCCAGGTGGAGTTGGCGTTCTGCATCCGTCCCGTCGCAGGCGACACCGAGCCGGGCGTGCCCACGCCCACGCTGGCCTCTTGCGGGGAAACGTCTGCTGCTTCCTCCGCCCGCCGCACCAGCTCTGCGATGGCGCGTATCACGCCTTCGTAATCGTGCCGCGGGGTGGGCACGCGCTCGGAAAACAGCACCTTCTCCGCGCTGTCAAAGGCGATGGCGGCGATTTTCGTCCCGCCCAGGTCTATGCCGATGCGCACCTTTGGCAATTCACGCTGGCTCATGCCGCTTCCCCCTCGTTCCGCTCATCCGCCCGCCGGGGCATGCCGCCGCATGGGCGCCTCCACCAGGATACTCCGCAACACCTCATGGGCTTCCGTCCAGTCGCGCACCTTCACATGTGGCGCGTGAAGTGGCGGCAGATGCGCGGTGAAGGGCAGGTCCTCTTCCACGAAGTGGACCAGGTGGACCTGTTTGCCCGGCGGACAACACTGGCTGGCCGAATGCAGGAAGTCCGGATGATCGTCCAGGAAGGCCACTTCCTCGCGCACCATGCGGCTGATCGCGCTCACTGGCGGGCCCTTCGGCCCGGAGTTGGTGATGACCGGAAAATTCAGGCCATGCCGCAGCAGGTTGCGCCGGCGAGCCGCCTGATATTGATGCGGCAGGTTGGTCAGCAGCACCACCTGCACCCCGTGCCGCGCCAGGTCGGAAAGCGCCTGCGCCGCGCCTTCCATCAGGGGCATCCGGCCGGAGCATTCGGCAAAGAACGCATGCAACAGCCGCTCGAAGGCCGCTCCGCTCACCGGCTCGCCCGCTGGTGTGCGGATGTTGCCCTCCAGCGCCCAGGAATCGGGGTGCAGCCTCAGGTCGCGCGCCACCAGCCAATCCTTGAGCGCGTCGATGAAACGCACCACCACCCCGTCCACGTCGCAGATCAGCAGCGGCCGGTGTGGCAGCAGATGCAAGCGGCGGATTTGCTGTGCGGTGATGGCGTCCATGCCGTTCAGAATTCTCCTTGCGCCCGGCGCCAGATACGCAACGGCTCTTCCGGCGGCGTGTGCGTCTCGGCGCAGAATTGCAAAAGCAGCGACTCATCCGCAAGCATGTACTCCAGTACCGCCAGCGAAAGCGCCTCCCCACCCGCCTCGGCTTTCAGCGTTTGCGCATCATAGCCGGTTTCCCGGCACAGACGCGCCAACCGTTCCGGATCTCTGGACAGCCACGCCAGCATTATTGTGCCCATGTATGAAGTATCTGACATTTCTTGCCTTTTCATTCCATGTTATGGTTCTTCCGGAGCGATTTCGCGGATCCTTGGCAGAGTTGCCGGAAGGTAAAGGAAAAAGGCGGAATTTTCCATGCGTCCCGAATGAATTTCTAACCCATCCTCATAACTCTTTTCACACGGGCATCTGCTAATTCTTGTGCAGAAACGAGAAACCCCCCGATGACCGAGCCGGGAGGTTTTCTGCAAGCGACGATGAATGAGTGTGCAGGGAAATGAAAATCATGGCGGACACGACTGGCCGGCAGACGGCACATGCGGCAGATCGCAAGAGGGTGCTCATTGTGGAAGACAATGAGCTGAACCTGAAGCTGTTCACCGATTTGCTCGAATCGCGCCAATACGCCGTCATCTCCACCCAGGATGGCATGCAGGCGTTGGAGCTGGCGCGCGAACACAAGCCGGATCTCATCCTGATGGACATTCAGCTGCCGGAAGTTTCCGGCATCGATGTCACCAAATGGCTGAAGGCCGACGAGGATCTGAAACACATTCCGGTCATCGCCGTCACCGCCTTCGCCATGAAGGGAGACGAGGAGAGGATTCGTGCCAGTGGTTGCGAGGCTTACATGTCGAAGCCGATTTCGGTGAATGAATTTCTCGCGACGGTGGAAAGGTTTCTGGGTTGATATTCGTTGAAGTATGCTCGTTAAGAGTGTATTGAGTGAGAAAGGGTTGGGCAGGGCATTATGAGCGCACGTGTTTTGATAGTGGATGATGTGCCGGCCAATGTGCGTCTGTTGCAGGCGTTGCTGGAGGCCGAATATTTCGAGGTGCACACCGCCATGAATGGTCCGGAGGCGCTGGACGTGGTGCAACGTGTGCGCCCCGACATCGTGCTGCTGGACGTCATGATGCCCGGCATGGACGGCTTCGAGGTCTGCCGGCGCATCAAGGCCAACCCGCTCACCCGCCAGCTTCCCGTCATCCTCATCACGGCGCTCGACCAGCCGGAAGACCGCAACAAGGGCTTTCAAGCCGGGGCGGACGATTACCTGGTCAAGCCCATCGACGAAATGACCCTGCTCACCCGCCTGCGGGCGCTGGCGCGCTTCAAGTTTCTGCAGGACGAGCTGGAAAACAGCATTGGCGACGAGTTGCTCATCGAGACGCGCCATGATTTCGACGATGGCAAGCCGGCCCGGCTGGCCGTGCTGCTGGAAAACGAATCCGAGCAGGAAGAGTTGCTCCAGTGGCTGCGCGAAACGCATGAACCGGTGGTATTTTCCGATCCCGTGCAACTGCTCGAGGGCGTGCGCGCCGGTGCGTTCGAGGGGGTTTTGCTGGAAATGCCCCTGAAGCGGCACGACACGCTGCGCATCTGCTCGCAAATCCGCGCCATGAGCCATGGTCGTCAGATGCCGGTGATGCTGCTGGTGCGCAAGAGCGAGAAGAAGGAGCTGGCCCAGGCGCTGGATGTATGCGCCAGCGACTACCTGCATTATCCCATTTCGCGCGATGAGCTGTTGGCGCGCCTGCGCATTCAATTGCGCCGTTGGCGTTACATCCAGCGGCTGCGCGAAAGCCTGCGCCAGTCGGTGACCTTTTCCATGATCGACCCGCTCACCGGGCTTTACAACCGGCGCTACCTCTTCTCGCATGGCCGCGCCCTGGTGGAGGAGGCGGCGCAGCGTGGCCGTGCGCTGTCGGTGCTGGTGATGGACCTCGACTATTTCAAGAAGGTCAACGACACCTGGGGGCATGACGCCGGCGATGCGGTCTTGCGCGAAACGGCGGAACGGCTGCGCAAGCAGGTGCGCAAGCTGGATGTGGTGTGCCGGTTCGGCGGCGAGGAATTCGCCATTCTGTTGCCCGGCAGCGATCATCGCATGGCGAAGATGGTGGCGGAGCGCCTGCGTTGCGCCATCGCTTCACGTCCGTTCAAAATCCCCACGGACGAGGGCGAGAAGGAGCTGCACATTACCATCTCCATCGGCGTGGCCAGTTTCGAGAGCCGCACCGACACGCTGGAAGGTCTGTTGAAGCGGGCGGATGACGCGCTGTATCAGGCCAAGCAGCATGGCCGCAATCGTGTGGCCTGCTTCGAAGCCGCCTGAGGCCTCTTCTGCCGCGATGGCCGCGTCTTCGGCAAGGCCCAATTCCACGTCCGGCCACTTGGCCCTCATGATATCGGGCGATTGCGCAGGGGCGCTTCAGCGCGCGCAAGGGGGTGTTTCGGTATCGCCCGCGTCCAACCGGTCGCCTTATGCGTTCCCCGGCAATATGTCCGCCGCCGGGCTGAACAATTGCGCCGTTTCATCCACCGGCCAGCCGTCCGTCGCCACCCGGCCGTTTTCCAGCCGGCAATTACCCGCCGCCACCTGCCACAGCGCCGCCGGGTAGATGCGGTGTTCAACGCGCAGCACCCGCGCGGCCAGGGAGTCTTCGTCATCTCCCGCCAGCACGGGCACGGCAGCCTGGATGATGATGGGCCCGCCGTCCAGTTCCGGCGTGACGAAATGCACCGTCGCGCCATGCACCTTCACGCCAGCCTTGAGCGCCCGGCGGTGCGTGTGCAGCCCCCTGAAGAGCGGCAGCAGCGAGGGGTGGATGTTCAGCATTCGCCCCTCCCAGCGCGAGACGAAGCTTTCCGTCATGATGCGCATGAAGCCGGCGCAGGCCACCAGATCCGCGGCGAACACCAGCAGCGTCTCATGCAGCACTTCCTCGAAGGCCTCGCGCGTCTTGAACTGCCTGTGATCCACCACCGCCGTGGCGATGCCGGCCTCGGCAGCGGTCTGAAGCCCCCTGGCGCCGGGCACGTTGGAGATGACGGCCACGATTTCATAAGGACAGCCGGGCAACTGGCCGGCGCGCAACAGCGCCTCCATGTTGGAACCTCTCCCGGAGATCAGCACCGCCACCCTTTTTTTGCCCTGCGCCATGTTCACACCCACCTTGCAGTTCGTCCCTCATTATTCTCCCCGCTCCCCCTCCCCACCATCCTTGCCCACAATACCTGAGGGTGGTGGGGAGGGGGAGCGG
>JALVSR010000056.1 GCA_027024225.1 Hyphomicrobiales bacterium | reverse complement strand
ACATCGCCCCGCGTTCCCGCCCAACCCCCAAATTGTCAAGAGAAAGGGATTGGCCGGGAACGCGGGGCGATGTTGCGCCAGCGTTGAGCTTCAAATCATATCTGCGCGCTCGACCTGACCTCTGCAAGACGCCGATAATCACACGGAGAGAAAAAACATCATGCAGCAACGCATTCCGGCAACCGTCATCACGGGTTTCCTGGGCGCGGGCAAGACGACGCTCATCCGCCACCTGCTGGAAAACGCGAACGGCAAGCGCATCGCGCTCATCGTCAACGAATTCGGCGACGTGGGCGTGGACGGCGAGCTGTTGCGCGGCTGCGGCGATGCCTCCTGCGGCGCGGAGGTGGGGGAAGAGGACATCGTGGAGCTGGCCAACGGCTGCATCTGCTGCACGGTGGCCGATGAGTTCATCCCCACCATGACGAAGTTGCTAAGGCGCGAGAAGCGGCCCGATCACATCATCATCGAAACCTCCGGCCTGGCCCTGCCGCAGCCGCTGATTCGCGCCTTCAACTGGCCGGAAATAAAGGCGGGCATCACGGTGGACGGCGTGATTACCGTGGTGGACGCGCCGGCGCTGGCGGCGGGGCAGTTCGCCGCCAACCCTGCGAAGGTGGAGGCCCTGCGCAAGGCGGACATGAACCTCGACCACGAAAGCCCCTTGCACGAGTTGTTCGAGGACCAGTTGCGCGCCGCCGACATGGTGCTGCTGAACAAGGCCGACCTGGTGGACGAGGCCACGCGCGAGGACTTGCTGGAGTGCATCCGCGCGGAAGTGCGCGCGGGTGTCAGGGTGATACCCACCGAGCATGGGCGCATCGATCCCGCGGTGCTGCTGGGGCTGGGGGCGGCGGCGGAGGACGACGTGGACAACCGCCCAACGCATCACGAGCTGGAGGGCGAGGAAGACCACGACCACGACGATTTCGTCACCTTCGCCGTGGTCTCCGACGAGTGGGACAGCCGCGAGGCGCTGCTTTCGGCTATCGAGGACGTGTTGCGGGAGCAGCCCGTGCTGCGGCTGAAAGGTTTCGCGGCGTTGCGGGGCAAACCGGCGCGGCTGGCCGTGCAGGCCGTGGGGCCGCGGGTGGATGCCTGGTTCGACCGGCCCTTCGGTGCGGACGAGGCGCGCGGCACGAACCTGGTGGTCATCGGCCTGAAGGGGCTGGACGAGCAGGCCGTGCGGCGGGCGCTGAGCGGTTGACCCGCTCATGCGCCGGCTGGCAAAGGTAGGGCGCACGAGGGCGCAATTCAGCAAGCGGGCGGATTCATGGCCGACATCCTTGAGAAAATCGCCGCCACGAAACGCGATGAGGTGGCCGCGGGCAAGAAGCGGCATTCCATTGCCGACTTCGAGGAGATGATCGCCGCGCAGGAGCCGCCGCGTGGCTTTGCCGAGGCCTTGGCCCGCACGGCCGATGACGGACGCCCGGCGCTTATCGCCGAGATCAAGAAGGCCTCACCATCGAAGGGCCTCATCCGCGAAGATTTCGACCCGCCCGCGCTGGCCCGCGCCTACGAGGAAGGCGGCGCGACGTGCCTTTCCGTGCTCACCGACGAACCCTATTTCCAGGGCGCGCTGGACTACATGAGCGCGGCGCGACAGGCCGTGAGCCTGCCCGTGCTGCGCAAGGATTTCATGCTGGACGTGTGGCAGGTGTATGAGGCCCGCGCGCACGGGGCGGATG
>JALVSR010000055.1 GCA_027024225.1 Hyphomicrobiales bacterium | reverse complement strand
GTGGCTGCGACGCTCTTCCAGCCGCCACCAAGACCTCCGAACACGGCCATGCTTCAGTTCCATACAACGCCGCTCTTTGGAGACATGGTCTTATGATAACTTTCCTTGGACACCACTGCGCGAAAGCCGGGATCTCGTGCCACAGACTCATGAGCTTGCCGAGCGAGCCTCCGACTTTCGCCGGAGCGACGACAAGGGCCATCACACTCCGCCTCATGCCCCTTCGTCTACCATGGCAAAGGCAATTTTTTCCCAATTCCTCAAATTTGAAACGGAATTTTAATACCATCGGTAGCATGATGCTCACGGTAGAGTTCGTGTGTATCCAGTTCCGGGGTAGAGTAACCATGTCTGACAAACCTCTCTTTCCGCGCTCGGCTCGTGTCATGCTGGCCATCAGTGCGGCGGCGTTGCTGGCGGCCTGTTCTTCCGACATCGAGCGCCTGGGCGATTATCCTCCCATTGACAACACCGCCTCCGTGGCGCCGGACAAGGTGGAGGCCAAGCCGGTTGCGCCGGTGGCCAATTCCTCCAGCCCGTGGAACACGCCCACGCCCTCCTGGGCCAGCAACAGGGGCGGTTATGCCGCGCCGGTGCGCCGCACCGCCCGCACCTGGCAGTCGCCTGCCGCGGCCCCGGCTCCGGCGCATGCCGCCTCGGGCAGCCTTGTCGTGCGGCCGGGCCAGACGCTGTTTTCCATCGCCAGGGCCAACGGCAAGACGGTGGCCGAGCTGATGGCGGCCAACGGCCTGTCCTCGCCGGAAATCAAGGTGGGCCAGCGGATCGTCATTCCTGGTGTGGCCAATCCCGTGTCGCCGGCGCCGACGGTGCATCGCGCCGCCCATGTCGCCACGCAGTCCGCCACGCCGCGTCCCGCCGCCGCTTCCGCCCGTCCGGCGATGAACACCGCCAGCACGCGTCGGCATCGCGTGCAGCCAGGCGAAACCTGGTATGCGCTGGGGCGCAAGTATGGCGTGCATCCGCGCAAGATCGCGGCCTACAACGGGCTCAGCCTGAGCCAGGGCCTGAAGGTGGGACAGGTGGTGAAGATCCCCGCCTCGCAGGGTTGGAGCATGGCTTCCCGCCCGGCCAATTCCTCCCGCGCGGAGCGGCCGGGTCGGAGCAAGGCCACCTCCACCGTCACGCGCCGGCACGTGGCCAAGGTGGCCAAGGATGAATCGCGCCTGACCCCCACCCGGCAAACGCCGCAACGCCTGGCCGGTAACCAGCAGGAGCAGCGGCTCTCCGCCTCGCAGTTCATCTTGCCGGTAAGTGGCCGGATCATCGGCGCCTTCGGCAAGGGGCAGAATTTCAGGAAAGACGGCATCGACATTGCCGCGCCCGAAGGAGCGCCCATCCGCGCCGCCGCCGATGGCGTGGTGGCCTACGCCGGCAACGAACTGAAGGAGTTCGGCAACCTCGTGCTCATTCGCCACAAGGGTGGCTGGGTGACGGCCTATGCCCACGCCAAGGAGCTGAAGGTGAACAAGGGCGACAAGGTAAAGAAAGGCCAGGTCATCGCCACCGTCGGCAAGACCGGCGACGTGAAGAGCGCCCAGCTGCACTTCCAGCTGCGCAAGGGCGCCATGCCCGTGAACCCGCTGCAATATCTGGGCACGCCCACCGCCATGCGCTGAGCGGGCGGAACAAGAAGAGTGCCCCGGAACACAGGGGCCGGCGGGAACATTCCCGTCGGCCCTGTTCATTCAATCCAGCCTTTTGCCAAGCTCTCCCGCCAGGTCGCGGATGAACTGCCACGCCACACGCCCCGAGCGGCCGCCGCGCGTGGCCGCCCACTCGATGGCCCGCGCGCGCAGCTCATCCTCTGGCACGTCAAGCCCGAAATGCGCCGCGTAAGCGCGCACGATGTCCAGGTAGGTTTCCTGATCGCACGGGTAGAAGCCCAGCCACAGGCCGAAGCGGTCGGAAAGCGACACTTTTTCCTGCTCCGCTTCCGTGGGATGAATGGCGACCTTCCGCTCGTTCTCGATCATCTCGCGCGGCATCAGGTGGCGGCGGTTGGAGGTGGCGTAGAACACCACGTTTTCCGGCGCCCCCTCTATGCCGCCTTCCAGCGCCGATTTCAGCGTCTTGTATGTGTCGTCATCGGCATCGAAGGAAAGATCGTCGCAAAAGACGATGAACCGGTAATCCTTCCAGGCGCGCAAGAGCCGCATCAGCCGGGGCAGGGTGTCGATGACATCGCGGTCGATCTCCACGATGCGCAAATGGGGATATTCCGCGTGCACCGCCCCGAACGTGGCCTTCACCAGCGCGCTCTTGCCGCTGCCCCGTGCGCCCCACAGCAGCGCGTTGTTGGCCGGCAGCCTCCTGGCGAAGCGCCGGGTGTTGGCCAGCAGGGTTCGCTTGTGCGCATCGATGCCACGCAGCAGCTCCAGCGGCAGGCGGCGCACGTCCTCCACCGGCAGCAGGGAGTCCGTTCCGCCATCCCAGAAAAAGCCCGGCGCCTCCGCCGGATCGGTGGCGCGCGGCGGCGGCATGAAACGCTCCAGCGCTTCCGCGATGCGCCGCAGCAGCGCGATCCTGTCCCGGCTTTCTTCGCACATCACGGCGACCTTTCGGGTGTTTTCGCCTCTTTCAGATGAAACAATGTTGAGAAAGGGATAAGTGGCGCGCTTTCCTTTTGCAAGGGCGCGCTTTAAGGCTATATACGGGCACAAACGCTCACGCGCCGGGATTCTCCCCCGCGCACCGGGCAATCATCGAATGTCATGACAAATTTCGAGGGGAAAACGGCATGTTCATCACCCCGGCCTATGCGCAGGCGGCAGGCGGCCCCGGAGGCGGCGACCTGTTGAGCCTGTTCCTGCCGCTGCTGCTCATCATGGGCGTGTTCTGGTTCTTCATCATCCGCCCGCAGCAGAAGAAGATCCGCGAACACCAGGAAATGCTCAAGAACATCCGCCGCGGCGACACCATCGTCACCAACGGCGGCCTGGTGGGCAAGGTGGTGAAAGTCAACGACGAGGAGTTGACCGTGGAACTGGCCGAGGGTGTGCGGGTGAAGGTGCGCCGCCCCTACATCGCCGAAGTGGTGGTGAAAGGCCAGCCCGTCACCGCCAACGAGAAGTGAGCGCCTCCGCGGCGGGTTTCTCTGAACGTTTCATCGCGGCAGCCTTTTGGCTGAACGCCTAACACGAGCGGAACCATCACCCATGTTCCGGATTACCTGGGCCAAGACGCTGTTCATTCTGGGCGCGGTGCTGTTGGGCCTGATTTTCGCCCTGCCCAACGTGTTGCCGCAGCAGGTGCGCGAGAGCCTGCCCGGCTTTCTGCCCAACAAGCCCATCGTGCTGGGGCTGGACCTGCAGGGCGGCTCCCACCTGGTGTGGGAGGTGGACAAGGACGACCTGAAGAAGAATCTCGTCAACCAGCTCAAGGGCGACGTTCGCCTGCGCCTGTGGACGGAGCGCAAGATCCGCCACCGCATCACGGTGAACAAGGACGGCTCGCTCACCGTGACCATCACCGATCCGAACAAGGTGGAAGAGGCGGAAAGGGCGCTGAAGGAGCTGGCCCAGCCGGTGCAGGTGGGCTTTTTCGGCGCCGGCGGCACTGCCCCGGAGATAGAGGTGCGGCGCGAGGGCAACACCTTCACCCTGCGCTATACCGAGGCCGGGCTTGAAAACCGCATCAAGAGCGCGCTGGAGCAGGCCATCGAGGTCATCCGCCGCCGCCTGGACGAGCTGGGCATGACCGAGGCCACCATCCAGCAACAGGGCTTCGACCGCATTATCGTGCAGGCGCCTGGCGTGAAGGATCCGGAAATGCTCAAGCGTGCCGTGGGCCAGACGGCGCGGCTGACCTTCCAGCTGCTGTGCGATGTGCAGCCCACCGGCGCGGCTGGCGAGCGCCCGCCGCCGGGATGCATCGCCCTGCCGGACGCCAACGACCCGAATCGCATCTACTGGGTGAAGACCTCGCGCCGCGCCACCGTGGAGGGCGCCGACCTGGTGGACGCCCAGCCCTCCTTCGACGGCCAGACGGGCGAGCCGGTGGTCACCTTCCGCTTCAACCAGAAAGGCGCGCTGAAGTTCGCCCGCCTGACGCAGGCCAACGTCGGCAAGCCCTTCGCCATCATCCTCGACGGCAAGGTGGTCTCCGCCCCCGTCATCCAGACGCCCATCCTCGGCGGCTCGGGGCAGATAACGGGCCGCTTCACCGTGGAGGAGACGCGCGTGCTCTCCGCCGTGCTGCGCTCCGGTGCCTTGCCCGCCAAGCTGGTGGTGGTGGAAGAACGCACCGTCGGTCCCTCGCTGGGCTCGGACTCCATCCGCGCCGGCATGGCCGCCTCCGTGGTGGCGCTCATTGGCGTGCTCATCTTCATGGTGCTGTTCTATGGCACCTTCGGCATCATCGCCGACATCGCGCTCATTGCCAACCTCGTCATGCTGCTGGGCATCCTCACCGCTTTCCAGGCCACGCTCACGCTGCCCGGCATCGCCGGCATCGTGCTTACCCTCGGCATGGCGGTGGACTCCAACGTGCTGGTCTATGAGCGCGTGCGCGAGGAATATCGCGCCGGGCGCTCGGCCATCAACGCGCTGGAGGTGGGTTTTTCACGCGCCTTCGCCACCATTCTTGACGCCAACATCACCACCTTCATCGCCGCGGTGGTGCTTTATGGCCTTGGCTCCGGCCCGGTGCGCGGGTTCGCCGTCACGCTGGGCGTGGGCATCATCACCACCGTGTTCACGGCCTACACGCTCACCCGCTTCCTGGTGGCATTGTGGGTGTGGAAGAAGCGGCCCAAGACACTGCCCATCGCAAGCGAAGCGAAGGCCTGAGGCAAGGAGCAGGGATACATGTTTCCGCTGGTCAAATATCTGCCCGTCGAGCCGAACATCGACTTCATGAAATGGGCGCGTGGGGCGTTCATCGCCTCCACCGTGGCCATTCTCGTCTCCATTGCCGCGGTTTTCACCCTGGGGCTGAACTTCGGTATCGACTTCAAGGGCGGCACGCTCATCGAGATCCGCACCCAGGGGCCTGCCGACATTGCCGCGCTGCGCAAGAAGATCGGCGCGCTGAAGCTGGGCAGCTTCGAGCTGCAGGAGTTTGGCGATCCGCGCGACGTGCTCATCCGCGTGGAAAGCACCGGCGACGAGGAAGCGCAGCAGGAGGTCGTGCGCAAGATCAAGCAGGCGCTGGGTGAAGGCGTGGAATACCGCCGCGTCGAGGTGGTGGGGCCGAAGGTTTCCGGCGAGCTGGCGCGCGATGGCGTCATCGCCGTGCTAATGGCGCTGGCCGGCGTGATGATTTACATCTGGTTCCGCTTCGAGTGGCAGTTCGCCATCGGCGCGGTGGCCGCGCTGGTGCACGACGTGGCCATAACCATCGGAATCTTCGCCTTCACCCGGCTGGAGTTCAACCTGTCCATCATCGCCGCGCTCTTGACCATCGTCGGCTACTCGCTCAACGACACCGTGGTGGTCTATGACCGCGTGCGCGAGAACATGCGCAAGTTCAAGAAGACGCCCCTGCCGCAGGTCATCAACAAGTCCATCAACCAGATGCTCTCGCGCACCATCCTCACCTCCGTCTCCACGCTGGTGGCGCTGATATCCCTTTACCTGCTGGGCGGCGAGGTCCTGCGTGGTTTCACCTTCACCATGATCTGGGGCGTCATCATCGGTACCTATTCCTCCGTGTTCATCGCCGCGCCGCTGCTCATCTGGCTCAACGCGCGTCTCATCGACACAGACGAAGAGCGCGAAAAAGCCGCCGCCCGGCCCTGAGACATGCATCAACCCGGCCCGCTCCCCTACCCAACCACCCGATATTGTGGGGGCGTGGTGGTTGGGTGGGGGAGTGGGCCGGCGCGATGCACTTCCGTGCAAAAAGAACCCCGTGGTTGGATGGGGGCAGGATGGTGGGCGGTCAGCGCTTCAGCGCGAAAGGCCCCTGACCTTGATCAATGCGTTTTTCTCCGCATGGGCGCAGCATGAGCAGGAAACGGAGGAGGGAACGGCTCATGCGCAAGGTTTTTCGGCGCGTGTTTTTTCTTTCGGCCCTGTTCGCGGCCATGTCATTATCGGCCAGTGCCGGCGATGTGAAGGTGCTGCGCGGGCAGGGACTGGACTGCATCTACGACATCCGCTCCGGCGATGCCCTGCCGGAGGGCATGCACCTGGGGCGCCTGCCCGGGCAGCTGCTGATTGAGCGCTGCGATACGCTCTGGCTCATGCTGAAGCTGCCCGGCGGCGCCTTTCGCGCCGTTGCCATCTCGCCCCGCATGGTGCCGAAGTTCCGGGCGAAAAACCACCCCTTCGCCATCCCCGACGCGCGCGTGACATATGGGAAGCGTAACATCCACTCCGCCTGGCTCACCCGGCCCAACCGCCGCTACGCCCACGCTGCGCTGGGCGATGATATCCAGGCCGGCGGCCTGGCGGTGAAGAACCGCAACGGCCGGCGCATCGAGCACGTTCTGCCCAAGGAGCAGGTGTTCGAGGATCGCATGGCCCGCCTGGTCGAGCTGGACGGCGATGACAAGACCGATGAAATCGTGGTGGTGCAGGCACACCTGCAGAAGGGCGCCTCGCTGGCCATCTACGCCCTGAAAGGGCGGGGGAAGGACGAACGGCTGGAGCTGCTGGCGAAATCCCCCTTCATCGGCCGGGCCAACCGCTGGCTCAACCCGGCCGTGGCCGCCGATCTTGACGGGGACGGCAAAAACGAGATCGCCTGGGTGGAAACCCCGCATCTGAAGGGCGTTTTGCGCGTGGCGCGGCTGGAGAAATCCGGCGCCGGCTGGCGCCTGCTCGAGATCGCCTCTCTGGCAGGCTTTTCCAACCACGAGAACGGCTCGCGCATCATGCAGCAGGCCGTGGCGGTGGACTGGAACGCCGACGGCCGCCCCGACATCGTGCTGCCCTCCTTGCGACGCGATAGGCTCATGGCGGTGACGCTGACGAAATCGGGCGAATTGCGCATCATCGACGAAATGCCCGTCACCGGGCGCATCACCAGCCAGGTGCTGGCCGGCGACCTGGATGCCGACGGCCGCGGCGAGGTTTACCTGGTGGCCGATCACCAGCGCCTGCTGATGTTCACGCCACCGCCTCCCGCCCCGCGCGAGAAGTCCACGCAAACCCCTTGACTCGATTCCCCTTTCCGGCGCTCATGACACCATGACGCGAACACCCGATGATACTCTGCTATGGCCGGAGCCCCTGTCACGTTTTTTCTCCGTCATGCCGATGATAAGTCGGCATCTCAGGTAACAAACTTATAAGCGTGTGGCCTGAGACCCCGGCTTCCGCCCAGTGGTGTCCAGGGAAAGTTGCGTTGAAATAAGAAAAGGGGATGATTTACAAGCGGTTGCCTCCAATAACAGAGGAAGGGGCTTTTGCAGGTGGTTCCCTTTTTCGTCATTCCCGCTTACGCAGGAATGACGAGTTTTGATAGCGTTTGAAGGTTCCTTGGACACCAATGGGCTTCCGCCGGTGTGATGAACAGGTTTCGCATCATGCAGTGATGGAAAAATGCAAACTTCTGACGATACGCTTTTGTGGCCGGAGCCCTTGCCGCTGAAGAGCTACGGCGACTACGGCTTCCGCTTCGCCGAGATGCGCCACGAGGGGGCCTTGTGCATCCTGCCCGATGGCATCCGCCGCTGGCGGCCACGGGCGCCGGAAGAGGTGACGGCGGAAGACTTCGCCGCCGTCACGGCTCACCGCGCGGACGTGGACTTTCTGCTCTACGGCTGCGGCGAGCGCCACCTGCCGCCGCCGGACTGGCTGGTGCGGCTGGCGGCGTTGGCGGGGCTGGGGCTGGAGGTCATGACCACCGGCGCGGCGGTGCGCACCTACAACCTCTGCCGCGACGAGCTGCGCCTGCCCGCCACCTTCCTGCTGCCCGTGCCATGAGTTCCGGGAGGACGCCATGAGCACCTGCGTGACATGCGATCCCCTGGCCCAGGCCGTCGGCGAGTGCACCGCGCTGTTGAAGGCGGAGAATCTCGACGCCTGGCTCAGCATCCTGCTGGCCCCCGCGCCCGCGCGCCCGGCCATGCTCTCAGCCTGGGCATTGGTGGCGGAGACCACGCGCCTGCCATGGCGCATCAGCGAGCCGCTCTTGTGCCGCCTGCGCATGGAGTTCTGGCGCGAGGCCCTGCTGGGGGAAGGGCAGGGCGACACGGCGGGGCAGGGCGCACCGGGCATGGTGGATGGTTCCTCGCTGGCCCTGCTGCGCCTGTGGCCGCCGGCCCTGCCGCGCCATGACGTGGGCGAGGCGCTGGCGCACCTGAGCCTGCTGGCCGATGGCGCGCTGGGCTGCGTGGACGAGGCGCTTGAGTGGGCCGAGGCGGCTTTCACCCCGCTGTTCGCCACCCTGGTCAACGCCACCACCCTGAGCCGCGACGGCACCGCCATCAGCCCGCCGGACATGACCGCCCTGCAAGCTCCCTTGCGTGCGCTGGCCCGTGGTTACGGCGCGGGTTTCCTGCTGCGCCGCGCCGCCTTTCCGCGGCTGACCACCGATGCCCCGCTGCTGGCCGGCGATCTGGCGGCAGAGGCGGGCGCGTACGAGCTGGCGGCCGCGAGCACGCGCGCACACGAAAAAGCCCGCAAGCACCGCTGGCCGAAGCGACACCTGGCCGCGCTGTGGCCCGCCAGCCTCATGCAACTGTGGCTGCGCCGCGCCGCCGCCAGGCCCGGCTTTCCGTTCAAGCCCGCGCCTGCGCCCTCGCAGCTCGTGCGTCAGTTCATCCTCATTCGCCACCGCCTGCTGGGCGGGCTTTGAGCGTCAATAATCGAAGGCGCGGCGGTAGCGTTCCAGCAGCTCCAGTATGCGCTGGCGCTGCACCCGGTCGATGCACTCCCGGTTGCCGCCGCATGCCCGCCGCCTGCGCAGGAATTCGCGCTGTTCACGGCGCAGGCGGCTCAGCTCGCCCATGGCGGCGTCATAGTTCTCGATGTAATCCCAAATGCGGAAATACAGCATGGCGATGATTTCATCCTTCACCGCCAGGTAGCGGTCGGCGCAGATGGCGTGTTCGTCCGGTGCGCGCGCCTTGCGGCAGTCGAAGCTTTGTGCTTGCGCCGCCGTCCCCGGCCACGCCAACAAGGCCAGCAGGACGAGGAAAGTCGGGATTTTCGGAGCTTTCATGACCTTGTCCTCCACGACGGAAGTCCCATGAAAAATATGGGCACGCCGCACCTGAATTTCGTCTGAATGAAATGCCTCTTGCGGCTTTGCTCCACACTCCTTAAGTCTCTGCCACCATGACGGAGAAAAGGGACAGGACACTGCACGTTATCGGTGGCGGGCTGGCGGGGTCGGAGGCGGCCTGGCAGGCCGCCAACGCCGGCGTGCGCGTGGTGCTGCACGAAATGCGCCCCACGCGCCAGACGGATGCCCACCGCACCGATCACCTGGCGGAGCTGGTGTGCTCCAACTCCCTGCGCTCCGATGACGCGGAAAACAACGCGGTGGGCCTCCTGCACGAGGAAATGCGCCGCGCGAACTCGCTCATCATGGCCGCGGCCGATGCCAACCGCGTGCCCGCTGGCTCCGCGCTGGCGGTGGATCGCGGGGGCTTTTCCGCCTTCATCACGAAAAAGCTGGAAGAACATCCCGATATCGAGATCGTGCGCGAGGAAGTGCCCGGCTGGCCGCCCGCGGAGTGGGAGCAGGTCATCATCGCCACCGGCCCGCTCACCTCCGCTTCGCTGGCCGAGGCCATCCGCCAGCGCACGGGCGAGGGATCGCTTGCCTTCTTCGACGCCATCGCCCCCATCGTCCATGCCGACACCATCGACATGAACGTGTGCTGGAAGCAGTCGCGCTACGACAAGGGCACGGCGGACTACATCAACTGCCCGCTGAACAGGGAGCAATACGAGGCCTTCGTGCGCGCGCTGCTGGAGGCGGAAAAGACCGAGTTCCGCGAGTGGGAGAAGAACACGCCATACTTCGACGGCTGCCTGCCCATAGAGGTCATGGCCGAGCGTGGGCCGGACACCCTGCGCCACGGCCCCATGAAGCCCGTGGGCCTGACCGACCCGCACACCGGCAAGCGCCCCTGGGCCGTGGTGCAACTGCGGCAGGACAATGCGTTGGGCACGCTGTATAACATGGTGGGTTTCCAGACGAAGCTGAAATACGGCGAGCAGAAGCGCATTTTCCGCATGATCCCAGGGCTGGAGAATGCCGAATTCGCCCGCCTCGGCGGCATCCACCGCAACACGTTTCTCAATTCGCCGAAGCTGCTGGACGAACAACTGCGGCTGAAGGCGGAGCCGCGCATTCGTTTCGCCGGGCAGGTAACGGGCGTTGAGGGCTACGTGGAAAGCGCCGCCTGCGGCCTGATGGCCGGTCGCGCCGCCGCTGCCGAGATACAGGGACGGGATTTCGCGCCACCACCGGAAACCACCGCCCACGGCGCGCTCATCTATCACATCACCGGCGGGCACTTGTCGGACGGCACGCTGAAGACCTTCCAGCCCATGAACATCAACTTCGGCCTCTTCCCGCCCATCGACACGCCCACCCACGACGAGGAAGGCCGCCGCCTGAAGGGCAGGGAGCGAACCAAGGCCCGCCGTCGCGCGCTCACCCGCCGCGCGCTGGCCGATTTCGACGCATGGCTCTCGGCCCACGGCCAGCCCCGGCCGCAACGGGGGTGAAGCCGGTTTTCGGGCGAGATTGGCAGGGAACGGATGGCATTCATTGCCGCCCCGGGCCCCGGCCGGCCAGCCGATTGAAGCCCCCGGACCGAACGATGAATGAAAGGGCTCTATGGTCCGAAGCGCATGCGCAAGATTCCGCCCTTGCGCCAGATCAGCAGGTCGCGCACGCGCGGATTGTCTTCCAGCACCTTCAGCAGTTTGGCCACCGAATCCACCCGCTCGCCGTTCACCTTCAGGATCACGTCGCCGCGCCGAATGCCGATGCGCCGGGCCGGGCCGCCCAGCACCTTCAGCACCAGCACGCCGCCTCCCTTGCCCAGTCCCACGCGCCGCGCCGCCTCAGGCGGCAGGTCGGCCACCTGCGCCCCCGCCAGAAGATGCTTGCCGTTGAGCACCACCGATTTTCCGGTGATACCGGCCGCCCCCTTCGGCTGTGGAACGCGCCTTACCTTGAAGCTGATGCGCTTGCCATTGCGCAGCACTTCCACCACCGCGTCGGTGCCGATGGGCTTGCTGGCCCAGTGATAGCCGAACTCGCTGGCGTTTCTGAGCACCTTGCCATCGATGCGCAGGATGACATCGCCCACGCGAATGCCCGCCTCCTTCAGCGGGCTTTTCGGGTCCAGAGCCTCCACCAGCGCTCCGTGCGGGCGCTTGAGCCCCAGGGCTTCGGCCATGTCCGTGTCAATGCTGCGCAGCCGCACCCCGGCCCAGGGGCGCACCACCTTGCCCAGCCGGGCGTTGGCCAGCATGACCTTGACGAGATTCACCGGCACGGCGAAGCCGATGCCGATGCTGCCGCCGGTCCTGGAGACGATCATGGTGTTGATGCCCACCAGCCGCCCATGCAGGTCCACCAGCGCCCCGCCCGAGTTGCCGGGGTTGATGGCGGCATCCGTCTGGATGAAATGCTGATAGGGCGAGCGTCCCACCCGTGTGCGCCCTAGAGCGGAGACGATGCCCATGGTCACCGTCTGTCCCACGCCGAAGGGGTTGCCGATGGCCAGCACCACGTCGCCCACCTCCAGCGTGTCGGAATCGCCCAGCTCGATGACGGGCAGGTCCTCTTCGGGCTCGATTTGCAATAGCGCCAGATCGGTCAATGGATCCACCAGCACCACCTTGGCGCGGAATTCGCGGCCATCGCTCAGCACCACGCGGATGTCGGTGGCGTTTTCAATGACATGGCTGTTGGTGACGATCTTGCCGTCCCTGGTCACGATCACGCCCGACCCCAGCGAGTTGCGCACGCGCTCCTCCGGAATGCCGGGAAACAGATCGTCGCCGAAGAATTCGCGGAAGAAGGGGTCGTCGAACAACATGGGCAGGCGGCGCCGCGTGCGCACCACCTGCAGGGCGTAAACGTTCACCACCGCCGGGCGCGCCTTTTTCACCACCGGGGCGAAGGTGAGCTTCAGCCGCGCCATGTTTTCCGGCACCTGCTGTTTCGCCTGCGTGACGGTGCCGAAGGGCGCCAGCATCATCAGCAGCGCCAGAAAAATCAGCCATATGCCCGTCATTCCGGCGCAAGCCGGAATCTCGCGCCGCGATCGCCACGGGAGCGATTTTGCGTCAGACCCCGACTTGCGCCGGGGTGACGAATGGTTTGAAAGCGCACCTGACAAAGTCCGCATTTTTTCACCTCAAATGAACGGCACGAATGGCACACCACACCCCGAAAGCACGCCGGCCAGCAGCGCCGGAATGGCCATATGTCGGATGGTCTTCATCATTGCCTTCGCCCCCGGTTGAGCTTTCAACAATCTCCCGGCACGCCCTTGCCAGCCACATTTCAACGCCTTACATGTGCACGACAGCCAGGGAAGCCATTCCTGGCGGCAAGGGTGGCCAGAGAGAGCGGGCCCGTTCGCTCGCGAAGGCGGCGAATCGCCTCCTCAAGGCGTTATAGCATTTTTCCGGTTCCACGAATTGACTGAACCCATGAGCGATCCCCGAACGACTATCTCCGTCCGCGGCGCGCGCGAGCACAACCTGAAGAACATCTCCGTCGATCTGCCCAAGAACCGGCTGATCGTCTTCACAGGCCTGTCCGGCTCCGGAAAAAGCTCGCTTGCGTTCGACACCATCTACGCCGAGGGCCAGCGGCGCTATGTCGAGAGCCTCTCGGCCTACGCCCGGCAGTTCCTGGAGATGATGCAGAAGCCGGACGTGGATGACATCGAGGGCCTCGCGCCCGCCATCTCCATCGAGCAGAAGACCACCAGCCGCAACCCGCGCTCCACCGTCGGCACGGTCACGGAGATTTACGATTACATGCGCCTGCTTTGGGCGCGGGTGGGCACGCCCTATTCGCCGGCCACGGGGCTGCCCATCGAGAGCCAGACGGTGAGCCAGATGGTGGACCGGCTGCTGGAGCTGCCGGAGGGCACGCGGCTCTACCTGCTGGCGCCCATCGTGCGCGGGCGCAAGGGCGAATACCGCAAGGAGTTCGCCGAGCTGTTGCGCGCCGGTTTCCAGCGCGTGAAGGTGGACGGCGAGTTCCATCACCTCGAAGACCCACCCGTTCTGGACAAGAAGTTCAAGCACGACATCGAGGTGGTGGTGGACCGCCTCGTCATCCGCCCCGATCTTGGCAACCGGCTGGCGGATTCGCTGGAAACGGCGTTGAAGCTGGCCGATGGCATCGCCGTGGCCGAATTCGCCGACGAGAAAGACGAGAAGGGCAACCCGAAGCGCATTATCTTCTCGGAGAAGTTCGCCTGCCCCGTCTCCGGCTTCACCATCCCGGAGATCGAGCCGCGGCTGTTCTCCTTCAACAACCCCTTCGGGGCGTGTCCGGAATGCGACGGGCTGGGCACGCAACTGGCCTTCGAGCCGGATCTGGTGGTGCCAGACCCGAACCTGTCGCTGGCCGAAGGCGCCATCGCCCCATGGTCGCGCAATGGCGTGGGCGGCAGCTTCGCGCGGCAGGCGCTGGCGGCCATCTGCCGGCACATGGGCGTTTCGATGAACACGCCGTGGAAGGATTTGCCGGAAGAGGCGCGCCGCGCCATCCTCTATGGCACGGAAGAGCCGGTGCCCTTCACCTGGTCGGACGGGCGCAGGCGCATCCGCCGCACGCGGCCCTTCGAGGGCGTCATCCCGAACCTCGAGCGGCGCTGGCGCGAGACGGACTCCAGCTGGCTGCGCGAGGAGCTTTCGCGCTATCTTTCCGACAAGCCCTGCCCGGCGTGCAAGGGCTTTCGGCTGAAGCCGGAGGCCTTGGCGGTGAAAATCGCCGGGCTGCACATTGGCGAGGTCAGCCGCTTCTCCATCGCGGAGGCATTTGAATGGTTCGGCGGCGTGGAGGAGCACCTGTCGGAAGGCAAGCGGGAGATCGCCCGGCGCGTGCTGAAGGAAATCCGCGAGCGGCTGAAGTTCCTCGTGGACGTGGGGCTGGACTACCTCACGCTGGACCGCAAGTCCGGCACGCTGTCGGGCGGCGAGAGCCAGCGCATCCGGCTCGCCAGCCAGATCGGCTCTGGTCTCACCGGCGTGCTCTACGTGCTGGACGAGCCGAGCATCGGCCTGCACCAGCGCGACAACGACCGGCTGCTTTCCACCCTCTTCCGCCTGCGCGACCTGGGCAACACCGTCATCGTGGTGGAGCACGACGAAGACACCATCCGCGCGGCTGATCACGTGCTGGACATCGGCCCCGGCGCGGGCGTGCACGGCGGTGAGATCGTGGCGCAGGGCACGCCGGAGGACATCATGGCGGCGGAGGAGTCGCTGACGGGGCGGTATCTGACGGGCAAGCTGCGCATCCCGGTGCCGAAGAAGCGCCGTCCGGTGAACCCGCAACGCATGCTGCGCCTCATCGGCGCGCGGGGAAACAACCTGAAGGACGTGACGGCAGAGTTTCCGCTGGGCTGCTTCGTGTGCGTCACCGGCGTTTCCGGCTCGGGCAAGTCCACGCTCACCATCGACACGCTCTACCGCGCCGTGGCCCGCCAGCTCATGGGCGCGCGCGCCAACCCAGCGCCGTTCGAGCGCATCGAGGGGCTGGAGCATCTGGACAAGATCATCGACATCGACCAGTCGCCCATTGGCCGCACGCCGCGCTCGAATCCGGCCACCTATACCGGCGCCTTCACCCCCATCCGCGAGTGGTTCGCCTCTCTGCCCGAGGCGAAGGCGCGCGGCTACAAGCCGGGGCGCTTCTCGTTCAACGTCAAGGGCGGGCGCTGCGAGGCGTGCAAGGGCGACGGCGTCATCAAGATCGAGATGCATTTTCTGCCCGATGTGTATGTCACCTGCGAACAGTGCGGCGGCAAGCGCTACAACCGGGAGACGCTGGAGATCACGTGGAAGGGCAAGACCATCGCCGATGTGCTGGACATGACGGTGTCGGAAGCGCTGGAGCTGTTCTCCGCCGTGCCGGCGGTGCGCAACAAGCTGGAGATGCTTCAGCGCGTGGGGCTGGGGTATGTGAAGGTGGGCCAGCCGGCGACGACGCTCTCGGGCGGCGAGGCCCAGCGCGTGAAGCTGGCGAAGGAGCTGAGCAAGCGCGCCACCGGCCGCACGCTATACATATTGGACGAGCCGACCACCGGCCTGCACTTCCACGACGTGGCGAAGCTCCTGGACGTGCTGCACGAGCTGGTGGATCAGGGCAACACGGTGGTGGTCATCGAGCACAACCTGGACGTGATCAAGACGGCTGACTGGATCATCGACCTCGGCCCCGAAGGCGGCACCCGCGGCGGCGAAATCGTGGTGGCTGGCACCCCGGAGCAGGTGGCGGCGTACGAGGGCAGCTGGACGGGCAAATACCTCAGCCCCATGCTGCGGCGGGGGAAGGAAGCAGCGGCGGAGTGAGGCCCCCAGTCATTCCGCCAGTTTCCCGTAACCCCGCCACCTCCTCCGTCATTCCTGCCTTCTTCTCTGTCATTCCCGCGAAAGCGGGAATCCATTGAAAGTCAATGAGTTGAATGGATCCCCGCTTTCGCGCAGTGGTGTCCAAGGAAAGTTATCATAAGACCATGTCTCCAAAGAGCGGCGTTGTATGGAACTGAAGCATGGCCGTGTTCGGAGGTCTTGGTGGCGGCTGGAAGAGCG
>JALVSR010000054.1 GCA_027024225.1 Hyphomicrobiales bacterium | reverse complement strand
TTAAGCCCCTCCACGATGAACCGGCGCACGAACTCCTCCGCTTCCAGCATGGCCATTTCGCGCGAAAAGGGCAGGATGGCGAATACATCCGCCCCCAGCCCCCGCAGCAGCCGGTGCTTCATTTCCGGCGGGGTGAGGCGGAACACTGGCTCGTTGGGGCGGAACACGTCGCGCGGGTGCGGCTCCAGCGTCAGCATGCCCCATTTCAGGCCCCTTTCCCGCGCGATATCTCGCGCCCTGGCCAGCAAGGCCTGGTGCCCGCGGTGCACGCCGTCGAAGTTGCCGATGGCGATGACCGCGCCGCGCGCCTCTTCCGGCGCCGGCGCATCCAGCGACACCTTGCGGGGCCAGGGATGTGCGGCTGTTTCGCCCATGCTCATGAGCTCTTCTTCCCTTCCTTTTCCCACGCTTCCCGGGCCTTGGCCACTTCGCGCTCCTCTTCCTCTGCCAACACCGTGCCGATGGCGGCGTTGAGCACCGCCGGCCCTTGTTGCCAGAAGGCCTCGGGCGCCTGCAGGCGCATGCGGGCGAGATGTGGCGAGGGCGGGCCGCTCAGCACGCCGGGGTCCAGCAGCGCATCGTACCAGCGCGTCCACACCGGCCAGTGCTCATTCTTGCGCATGTTCAGGATCTCGCGCATGGCCTTCCAGCCCTCCGCCGCCCAGCCCGGCGGCTCCGACAGCCACAGCGGTTGCGCCAGCAGCCATTGCGCCTTTTCCGCTTCCGTCGTGTCGGCCTGTGCCAGCGCCTGCAGGTCGGCGGAAACGGGCGCCCAGCCGTCGAACAGCTCCACCGTCTGCGCCAGCGCGCGAAACCCGGCGTCGGCATCGGCCCCGGCGGAAGCGGCATAGGCCGCGCGCACCGCGGCCGCGCAGGCATTGCGTGCGTGCACGAAGGCTTGCTGCGTGCGGCGGTTGGCCACCACGGAGGTGGCGCGCGAGATGGCGGCGGTGGCGTGCCTCACGGCCGCCTCCACGTCGGTGGCCAGCAGTCCGGCGTCGGCGCCCATCTTCATCAGGTCGGATACACGCGCCGAGCCGCCCCCGGGATCGCCTGCACGGGCATGCCTGGCCTCGTGCGCGGCCAGTTCCAGCGCCATGGCATGGGCCGCCGCCAGCGGACGGATGGTGGGCAGCACCACCGGCACGGCTTCTTCCTCGTCCCAGTCCAGCCACAGGCTGATGGCGGGCAGGGTGCGCATGGCCTGGCGCACCACCACCGCCAGGATCTGCGCCGGCGAAAGACCGCGCAGGGCCTCGCGCAACTGGTCGGAGTTGGTGATGAGCATGTTGTCGTTGGCGCTGTCGTTCATGATGTTCTGCCTGTTCCGTATATGGTTGTCAGGGAAGGTAGGGGCCACGGCGAGGGGGCGTCAAGGGCGCCAATTGCCATGCTGACCCACACCGTGCATTTCTGGTATGATCCTGATTATGAAGCCCGAATTGTATTTGTCACCGGAAGTCCTGTTGCGCGCCTATGCCGCCGGCATTTTTCCCATGGCGGAAGGAGCCGCCGACAAGGGTGTCTTCTGGGTGGATCCCCACATGCGGGGCATCCTGCCGCTCGATGCCTTTCACGTGCCGCGCCGGCTGCGCCGCACCCTGCGCAAGCAGCCCTTCGAGGTGCGGGTGAACACCGCCTTCGAACGGGTCATCGGCGAATGTGCAGCGCCAGCGCCCGGGCGGCGCAGCACCTGGATCAGCAAGCTCATTCGCGAAGCCTACACCCGTCTGCACGAGCGCGGGTACGCCCACTCGGTGGAGTGCTGGAAGGACGGCGAGCTGGTGGGCGGGCTGTATGGTGTCTCGCTGGGGGCGGCCTTCTTCGGCGAAAGCATGTTCTCTCGCGTGCGCGACGCCTCCAAGGTGGCGCTGGTGCACCTGGTGGCGCGGCTCAATGCCGGCGGCTTCCGGCTGCTGGACACGCAGTTCGTCACCGATCATCTGCGCCGTTTCGGTGCGGTGGAGATACCGCGGTACGAATATCACCTGCTGCTGGACTCGGCGCTGCGCGCATCGGCCGATTTCCTGGCCTTCGCCGGCGATGACGACCCGCACCTGGTGCTGCGGTTGGCGCACGAGACGGGGCTGCGCCGCCGCACTTCCGTGCGATAATGAAGCCCTCGCCCCCACCCGGCCACCTGGTTCCACAATTTGGGTGGCCGGGAGAGGGAGCGGGCCGGAACCGTCCGCGCTTCAGCGCAAAAACAAGGCCCTCTTCCCCACCCGGCCACCTGACCCCCACAATATCGGGTGGCTGGGTGGGGGAGAGGGCCGGAGCCGCCGCACTTCCGTGCAAAAAGAAGTCGGGCAGGGCGCGGGCCGGTGCGACGCGCTTCAGCGCAAATGAAAAAACGCCGGCAGCGCCCTTCTCAGATCCAGATGAGCGCCAATGACGCCACCAGCAGGGCCGCCATGACGCGGTTGAATATCACCATTTGCCGCGCATTCAGCCATTTGCCGGCCAACACTCCCACGCCGGCCCAGAAGGCGGCCGTCATGGTGCCGATAATGGCGAACAGCGCCGCCATGATGAGCATGTCGGTTCGGGGGTCCGCATTCCGGCCGGCATAGACTCCCATCATCGACAGCACCATGGCCCAGCCCTTGGGGTTGACCCACTGGAAGGCGGCCATGCGGAAAAATCCCGGCGGATGCTGCTTCGTCTCGTTTCGGTCGGAGGAAGCCGCGTCATCCACCTGCGGGCGCGTGGTGGCGATCTTCCACGCCAGGTGCAGCAGGAAGAGAGTGCCCCCCACCTTCAGCCCCAGGGCCAGTTGCGGATTGTGGCGAAAGAATTCGCCAAGCCCCAGCCCCACGGCGGCGATCATGAAGGCAAAGCCCAGCGAAATGCCGAAAACGCCGGGCAGGGTGCGGATGAATCCCCAGTTGGCGGCGCTGGCGGCCATGATGGCGTTGTTCGGCCCCGGCGTGCCGGCACTGGTGAAGGCGAAAATGATGAAGGCCACGAGCCAACCGGGGTTTGCCATGTCAGTCACAACGAACCTCCTTCGAGATGACGGCCGCGCCCGAAACCCGGAGAGGAAGAAAGGCCCGGGGAAGAGGGGCAACTACCAGCGTTGCAACAGCCAGATCTGGACGCCCCCCAGCAGCACGATGATCCCCACGGAGAAAAGCCAGAGCCAGTAATAGGGTCTGATGGGTTCGTGCATTTCCTCCAGGGCCATGTCCGTGACGATGGCCCAGCGGACGCCGGCGAAATTCATGGGCAGAGCCACGAGGAACCGGCGCTCGCCGTGTTCGTCCAACATGGTGATGCTCACACGCTTGCCCTGCAAGGCGCGCTTCACCGGCTCGATGTCCACCTTGCGCCGCAACAGGGTCGGTTCCTTCGCATCGGGCAGGTTGTTGCGCAACAGCAGGTCTTCGCCCACGGCATAGGTGCGCACGCTCTGGCCCATGCCGGCATTGTGCCGAAGAATGGCGTCCAGCCTGTCCACCGGGATCTGGATGGCGTAAATCCCGATCTTGCGGTCTCGCTCGTCGAACATGGGAGCGGCGAAAAAGGCCGCCGGGGCGTTGTTGCTCGGCGGATAGAAGGAAAAATCCATGAACACCGCCCGGCCTCCGGTGTGCAAGGCGTTGGCGGCGCGGAAGGCCCGGCCCAAGCCCGTGGCGGCGTAGGGGCCGCCATTGTGAGTGAAATTCAGGCCGAAATCATCCTCTTTCATCACCGTGAAGGCCAGGTCCCCTTCCGGTGTGAAAAAGAAAATGTCGTAGTAGCCATGATGGCGCATGAAGCGCCGCAGGTTGGCATAGGTCAGGGCGTGCAGCTCCGTGTAGTCGGCGTAGGCGTCGGTTATGGAGGAGAGGCGCCTGGCCTTGATGGTGCGCCGGTTTTCCGGCACGAACAGATAGCGCATGCCGGCCTTTTCCTCTTCGGTCATGCGCCGCCATATCTCGATATATTGCCGGGCCACGCTGGTGAGAGTTTTTTCCTGTGACCACAGGGCGGTTTCCTGCTGGTGGGACAGCAGAAAACGCCGCACGGCAGACAGGCGCAGCTCGGCGAAGGTCTCCAGCCGCCTGGCCGCCATCTCTTTCTGTTCCTCGATGAACCGATGGAAATACAGGCTGATGCCGGCAATGGCGACAATGACGAATCCCAGCAATGCCAGCTGCAGCAGACGCCGCACACGACGCCTGCGCCTCTGACGCCTCTCGTCCTTCAGGAATGTAATCGGCTTGCGTCCCATCGGCAGGCATTTCTTTCTTTTTTATTTTTTATCGTGTTCTTGTTCTTGACGTGTCGAGAAATTCCGGCTCGTCCCCAGGGGGCCGTGTATCGCTGATCCAGCCTGGCGCGCCGGACTTGTCGAGACCGGGCCCTAAGCCAACGCCACATGATTTTGGGACGCGGGCGCGCGTTCGCCGTCGTCCTTCCCATGCTTCATTTTTTCCTTCTTTTCCCGAATGATCTCGATGATAGCGTCGTTCAGCTCGTCCCACGCGAAGGAAAGGAATTCGAACCCGGTGGTGTTGATGTTGCCATCCTCGGAATCCTTCAGCACCCGGGCGAAGATATCCATCATCTTGTCGCGGTAGTATTCCTCGTTCGGATCCTCGTCCATCACCGCCTGGTTGTAGAGCGAGATCAGCTCCCGGTTGTAGGCATCCACCCGCGCTTTCTGGCGGCGGTTGTTCAGTCGCAGCAAGATGGAAACCGCACCTGCGATGATGGTCAGGTAAAGCGCGAACAGCTCGGCATTTTCCTGCAGGAAACTGGGCTTGTCCCGTTCATAGTAGCGCCGTGCGCCTTCATGCAGGGGGATGGGGTGGTTGAACAACTCGCCCGGCGTTGCGATGAAACCGCCCAAGGGGGTCAGCACGGTCAGCTCGCGACGGTGTTCGTAAATCAGCCTGGTCACGCGTTCCACCAGTTCGGGCGGCACATCGGCCCCCGCCACAAGCAATCTGCGCACCATGGGCACGGGCAGGTCCTGCTCCGGCACCGGCGGCGCGCCGCGGTAGGAGCCGGCGGGCAGCACGCCCTCCTCGATGGCCGGCTGCACCAGCCGCAGGGCGCGTGTGTGCGGAATGGGCATGATGCTGACCACGTCCGAATGGATGATTTCCTTCAGCTCCGCGTTGCCCGGCGCGCGCACCCGGAACAGCGCATCCACCCCCCCGTGCATGATGGCCCAGGAGGCGGCGCGAGAGGACATGGAGATGAGTTTCATGTCGCCCGGGGCGAGGCCATAATAGCCGGCCAGAAACAGGAAGGATCGGTACTGGCCACTGCTGCGGGAGGGCAGGGCGATACGCTTGCCTTCCAGGTCGGCCACGGAATGAATGCCCCGATCCTTGCGCACCAGAAGCTGGAAGACATCGGGATAAAGAGAGGTGACAAGCCGAATGTCCGGGCCGGTGGGCGTGTCCGCCTGGATGGTGGCCAGCTGCAGCAGCCCCTTGCCCAGCATGCGGGTGTTCTGGCCCGAACCGCCGGTTTCCGCCACGATGATTTTCAGGGTGGGGTCATACCTCGCGGCCAGCTGGGCGATGGCCTTCACCATGGCGTAGGATT
>JALVSR010000053.1 GCA_027024225.1 Hyphomicrobiales bacterium | reverse complement strand
GCGGGGATCCATAAGTGAATCAGTGGCTTAGTGGATTCCCGCTTGCGCAGGAATGACGAGTTCTGATGGCGTTTGAAGTTTTCTTGGACACCATTGGGCTTTCGCCGGAATGACGAGGGGGAAGCCGGAATGACGGAGGAAAGCATGAGCACGTCATTCGCCGATTTCCTGGGCAACGAACACGCCGCCTTCGCGTTGGAGCTGGCGCGCGAGGCGGGTGCGTTGCTGGCGGAGGCCTTCCGCGCGCCGGAGCTGGCGGCGGACAACAAGGAAGCGGAGGCAGAGGGCTTCGATCCGGTGACGGCGGCGGACAAGGCGGGCGAAGAGCTGTTGCGCGCGCGCATCGCCGCGCGATACCCGCTGCACGGCATCATCGGCGAGGAATTCGGCGCGGAAAACGAGAATGCCGAGTTCGTGTGGGTGCTCGACCCCATTGATGGCACGCGCGCCTTTCTTTGTGGCCTGCCGACGTGGACGGTGCTGATCGCCCTACTGCATGGGGGGCGGCCGGTGCTGGGGCTGATACATCAACCGCTGATCTCGTTTTCCGTCATTGGAGATGACGACACATGCTGGCGCATTCTTGGCGAGGGAGCGGCGGATGCGCGGCCCGCGAAAGTGCGCGCCACCGCGCGGCTGGAAGAGGCGCTGGCGGGCACCACGCTGCCCATCTACTACGACACGGAAGGAAAACGCGCCTTCCTGGAGGCCATGATGCGCAAGGCCAGGCATGTGCAGTTCGACGCCGACGCCATGTTCTACGCGCTGGTGGCGGCGGGGCGCATGGATGTGGCCTTCGACACCGGCCTTGCGCGGCACGACGCGGCGGTGCTTTCGCCCATCATTCGCGGCGCGGGCGGGGTGTTCTCCGACTGGTGGGGAAACGAGGCGCCGGAAAGCGGCGATGTCATCGCCAGCACCAGCCCCACCCTGCACGAACAGGTGCTGACGCTGATGCGAGAGGCGGGCGCAGTGGATTGATTCAGTCTTCCGGTCGGGCGTTCAGGCGTGCGGCGATGCGTTCTGCCAGCGCGAGATCTTCGGGCTTGTCCACGTCAACGGCCGCCTCCGGCAAGGAAAGCAGCACCGGCACGGCGCGCACCCCCAGCCGGGCCGAGGCCAGCTCGAAGGCTTGCCCGAGCGTCGCCCAGCCCAGAAGCAGCCGGATGAGCGGCCACAGACCGAAGGCGCGCGCGATGCGCCAGGGCTTCTTGCGGTTGCGCTCCACCTGCTGCCAGAAGCGCGCGGCATTCAGCGCTTGGGCTGAGCGGAACAGGAACAGGTTGCAGGAGGTCACGGCATCGGGGCCGAATTTCAGCCAGGTGCGTTTCACCTCCGGAAAGGCGCGCCGAACCTTCTCGCGCGCGGCCAGCCCCACCAGCAGATCGGCTTCGGGCTCCCTCATGGCCGCGCGCACCATTTCGCGGATCATTTCCGGCGAGAGCAGGGCATGGTCGCCGGTGGTGACCAGGACGGGCATGTCCGGCTGTTCGCGCCAGAGATCCTCCAGCGCGGCGAGGGTGGAGGCGCTGGCCGAATCCTTCGGCGGCAGGAAGCGCGCGCGTGCGGCCAGCTCCGGCCCCAGCGCCTGCCGGGCCGCTTTCTCGTCGTCGATGACGATTGCGATATCCGCGATTTCCGGCGCGCAGGCGAGCGCGCGCACCACCCGGCGCAACATGGGTTCGCCTGCAACTTCCAGCAGGCACTTGTGCGGCAGGCCGAAAGCCTTCGCCAATGGGTCGTCCGGCCCGCGCGAGGCGGCCAGCACCAGCGCGCGCACGCGTGGAGCCGCCTTGCCGACGGCTTCATCGGCGATGCTGGCCGGGTGGGTTGCGCTGTCCGGCCGCGACATGTCAGGCGATGGTGCGCTCATAGATACGGTAGGTCTTGTAGTGGCGGGCGCCAACGCTCTCGATGAGATGGCGCACGCGCGTGTTCGTTTCCAGCACCCAGGAAAGCTCCGCGCCCTGCACGCCGCGATTCTTGTTGTAGGTATAGACCTCGTCGATGACGGACAGGGCCAGCACGGCGCCGGGCAGACCATTCTGGAACTTGCGGCGCACGCCCATGAGCGGCATGCGCATGCGCTCCGGCGGGCCGGAGAATTTCAGGCGGCGCAGGAGCTTCAGCCAGTTGAAGGGCAGGAGTTTGCCGTTCATGTCGGCGATCATGCGGTTCAGGTCGGGCATGACGACGGTCATGGCCGCCGGCTCGCCCTTCCAGCTGGCGATGGCCACGTCGCGCTCGGAAACGAGAAAATTGAGCTGCTGGCCCATCTCCATGAATTCGCGCTTGGTAAAGGGAACGAAGCCCCAGTTTTCTGCCCAGGCGTCGTTGAAGATGCCCATGAGCAGGTGCAGCTCTTCCTTCAGCCGCCGCTTGTCGATGGGGCGCACTTCCAGGGTGCCCTTTTCCTTTTCGCGCTGGATGAAGCGTCGCAGTTTTTCGGGCACCTGCATCTCGCGGGTGAAGTCGTAGGCATACAGGTCCATGACCTTCTCCATGCCGGCCGCCCGCATGCAGGCGTCGTAATAGGGGCGGGCGTGGCCCATCATGAAGGCGGGAGGGGTGTCGAAGCCCTCCACCAGCAGGCCGCTTTCCTGGTTGATGTTCCACGAAAAAGGTCCGCGCAAGCGGCGCATGCCGCGCTGGTTCAGCCATGCGGCGGCGGCATTCAACAGGGCGCGGAAGATGGCCGGATCGTCGTAGGCCTCGACATGGCCGAAAAAGCCGGTGGCGTCGTCGTATCGCTCAAGGTGCAGGCGGTCGATCTGGGCGGTGATGCGCCCCACCGGCTCATCCCCCCGCCAGGCGATGAACAGTTCGCCCTCGCCATGGTCGAAGAATGGATTGAAGCGTTTCGACAGGTGCAGGCGGCGCTCGATATCCAGTGGCGGAATCCAGTTGGGATCGCCGGCATGGATGGCCTGTGGCAGGCGGATGAAGGTGCGCAGCTCCCGCCCGCCTGTCACCGGCCGCACCGTGATGTGGCTGTTCGTGGTCATGTACGTGCATCCCTGATGCCGGGCTCCACCCTTCCTTCATGAATTGATGGCAGGGTGAATTTGAAGGTCATGGCCAATTTTCGGTTACATATCAGCCAGGCATGAAAAAGGCGATTGAAAAGCTCTATCCGTTGCTGCTGAAACTGCCGGAGAACGTCCGCAATGGCATCCTGCAGTCCGCCTTTCGCCTGAAGCGGTCCGTGACGCTGGGGGTGCAGGGGCTGGTGCTGGATTCGCAGGGCAGGGTGCTGCTGCTGAAGCACACCTACAAGCCGGGCTGGCATCTGCCCGGCGGCGGCGTGGAAAAGGGCGAAACCGTGTGGGAAACGCTGCATCACGAGCTATTGGACGAGGTGGCCATTCGCGTTACCGGAGAGCCGGAGCTATTCGGCATCTACTCCCATCATCCCGTCTTTCCGAATGATCACATCGCGCTGTTCGTTGTGCGGCCGGGGCAATACGTGGAGCTGCCCTGGGAGCCCAACGCGGAAATTGCCGAGCGGGCATTCTTTTCGCCGGACGCCCTGCCGCCGGACACCGTGAAGGGCACGCGCCGGCGGCTGCGGGAAGTGCTTCAGGGGGCGCCGCGCTCGGAGTACTGGTAATTCGTGGGGGCCCAAACCGGTCGCGGGTGGCGTGCGTCTTTCCGCGGCGGGGGCAGGAAGGGGTATGCGATTTGCCAGATGTACGCAATGGCTGTATATTACGGGCGATTCTGCAATCGGCCGGAGCGGAACGGGGGCGTTTTGCGTCCGGCGAGGCCTTTTGAGAAGGATTGGACAGCATGAAAAAATCGGCGCGCACCCTTGTGGCGGGTGTCTTCATGACCATCGGACTGATGACGGTTTCGCAGGCGCAGGCGGCGCCCGCGCGGCCCATCACGGGTTATCAGACCATCGACGAAGCCATCCACGTGCTGGGCGTGACCTGTGGCATGGGCTCGCTGACCGCGGCGAAGGTGCTGGATGGCTTCATCCTGGGCATCGCGCCGGAGCTGGCCAGTGGCGGGAAAAAGAAGCAGACCACCGCGTTTGGCAACATGGTGCAGCAGCTGCAGAAACAGGACGAGCTGGACAAGTATGGCTACAAGGGGCCGGTGCGGCGTTTTCTGGACAGGTATTGCATCATTGGCTACCTGACCGGGACGGGTTCGTGTGACAACTGAGAGCATCCCGGGGCGGGGCCGGGTTTTCGGCATATCGGCGAGACGATGAATGCGGCGCGTTTCGACGCGCCGTTCTAGTTTGTGCGCCGCGAAATCGCTGCCGGAATTCTCTCCATCCGGGTCTATTCTACCGGGTGGGGACGGGCTTTTCGCCCCGATAGTCATAAAAACCGCGCTTGGTCTTGCGCCCCAGCCAGCCGGCATCGACATATTTCACCAGCAAGGGGCAGGGACGATACTTGGAATCCGCAAGTCCCTCGTAGAGCACCTGCATCAGGTTCAGGCAGGTGTCCAGACCGATGAAGTCGGCCAGCTCCAGCGGCCCCATGGGATGGTGCGCGCCGAGCTTCATGGCGGTGTCGATGGCCTCCACCGTGCCCACGCCCTCGTAAAGCGTGTAGATGGCCTCGTTGATCATGGGCAGCAGGATGCGGTTGACGATGAAGGCGGGAAAGTCCTCCGCCACGGCCGGAGTCTTGCCCAGCGAGATGACGAACTCGCGAACGGTGTGAAAGGTTTCGTCCGAGGTGGCGATGCCACGGATCAGCTCCACCAGCTCCATTAGTGGCGCGGGGTTCATGAAGTGGATGCCCATGAACTTTTCCGGCCGGTCGGTGCTGGCGGCCAGACGGGTGATGGAAAGCGATGATGTGTTGGTGCCGATGATGGTGGCGGGCGGCAGGTGAGGACACAGTTCGGCAAACAGGCGGCGTTTGGCCTCTTCCGATTCGGTAATGGCTTCCATCACCAGGTCGCATTCGGCGAAGGCTTCCAGCGTGTCCACGGGATGGATCTTTTGCAGCGCCGCCCGGCGTTGTTCTTCCGTGATGCGGCCCTTGCGCACCTGCTTGGCCATGTTGCCGTTGATGGTAGCCAGGGCGTGCTCCACCACCTCGGAGGAGACATCCTTGAGCAGAACGTCATATCCGGCCAGCGCGCACACGTGCGCGATGCCCGTGCCCATGTGCCCGGCGCCGATGATCCCGACCTTGCGAACGTCCATGGTTTCGCCTGCCGTTTGTGAAGGTTGCATTCGTGATTCAGGCCTGCCCCCGAAAGCCTCCACTGGCCGGAGGGGGGAATGGCCCGCGTGGCGACGAAAGAAGGGTAACGCCGCAATGCCTGGCTCGCAAGATGGGGAAAGGTGCCGCCATGGGTTTCTGGCAAGCGGGTGAAGTGTGCTAGCCTTTCAGGAGAATCGGCGAAAACGCGTGGTGAAGGGGTGGCAAGCGGCGATGGATGATGTGCGCGTCAAGGTGAGCGAGGCATTGGGGCGTTTTGAGCAGGCGCTGGCGGAAACCGAGGGAGCTTTTGAACAGCTGTTGGAAGAAGCCGCAAAATCGGCGCAATTGAGTGCGGAAAAGGAACGGCTGGAACAACAGCTGCGCAGCCTGCGCGCGCGGGCGGACGAGCTGGCGAAGGTGAACCGGGAGGCCTTGGCCCATGTGGACGCCGCCATGGCCCGAATACGCCAGGCGTTGGGAGAAACTTGAAGACGAAACGGTATTGTACCGGGGGGCGCCATGCCGCAAGCCATGATCGAAATCAACGGGCGCACCTATACCCTGCAATGCGGGGAAGGGCAGGAAGATCACTTGCGCCGACTGGCCCGCATGGTGGACACGGAGGTTGCGCGTATCCGGGAAAAGGTGGGGCAGTTGGGAGAAATCCGGCTGCTCATCATGGCCGCGCTGGTGATGGCGGACAAGATGGTGGAGCAGGAAGAAACGCTGAATCGGCTACGGGCCGAACTGGAAAAGGCGCATTCCGAGATGGGGGATCCGCAGGTGGTGGAGGCCTTGTTGAAGGCCGTGGAAAGCGCAACGGAAAGGCTCGGGACCGTCGCCGCGAGGGCGAAGACGGGACTTGCCGAAAGGAAGTGATGCCAGGACGCATGCAGAACCCCCACAGCGTCTCGCTCATATTCCCACATTGTTGAAGGCAAGAGCCGGGCCGAGAGGCCGGGAGGCGGGGCGGCTTGCACCGGTCATCCTTCATGCAGATTGGTATCATTTCCCGGTCTTGCGAGCGGTCCCGCCCGACTTCGGCATGGGCGCGTCATCGGCCGCGGTCACCAGCGCCAGGCGCTTGAAGCCCGCGCCGGAGAGCGCGCCCATCACCTTCATCACCTTGCCGTAATCGACGCTCTTGTCGGCGCGGACGTAAATGCGCTCGTTGTAGCCCTCGCCGGCGATGGCCTTCACCTTCGCCGCAAGCGTGCTCACGTCCTCGATCTCGGTATCCATCAGGTACACCGTGCCGTCGGCCTTCACGGTCACGGTCACGGGCTCCTTCTCGCCGGTGAGCGGCTTGGCCCTGGTCTTGGGCAGCTCGATGGGCACCCCCACGGTGAGCATGGGCGCGGCCACCATGAACACGATGAGCAGCACCAGCATCACGTCAACGAACGGCGTGACGTTGATCTCGCTCATCGGCGCCAGCCGCGAGCGCCGCCTGCGCCCGCGCCTGCGCAGCCCCGGATCGGCCCCGTGCAGTCCCGCCGCCATGATGCGTCTTGCTCCTTCTCAGCCCTGCAGTTGCCGCGACAGGATGGCGGTGAATTCCTCGATGAAGTTCTCCATGCGCGTGGCCAGCCGCGAGACGTCATGCGAGAACTTGTTGTAGAAAATCACCGCCGGAATGGCTGCCAGCAGGCCCAAAGCGGTGGCGAACAAGGCCTCCGCCAGGCCCGGCGCCACCACCGCCAGATTCGTGTTCTTGGAAATGGCGATGGCCTGGAACGAGTTCATGATGCCCCACACCGTGCCGAACAGCCCCACGAACGGCGCAATCGAACCCACCGTGGCCAGGATCAGCAGCCGCTTTTCCATGCTCAGCGTCTGGCGCTGCAGCTCCACGTCCATGATCTTCTCAAGCCGTTGCAACAGCGTGGCGGGGTTGTTCGGCAGGGGATGCGCCTGGGCCTGCTGCGCCTGCGTGGAGCGCTGCCACTCTTCCATGGCCGCCAGGAACAGCGCCGCTGAGCCCCTGCGCTCGCGCTGCGCCGCCATGGCCTGAATCTCCGGCAGGGTGCGGCCGGACCAGAACAGCTTCTCGAACCAGTCGATGGCCGCGCGCATCTTGCGCACGGTCACGAATTTCTCGAACACCACCGCCCAGCACACCACCGAGGCCGCGATCAACCCCAGCATCACCAGCTTCACCACCAGCGTGGCCTGCAGGAACATGCCCAGCAGGCTGAAGTCCTGCGCCGAGAGCTGCTGCGCCACTTCCGCTTCCATGCGTTCGCTTCTCCGCATTCAACCGTTTGCCGCCGGCAGTGCCGCCAGCCTGTCCATGACCTCATTGGGCAACCGCGCCGGGCGGCCCGAATCATCGATGACCGCCACCTCAACCTGTGCGGTGAAAATCGGGCCGGTTTGCGGCGGCGCGCCGGTTTCGTCATCCGTATGCGCCACGTGCACCGCCTGCCGCACCACCACCCGCACCCGCGAGCCCTTCACCAGTCGCGTGCGCACCTCCAACACGTCATTGAGCCGCGCCGGGCGCAGAAATTCGCAATTCATCCGCCGCACCACGAAATGCAGAGCATGCCCATCCGCGCCCTTTACCGCGCCGTGATGAATGCCCAGCAGGCGCAAAAAGTCCGTGCGCCCCCGCTCGCAGAAGCGCAGGTAGTTGGCGTGATACACCACCCCGCCGGCGTCCGTGTCCTCGTAATACACGCGCACGGGCAGCACGTGCTCCCCACCCGTGATGCGCCCGTCCAGGCATGGCCAGTCGTCTTCGTTTTCCGGCGTCTCGGCCATCTCGCCCCTTTCTCTTGCTGGCCTTGATCAGGTCTCCACCAAGCCCCAGGCCGGGCAAGGAATCATTCCTGCCTGCTTATAGCACGAACGCATGGCCGCCAAGCGCCCGAAACATTGACGCCACGGCGCAAGTGGCGTAAAAGGGCGCGGTTTTCCATGCAGGCTATGCGTAAAGCCTTGGCTGTCCCGCACATGGCGCGTCAAGCGAAAAGCGCCGGGAGGCGGGAGGGTCGCCGCCCGTCAGCGAGGGTTCGCCCACGGGCGCGCTTGGCGTTTGCGGCCTACGGATTTGCGCGCGGCCACTTGTGCTACCATATGCGGCACAGGTCACGTGGAAAACCGGCAAACGGCGGAAGAAAGGCGCAAAACGGACATGTTCGACACCCTCCAGGAACGACTGAGCGGCATTTTCGACAAGCTCACCGGCCGCGGCGTGCTGTCCGAAAAGGACGTGGACGCCGCCATGCGCGAGGTGCGCCGCGCGCTGATTGAGGCCGACGTGGCGCTGCCCGTGGTGCGTTCCTTCGTCGAACAGGTGCGCGAAAAGGCCGTGGGCCAGGAGGTCATCCGCTCCGTCCAGCCCGGCCAGATGGTCATAAAGATCGTCCACGACGCGCTGGTGGACACGCTGGGCACACATGAGCCCCTGCGCGTGGACGGCGAACCGCCCAACGTCGTGCTCATGGTCGGCCTGCAGGGTTCGGGCAAGACCACGACCTCGGCCAAGATCGCCAAGTGGCTCAAAGAGAACGCGCGCAAGAAGGTGCTGCTGGCATCATTGGACGTGTACCGCCCTGCCGCGCGTGAACAGCTGGCCACGCTGGCCAGGCAGATCGGCGTTGACAGCCTGCCCATCGTGGAAGGCGAAGACCCGGTCACCATCGCCAAACGCGCGCTGAAGGAAGCGCGCACCGGCGGCTACGACGTGCTCATCCTCGACACCGCCGGACGGCTGCACATCGATGAAGAGCTGATGGACGAGGTCAAGGCCGTGCGCGCCGTCACCACACCGTCCGAAACGCTGCTGGTGGCCGATGCGCTGACCGGTCAGGACGCCGTGAACCTGGCGAAAAGCTTTGATGAGGCCGTGGGCATTTCCGGCATCGTGCTCACCCGCGCCGATGGCGACGGGCGCGGCGGCGCGGCCCTTTCCATGCGCGCGGTCACGGGCAAGCCCATCAAGCTCATCGGCACCGGCGAGAAGCTCGACGACATCGAGCCGTTTCACCCCGAGCGCATCGCCGACCGCATCCTAGGCATGGGCGATGTCGTCTCGCTGGTGGAAAAGGCGGCGAAGACCATCGACGCGGAGAAGGCGCGCAAGATCGCCGAGCGCATGAAGAAGGGCGCCTTCACGCTGGAAGACCTGGCCGAGCAGCTCAAGCAGATGCAGAAGCTGGGCGGCATGCAGAGCATCCTTTCCATGCTGCCGGGCATGGGCAAGATCAAGAAGCAGCTCGCCGGCGTTGACCTCGACGACCTGGTGCTGAAGCGCCAGCTCGCCATCATCAGCTCCATGACGCCGAAGGAGCGCACGTTTCCGAAAATCATCAACGCCTCGCGCAAGAAGCGCATCGCCGCCGGCTCCGGCACGTCCGTGCAGGACGTGAACAAGCTGCTGAAGATGCACAAGCAGATGGCCACCATGATGAAGAAAATGGGCAAGGGCAAGGGTGGCCTGCTGGGCAGGATGTTCGGCCTGGGCGGCGGCAAGGACATGCCGGATGCGGCGGAACTGGAGAAATTGCAGGCCGAGCTGGCGGGCATGGACCCGGCCAGCCTGCCGCCCGAACTGCGCGAGATGGCCAAGGCCGTGCAGAAGGGCGAGCTGCCCGCCGGCGGCAAGGATGGCGGCGCAGGCGTAAGCGGCCTGCCTGGTGGATTGCCCGGCGGGCTGGGCGGAGGGCTGCCCGGCATGGGCGGTGGACTGCCGGGCCTTGGCGGCTTGCCCGGGCTGGGCGGTGGCCTGCCCGGCCTTGGCGGGCGCGGCAAGGGCAAGGGCCGCAAGCGCCGCTGAGGCGAGGAAGAAGAGCAAGCGGAATCACTCACCAAATCGACAAGTCAACGAGCAGTCTGAAAAAGGAGAAACCGAACCATGGCACTGCGTATTCGTCTGGCCCGTGGCGGCGCCAAGAAGCGTCCGTTCTACCGCATCGTGGTGGCGGAAAACACCGCGCCGCGCGATGGCCGTTTCATCGAGAAGCTGGGCACTTACAACCCGCTACTGCCGAAGGATCACCCGGAGCGCGTGGTGCTGAACACCGAGCGCATCCAGCACTGGCTGAGCAAGGGCGCGAAGCCCACCGACCGTGTGCTGCGCTTCCTGGACGCCGCGGGCATCATGAAGCGCCCGGAGCGCCACAATCCGAAGAAGGCGCAGCCGGGCGAGAAGGCGCTGGCGCGCAAGGCCGAGAAGGAGGCCAAGGCCGCCGAAGCCGCCGCCGCGGAAGCCGAGGGCGAGGCCGGTGGCGAGGGCGAAGAGCAGGCCGCCGAGAGCTGATGAACTTCTTTCGCCGCCCGCACCAACTGCGGCGAGGGCTGCATGAGTGGACGCGGCAATGAGCAGGGATGACGACAAGCTGGTTGTCATGGGCGTGATCACCTCCGCCCATGGCATCCGTGGCGAGGTGAAGATAAAGAGCTTCACCGAAACGCCGGAAGACATCGCCGCCTATGGTCCGCTGTTGCTTGACGACGGGCCTCAGACGGTGGAAATCGAGCGCCTGCGGCCGAGGAAGGGCGCCTTCATCGCGAAACTGAAGGGCGTGGAAGACCGCGACGCGGCGGAGCTGTTGCGGGGGCGGGAGCTGAAGCTGCCACGCGACCGGCTGCCTGACATCGAGGAAGCGGACACCTTCTACCACTCCGACCTCATCGGCCTGAAGGCCGAGAAGGAGAAAGGCCAGCCGGCCGGCGAGGTGGTGGCGGTGCACGACTTCGGCGCCGGGGATCTCTTGGAAATACGCCCGGAAGGCACGCGCGAGACCTATTATCTGCCATTCACTAAAGAAGCGGTTCCGAAGGTGGATCTTGCCGGCGGGCGCATCGTCATCAATCCGCCGCCGGAGCTGGAGGAAGACGCGCTGAAGCGTCGCGCTCAGGGCAAACACAAGCGCCGCCGCCGGAAGAAGGAGGCGGCGAAGGCGCAAATGCGCACAGGCAAGGATGCGTAGAGTGCGAAAGTATCATCGCTCATCCTGACGGGAGGCCACGCATGTTCGATTATTCCCTGTTGCACTGGGTGACGTTCTTCTCCGCCGCTTTCCTGCTGGTCATCTCGCCCGGCCCGGACATCATCTTCATCCTTGGACAGACGCTGGGAGGTGGCAGACGCACGGGATTCGCCGCCATGTTCGGCGTGCAATCCGGCGCCTTGGTGCATGCCCTTTTCGCGGCGCTGGGCCTGTCCGCCATCCTTGCCGCTTCCGCCACCATCTTCCAGGTGGTGAAATGGGTCGGCGCGGCCTATCTGGTGTGGCTGGGCATTCAGTCTCTTCGCGGCGCCGGCGATACCTTCATGCGTGAAACGGGGCAGCCGGGCCTGCCGGCGAGGCGGGTCTACATGCAGGGCATTCTCGTCAGCCTGCTCAATCCGAAGGTGGGGATCTTCTTTCTGGCCTTCCTGCCGCAGTTCGTGGTGGAGGGCGTGGCGCCGGCATGGGCGCAGATGCTGCTGCATGGCGTGCTCGTGGTGGCGGTGGCCGTGGTTCTGGAGCCCTGGCTGGTGCTGGCCGGCGACCGTTTGGCCCGGACACTGCGCAGCAGACCGCGCATCGGGCTGTGGCTGGAGCGCATGCTGGGCGGCGTTTTGATCGCGCTCGGCCTGCGTCTTGCCCTTTCGGAGCGCTGAACGATGCCGCAGCCGTTCACCGCCACCGTGCTGACGATCTATCCGGAGATGTTTCCGGGGCCGCTGGGGCATGCGCTGGCGGGCCGGGCGCTGCAGAAGGACATCTGGCGGCTGGATGTGCGCAACATCCGCGACGCCGCCACCGACCGGCACCATACGGTGGATGACGAACCCTATGGCGGCGGTCCGGGCATGGTGATGAAGCCGGACGTGCTGGCGGCGGCCATCGATGCGGCGCTGATGCCGGATGATGCCCGCCCGCGCCTGCTGATGAGCCCGCGCGGCGAGCCGCTGACGCAAAAGCTGGTGCGCGAATTCGCCAAACAGCCCGGCCTGGTCATCGTCTGCGGGCGCTTCGAGGGCGTGGACGAGCGCGTCATCGAGGCGCGCGGCTTGCGTGAGATTTCCATTGGCGACTTCGTGCTCTCGGGCGGCGAGCCGGCGGCCATCTGCCTGCTGGACGCGGTGGTGCGCCTGTTGCCCGGCGTCATGGGCAAGCACGAATCGGGTGAATGGGAAAGCTTCGAACAGGACTTGCTGGAATATCCGCACTACACCCGCCCGCGCGAATGGGAGGGGCGGAAGATCCCCGACGTGCTGCTCTCCGGCAATCACGCGGAAATCGAGCGCTGGCGGCAACGACAGGCCGAGCGCCTCACGAAAGAACGCCGGCCCGACCTTTACGCCCGCTGGCTGCGACGGCGGACGGAGCGGAAGTAGCCGCATCATCACTGGCCGCGCCAACCTTGAGGCCCTTCATCGACGGAATCCGCTCGCCATTGCGTTTTTCATCGCTCAAGGACCCAGCGTCCTTGTGCCGCTGCCGGCCCAGCGCCAGCCAATGATCCAGGAACGAATCCAGCCAGCAGGCCACCGCCGGGTCGTAAACCATCTTGCCCTCGAACAGCTCGTGCCTTGAGCGTGCGCCGGGCATCTTCAGCTTGTCGGCGGAACGCACCGTCCAGCGGTGCAGCATGTGCGTGGTCACTTCCGGGTGGAATTGCAGGCCGAAGGCGCGCTCGCCAAAGCGGAAGGCCTGGTTGGGAAAGTCTCCCAATCCTTCCAGCAACAGCTCCGCACCGGTGGGCAGCTCAAAGCCCTCCGCGTGCCACTGGAACACCATCTCCGGCCAGCACGCCCACAGCTTGCGCCCGGCTTCGGTGGGGCGCACCGGGTAATATCCCACTTCCCAGCGCCCTTGAGCATGGGGAGCCACGCGCGCGCCCAGGAAATGGGCCAGCATCTGTCCACCCAGGCAAATGCCCATGTAAGGCACGTTTTCGCGCAGCGGCACGTCCAGCCAGTCGATGACCTGACGGTAATGGGTGCAGTCATCGTTCACCGAGCCGGGACCACCGAACACCACCACGCCGGCATATCCCTCCAGCGTGGCGGGCAGGACATCGCCCATGACCGGGTAGCGCATTTCCAGCTCGAAGCCGCGCAGACGCAGCCGGTGCCCGATGCGTCCGGGCGTGGACGTGGGCTGGTGTAGCACGATGAGGATCCTGCCTTTGCGGGTCATGGCCTGGCCCAAGCTGTCAGTTGCCGTTCCATCAGCCATATATGCCCGCAAGGCCCGGATAAAAAGTGAAAAATCGCGACCTGGCCATGAAAACATGCCCGCAGGGGAGATCTTTTTGCCGCCACTTAGCTGTCGCGGTAGAAGATATGGCGGCCGATCTTGATGACCGGGCGCATCATGGAAGCCCACTGCGGGCGCACATAATCGGCATGATAGAAGGCTACGCCCTCCATGCCCCGCACTTTCACCTTGCCCTGCAGCGCCTTGGCCGCGAGACGGCGGGCGATAGCCCATTGTCGGGCGTTGGTGGGATAATCGGGCTTGCCATCGCAGGCGAAGGAGAACTGGCAGGCGTTGCGCCGCTCCGCTCCCTGATAGACCACGCCGCACACGGTGTTGGGGAAGCGTGGATCGCGCACCCGGTTCAGGATAACCTGCGCCACGGCCAGCTGTCCCTTGATGCCTTCGCCACGCGCCTCGAAGTAAAGGGCCTTGGCCAGGCACATGCGCTCGCGCAGGCGTTTCTTGCGCTCGGCCAGGATGCGCGCCCGCTGCGCGCGCGCCAGGCGCCAGTTCTTTTCCAGCTTCCACACCGGCGGCGTGCGCAGGATGCGCACTTTCCTGACCTGCGGTCTCGCCCTTGGCCGCACGAGGGGCTGCCCGTCGGGCTCGGCCCGCGCCAACGTGGGAGCATCTTCCAGTGCGGGCGTTGTCATCATGTCTCCCTTGCCGGTCCGCGCCACGGTCTGGGTGTAAAACACCACGTCCGCCTCTGCGTAGGCGCGGTGCAGCATGACCGGAGATGTCAGTGGGTCTTCCTTGCCGTGCAAGGCGGATATGGGCGCGGCGATGGGGGAAAAGGCCAAGCGGGAAGAAACATGTGCGCTGGCTTCCTGGCCAAAGTGGCGCGAGCCGATAATCAGCGCCACGCCAACGGCAACCCCAACCAGGCCGGTGGCAACGAGCTCGGCCCATGGCACGGAAGACTTGCGCGCTCCGGCCACGCGTGGTGGCGCCTGCCGCACACCGATGGTTGCTTTACGCCGTGGCCGCATGAAACCCCTCTCGAAAGTGCAAACCGCCAGACCGGATGCCATGGGCGGCAAACTGCCCCGAAATCAGGGCGAAAAGTTGCCAACATACTCCTGCACCCCCGGAGGATACCCCATGGTTGTTTATCACAGGTTAACCATGTTCCGCAAGGAAAGCATGCCCCTGACACGGACATCGAAAGAGGGGATGAAACGGCGTTCACCCAGCCAGGGGATCTTTGCGTGCGTTCTCTTCAATCGCTACATCGCCCGCCGCAGGTGCAACCGTTTCCGCCACGGTTTTTTCATCCCGCATCCTGAGCAAGGCATCCTGCAGCAGGGAAAGCTCCGCCTCCAGCGCGTGCATCAGGTCGCGCAAGGATTTCGCCGGCGCCGTTTTTCGCGCGTTTTCCCGAACCGTCGGTGCGGACGTGGCGTCGTCCGGTTCTTCCGGTGCGTCCTGCGCGGGGCGGGCGTGCTCGGCGGCCTTTGCCGATGCGTGGCTCCCTTCGGTCATTTCCGTGGTCTGCTCGGCCATATCGCCGGTTTCGGCTGCGGGAGCATCCTGAAAGTTCACGAATTCGGGATGGCCTGTTTCCTTTTCCTTCGCCACCTCGTCGGCTTCAGGGATGAGCTTGGCCTCCGAGGCTTCCGGCGGGGCCGGTTCCATCGCTTCATGTGCGGACTGCGCAGAGGTGTCATCCGCGTGGCGGAGGGTATCCTGGCCTGCGGGTTCGCCGCGAGCAGGCCGATCCGGAGCGGCCTGTCGCGCGGGCGCCTCGTCCGCACGATCCTTCTGCGGCAGTATCGGCCGCTCCTTGCGGGCTTTCCTGCGGCACAGCACGGGCCAGGGAGCCTCTTCGTATTCCGCCTTGCCGAACAGGTATCCCTGCAGGCCATGCACGCCCCATTCGCGCAGCAGCCGGGCGTCTTCCTCGCGCTCCACCCATTCGGCGATGATTTCCATGTTGGTGTTGCGCGCCAGCTCGATGAGCGAGCGCATGAAGTGCTGATTCTGCTCGTTGGCGGCAAGATTCTCGCAAAAGGCGCCGTCGAGCTTGACGATGTCGAAATGATAATCCCGCAGGTTCTTGAAAGAGGTATAACCCGCGCCGAAGTCATCCAGCGCCACCTTGCAGCCCAGCTTGTGCAACTCGTTGATGAAGCGCGCCACGCGTTCCGGATGGCTCAGCATGGAAGATTCGGTGATTTCGACGATGAAACGGTCGCGCACCAGCTCCGCGTGTGGCATGAGCCTTTCCAGGAATGCATCCGCATCCATGACCGTGGTGGCGGAAACGTTGATGCCCAGCCGGCCTTGCGGCTGTCCCTGCAGGGCTTCCAGCGCCAGGTCGAGCACCTCCAGGTCCACCAGGCGGATGAGGCCCAGCTCCTCTGCCACCGGGATCAGGTGCCCGGCGGAAACCGTTTCGCCGTGTCCGTTGATCATGTGCAGCAGGGCTTCGTGGTAGAGCACCTGGCCCTCTTCCGCTCCGACGATGGGCTGATAGGCCAGCGTGAAGGCCTTCTCGCGCAGGGCCGCGAACACCTCGTTGGCGAAATGGGCCTTCATGGCGCGGCGCGAGGTGCTGCTGGAAACGATATTGTAGAGGCGCCC
>JALVSR010000052.1 GCA_027024225.1 Hyphomicrobiales bacterium | reverse complement strand
TGGGCCGCTGGCAATCGGTGCTGATGGTGGAGCTGGACGGTCCGCGCACGCGCAGGCTGGCGTTGCGGGTGCTGGGGGCGTAATATCACGCCTGTGGGCACGAGCCGGGGCAAGGGGGCCTGGGGCGCATGAGCCGGGATGAAGACGTGGCTTTGCTGGCGCGCACGCCGCTGTTCGAGAATATCGACGCGGCGCATCTGCGCGTGCTGGTCTACGCCGCGGAGCGCGTGCGTTTCGCGCCCGGGGAATACATCGTGCGGGAGGGCAGTGAGGATCAATCCGGCTTTCTGGTCACCGAGGGGGAGGCGGAGGCGTGGTCGGACGAGGATCCGGCCATGCGGTTGCGCATTACACGCGGATCCTTCATCGGGGAAGGCGCGATGATATCCGGGCGGGTGCATGGCCTTAACGTGCGGGCGGTGACGGAGGTGACGTGCGTGCGCATTTCGCGCCAGTTGTTCATGCGCGTGTGCCATGAATTTCCCGAGCTTGGCCGGCTGGTGATGAGCAACTATGCCCGGCGCATGGCGAACATCGCCTCGGCCCTGCACACGCTGCTGCCATGAAATGAAATGTTGCAGCGGGAGCGGACGTGGCGAGACGGCCCGCGCCGTGGAGGTGGGGGCAGACGTCCATGCCTGATAACACCCGCACCCGATGATGCCCCCTTCTTGGCGGGCAGGCGTGGTTCAATCCACGCTGGCGGTGGCTTCGGCGGCCCTTTCCATGAGCGCGCGCAGGCGGGCCCGCGCGTCCGTGGCCGCACCGGCCTTTTTCGGGGCATCGGCCACGGTGGCCGGAGCATGGGTGGCGGCGCGCGCCATGGCATCGGCCAGCAGCCCAACGGAAAGGGCATAGGTCTTGGCGTTGTTGTAGGCCAGCAGGCTGCGGAAATTGCGCGTGACGAGATAGAACCGGCCATCGCCCCGCAGTTTCACCAGCCAGGCCTTCGCCTTGCGCGCGTAGAACGACTTGCCCACCGGGCGCACGCCCAGTTTTTCCCAGGCGCGGATGCTGCGGGCGTAACGGCGGCCGATCATGCGCCGCGCCTTGCCGGAAACGCGCACCTCCCAGCCCCAGGGCAGGCCGCGCCGCCAGCCGCGCTTTTGCAGGTAATTGGCGGTGGAGCCCAAGGCGTCGGAGACCGAGTTCCAGATGTCGCGGCGCGCATCGCCGGTGATATCCACCGCATAGCCCAGATAGGTGGTGGGAATGAATTGCGTGTGGCCCATCGCGCCGGCCCAGGAGCCGCGCATTTGCGCCGGCGCGATGTCTCCCGCCTGCAAGATCTTCAATGCCGCCACGAGCTGGCTGCGGGCGTAGCGGCGCTGGCGGCGCTTGCCGATGGAGGCCATGGTGGCCAGCGCGCGCACCACGTAATGCCGACCCATGTGGTTGCCGTAGTTGCTCTCCAGCCCCCAGATGGCCAGCAGGATATGCTTGTCCACACCATATTTGCGTTGCAGGCCGCGCAACAGACGCGCGTGCTTGCGCAGCATTTCAACGCCGGTGCCGATGCGCTTCTCGCTCAGGCGCTTGCGCAGGTATTCCGCCGGCGGGGTCCTGAACTCCGGTTGCCAGGCCTGGCGCTGGAGCACCTTCATGTCCGGTGACATGGCGCCTTTCACGGCAAAGGCGCGTTTGTAGGTGGAGCGGCGAATGCCGGCGCGCCTTGCGCGAATCCAGAAGTCCTCGACGAATTGCCGGTAGGTCACCTTGGCCGCCATGTGCGACAGGCCGGCGCCCTTGCGCGCGGCGCTGGCATCGGTGGCGGAAAGCATGCCAAGGGCGATCACGCCGGCGAATCCCGCCAGGAATCCGGCGAGGCCGGCAAAGAGGATTCTCGTGCGCGGTGTGGCCATGGGGTTCATGCTTCTTTGCATGTCGATGGAAGCTCTCGCATGGGAATGTTTCATCCGAAACCCTCAAGGATTGCGCCGCAACAGGTGTTGCTCCCAGGCCAGGGACGAGGCGACGATTTCTTCGAGGTCATCCAGGGCCGGCTGCCAGCCGAGCGTGTCGCGCAACTTGTCCACCGCCGCCACGATGGCCGGCAGGTCGCCCTTGCGGCGCGGCGCCATTTCCACGGGGAAGTCCACGCCGGAAACCCTTTTTACCGTTTCGACGACCTCGCGCACCGTGTGGCCGTGGCCATAACCGCAGTTGAACACGCCACTCTCGCCGCCCTGGCGCAAATGGTCCAGTGCCTTCAAATGTGCGGAGATGAGATCGACCACGTGAATGAAGTCGCGCACGCAGGTGCCGTCGGGCGTGTCGTAATCGTCGCCGAAAATGAACATTTTCTCGCGCAGGCCGAGGGCCGTCTGGCAGGCCACCTTGATGAGATGGGTGGTATTGTCCGTGCACTGCCCGGTGCGGCCGCGCAAGTCGGCCCCGGCCACGTTGAAGTAGCGCAGGGCGATGTATTTCAGCCCATGGGCCTTGGCCGCGTCCTGAAGCATCCATTCGCTCATCAGCTTGGAGCGGCCATAGGGCGTGATGGGATTGGGGGTGGCCTCTTCCGTCACCGGAAACTTCTCAGGAATGCCGTAAACGGCGGCGGTGGAGGAAAAGATGAAATGGGGAACGCCCGCCTTGACCGCGGCCTCGATGAGCGTGCGGGTGCGGCTGGTGTTGTTGTCGTAGTACTCCAGGGGCTTTTCGACCGATTCCGGCACCGAGATGGAGCCGGCGAAATGAATGACCGCGTCCACGTCGTGAATGTCGAAAATGCGCGCGAGCAGATCGGCGTCGCCGACGTCTCCCACCAGCAGCGTGGCCGCCGGCGGCACCAGCCATTCCTTGCCGGTGGAGAGATTGTCCAGAACCAGTACATCCTCGCCACGGTCGGCAAGAGCGTGGGCCATGTGCGAGCCGATGTATCCCGCACCTCCGGTCACAAGTACAGTCATGGCGTCATCCACTCCGTCGGCGGCATTTGTCCGGCGCCCGAATCGAGGCTAGGTTCAGGTCCGTTCATGTTGCATTTCAAGTGGACATGATGAAGGCAACATGATTAACAATTTGCTGCCGGGAGGGCTTTTTGATTTCCTCCACTGGCGGCGAGGGGAAGAGGGGGCAACCTGATGACCAACGGAAAATCCATCCGCAAGGTCCGCAAGGCCGTGTTTCCCGTGGCCGGGCTGGGCACGCGCTTCCTGCCCGCCACCAAGGCCATCCCGAAGGAGCTGCTGCCCATTCTCGACAGGCCGGTGCTGCAATGGGCGGTGGAGGAAGCGCGCGAGGCGGGCATCGAGGAATTCATCTTCGTCACCGCGCGCGGCAAGGAGGCCATCGCCGATCATTTCGATGCCTTTCCGGCGCTGGAGGAAACCCTGGCGGCAAAGGGCAAAGACGCACTGTTGCAGGTGGTGCGACAGGCTACCATAGAGGCCGGCAAGGCCATTTACGTGCGCCAGGACGCGCCGCGCGGGCTGGGCCACGCCGTGGCCTGCGCGCGCGAGGCGGTGGGTAATGAGCCCTTCGCGCTGCTGCTGCCGGACATGCTGATGTTCGACGAACCGGGCTGCATGGCCGGCATGATGGCGCATTACGAGGAAGTGGGGGGCAACATCATCGCGGTGGAGGAGGTGCCGCGCGAGGAGGTGCACAGATATGGCGTGGTGGCACTGGATCCGGACGCGCGAGACGTCATGCGCATCACCGGCATGGTGGAAAAGCCTTCCGTGGACGAGGCGCCCTCGACCCTGATCATATCCGGGCGCTACATCCTGCAGCCGGAAATCTTCGCCCATCTCGATGAAACCGCCCCCGGCGCCGGCGGCGAGATCCAGATCACGGATGCCATGCAGCGCGGCATCGAGGCCGGCGAGCCCTATTTCGCCTGGCATTACACCGGGCAGACCTGGGACTGTGGCAGCAAGCTGGGCTTTCTGCTGGCCAATGTGGCCTTTGGCCTGCGGGATAAGGAAACGGCCGATGCGCTGCGTGCCTACGTGAACACGCATTGCCGCGACGAAAGCTGAATCGGCGATTTTTTCCGGCATTCGGCCTGCGAAAAATTACTGGCGCCATTTTCCGCTCTGGGGTAATCTGATTCGCAACCGGTCCACTCTGGCAACGACATGCGGAAAGGTTGCGTCATGCGTGTCCGTTGCGTCATTTCCCCCGATCGTTTCATCTGAACAGCGGAGGGCACGCGCCATGCCCCGTCGCGAACAACAGCCCTGTTTCCGGCCGCTTTCGCCGCATTTGCAAATCTATCGGCCGAACCTGACCATGGTCATGTCCATTCTGCACCGTATCACCGGCGCGGTGCTCTATTTCGCCACCTTCGCCGGCGTGTGGTGGCTCATGGGGCTGGCCTCGGGACCGAAGTATTTCGCCTACGTGGACGCCATGTTTCGTTCCTGGCCCGGGCTGATCATGCTGTTCGCCATCATGTACCAACTGTTTCATCACGCCTTCGGTGGCATCCGCCACCTCATATGGGATGCCGATTATTGTTTTTCCGTGCGAGCGGCGGAGCGCATGGGTCTCATCTCGCTGGGCCTGTCCATTTTCAGCACGCTGGCTATCTGGTTCCTGGGGGTGATGACATGAGCGCGAAATGCACGCCACCCGAACGCAAGAGCTTCCGCACGCCGCTGGGCCGGGCGCGCGGGCTTGGCTCGGCGGGTGACGGCACCGGGCATTTCATGGCCCAGCGCGCCACCGCGGCGGTGAGCTTCATCCTGCTGCTGTTTCTGGCGGTGCTTTTCGTGGCGCTTGCCGGGGCCGATTACGAGCAGGCCCGGCGCATCGTGGGCGAGCCGCTGGTGGCCTCGGGTCTGGTCTTCACCGCGGCCGCCTTTACCTGGCACATGAAGCTGGGCATGCAGGTGATCATCGAGGACTACGTGCACCATGAACTGCTGAAATACGCCCTGCTGACGGCCAACGTGCTGTTTTGCGCCGCCATCTTCTTCCTGGCGCTCATCAGCATCGGGCGGGTGACCTTCGGGCTGTGAGCAGCGTGTTTCGCATGGGAACCTGCGCGAATTGCCGTCTTTTCAGTTTCACATCTGCATCAGATGGGATACCTAGGCATCCATGAGCGGGCAGGAGCACATCGAGGGCACGGGGCCGGTAACCAGCTACGCCATTGGCGGGCGGGCTTACAAGATCATTGAGCATGAGCATGACGTGGTCATCGTCGGCGCCGGTGGCGCGGGTTTGCGCGCGGCGGTGGGCTGCGCGCAGGCGGGCCTGAGGGCCGCCTGCATCACCAAGGTCTTTCCCACCCGCTCGCACACGGTGGCGGCGCAGGGCGGCATCGCCGCGGCGCTGGGCAACATGGGGCCGGACGACTGGCGCTGGCACATGTTCGACACCGTGAAGGGTTCCGACTGGCTGGGGGACCAGGACGCCATCGAGTATCTCGTGCGCGAGGCCCCGCGCGCCATCATCGAGCTGGAGCACTGGGGCACACCCTTCTCCCGCACCGAGGAGGGGCGCATCTACCAGCGGGCGTTCGGCGGCATGACCACCGATTTCGGCAAGGGGCCGCCGGCGCAGCGCACCTGCGCGGCAGCCGACCGCACGGGGCACGCCATGCTGCACGCCATGTATGGCCAGGCCCTGCGCAACAAGGCGGAGTTCTACATCGAGTATTTCGCCCTTGACCTCATCATGGACGATGACGGGGTGTGCCGTGGGGTGGTGGCGCTGTCCATGGAAGACGGCTGCATCCACCGCTTTCGCGCGCATGCGGTCATCCTGGCCACGGGTGGTTACAACCGCGTCTATTTCTCCTGCACCTCCGCCCACATCTGCACCGGCGACGGCACCGCCATGGTCATGCGCGCACGCCTGCCGGTGCAGGACATGGAGTTCGTGCAGTTTCACCCCACCGGCATCTATGGAGCGGGCATCCTGATTACCGAGGGCGTGCGCGGCGAAGGCGGGTATCTCACCAACGCGCTGGGCGAGCGTTTCATGGAGCGCTATGCGCCGCATGCGAAGGACCTGGCCTCGCGCGACGTGGTGAGCCGCGCGATGATGATCGAGATCCGCGAGGGCCGCGGCGTGGGCAAGAACCACGATCACATCTATCTGCATCTCGACCACCTGGGCGAGGAGGTCATCCGCGAACGCCTGCCGGGCATTGCCGAATCGGCGCGCATCTTCGCCGGGGTGGACGTGACGAAGGAGCCCATTCCGGTCATCCCCACCGCCCACTACAACATGGGGGGGATCCCCACCAATTACCGCGCCGAGGTCATCTGTCCGCGCGAGGGAGATCCGGACGCCATCGTGCCGGGGCTGTTCGCCTGTGGCGAGGCGGCCTGCGCCTCGGTGCACGGGGCCAACCGGCTGGGGTCGAACTCGCTTACCGATCTCGTGGTGTTCGGCAAGGCGGCGGCCAACCGCGCGGCGGAAACCATCACCGCCGGCGCGCCGCACAAGCCGCTGCCGAAGGATGCCGGGCTGGCCATTCTGGAGCGTATCGACCAGCTGCGACACAAGCCCGGCGGCACGCGCACCTCGAAGCTGCGAATCGCGCTGCAACGGGCCATGCAGGAAGACTGCGCGGTGTTTCGCACCGGCGAGACGCTGGCCGAGGGGCGCCAACGGGTGGAGGACGTGTGGCGGGGGCTGGAGGATATCGCCATCGCCGACACCTCGCTCATCTGGAACACCGATCTCATCGAGGCGCTGGAGCTGGAGAACCTGGTGCTGAACGCGGTGGCCACCATTCATTCCGCCGAGGCGCGCACCGAAAGCCGCGGCGCACACGCGCGCGAGGACTATCCAGAGCGCGACGACGAGAACTGGATGAAACATTCATTGGCTTTTGTTGATGGCGAAAAGCGCGCGGTGCGGCTGGACTACCGGCCCGTGCACACCTGGACGCTGACCGACGACATCGAGTTCATTCCGCCGCAGAAGCGGGTGTATTGAGGGAGCGCCCGCCGTGATGGCCTTGAATGAGATGGTGTTTGACCTTCCCCCGGAGGAAAGAAAAAGTGAAGCACTTCACTTTTTCTTTCCTCCGGAGGAAGGTGGTATTCAGCCTTGCCATGGCTCGCCGGTTGTCAAGTCCCAAAGCCGCGAAGCGGGCGCCCTTCGGGCGCAGACTTGACAACCGGCGAGCCATGGCGAACCCATCGCCGGCAGGAGAAAACAAGACGATGGTATCCTTCACGCTGCCAAAGAACTCCAGGGTCAGGGAAGGCAAGGTGTGGCCAAAGCCGGAAGGCGCCACCCGCCTGAAGGAATTCCGCATCTACCGCTTCGATCCCGAAACGGGGGAGAACCCGCGGCTGGATACCTATTTCGTCGATCTCGACGATTGCGGGCCGATGGTCCTGAATGCGCTCATCTGGATCAAGGACAACATCGATTCCACGCTGACCTTCCGCCGCTCCTGCCGCGAGGGCATTTGCGGCTCGTGCTCCATGAACATCAATGGCGAGAACACGCTGGCCTGCATCCGCTCCATCGAGGAATTTGACGAGCCGGTGCGCATCCATCCGCTGCCACACATGGAGGTGGTGAAGGACCTGGTGCCGGACCTGACGCTGTTCTACGCCCAGCACCGGCTGATCGAGCCGTGGCTGAAAACCGACACGCCGGAGCCGGAGCGCGAATGGCTGCAATCGAAGGAAGACCGGGCGAAGCTGGATGGACTGTATGAATGCATCCTGTGCGCCTGCTGTTCCACTTCCTGCCCCTCCTACTGGTGGAACCAGGAGCGCTTCCTGGGGCCGGCGGCACTGCTGCAAGCCTGGCGATGGATTGCCGATTCGCGCGATGAGGCCATCGACGAGCGGCTGGATCAGCTGGACGATCCGTTCCGCCTGTACCGCTGCCACACCATCATGAACTGCACCCGCGTGTGTCCGAAGGGGCTGAACCCGGCCCGCGCCATTGCCAAGATCAAGCGCACGCTGACCAACCGCAAGGCCTGAACCCGGGGCTGAAGCCGGAGGAGCCCCGCCTCAGACCTGAATGCCCAGCGCCTTGATTTTCCGATATAGCGTGGAGCGGCCGATGCCCAGCTTGCGCGCCACCTCGGACATCTGCCCGCGGTAGCGGTGCAGCGCGAGGCGGATCATGTCGGCCTCTATTTCCTGCAGGGTGCGCACGTGACCGCCCTCGGTCACCGCCGGAATCCCCACCGCCACGCCATCGCTCACCATGCCGCCGCCGATGATGGCCGTGCCGCGCGTCTGCGGCTGGGCCGATCGTTGTTGCGGCTGCCCGGCGTTTTCGTCCGGCGGGGCGGGAGCCTCGGCCAGTTCCTCGCAACCTTCGACCTGCGCGGCGATCTGCGGAAAATCGCGCACGTCCAGCATGTCGCCTTCGGCCATGACGATGGCGCGGAAGATGGCGTTTTCCAGCTGGCGCACGTTGCCTGGCCAGCGGTATTTCATCAGCATGTCCAGCGCGCGTGGGGTGATGCCGTGCACCTTGCGGCCCTCCTCGGCCGCGAAGCGGTGAATGAAGTGCTCCACCAGCGGCGGAATGTCCTGCACCCGCCGGCGCAGCGGCGGCACTATGATGGGAAATACGTTCAGGCGATAGAACAGGTCTTCGCGGAAGGCGCCTTGCTTGACCATTTCGATCATGTCGCGATTGGTGGCGGAGATGATGCGCACGTCCACCTGCACGGGTTTGCGCGCGCCCACGGGGTCGATCTCGCCCTCCTGGATGGCGCGCAAGAGCTTCACCTGCATCTCCAGCGGCAGCTCGCCCACCTCGTCGAGGAACAGCGTGCCGCCGGAGGCCTCCTGGAACTTGCCGATGTGCTTGCTCACCGCGCCGGTAAAGGCCCCCTTCTCGTGGCCGAACAGGGTGCTTTCCACCAGGTTTTCCGGAATGGCGCCACAGTTCACGGCGACGAAGGTCCGGCCCGAGCGCTTCGATTCGCCATGTATGGCCCGCGCGATGACCTCCTTGCCGACGCCCGATTCGCCCTCGATGAGCACGGGTATGTTGGATTCCGCCGCCCGTCTGCCCAGCCGCACCACGTTCTGCATGGCCGGGCTTTCGGCGATGATGTCGTCGAAGGTGAACACCCCCTTCACCTTCTTGTTCAGGCGGCGCACCTCTTCGGTCAGGGCCGTCACCTTCAGCAGGTTCTGTATGGAAACCCGCAGACGCTCCGGATTGACCGGCTTGACCACGAAATCGTCGGCGCCGGCGCGCATGGCCTTCACCACCGTCTCGATGGACCCTTGCGCCGTCTGCACGATGACCGGCAGGTCGGAACGGATGCCGGCGAGCTTCTCCAGAAACTCGATGCCGTCCATCTCCGGCATCTTCAGATCCAGCAGGATGAGCATTATCCGCTTGCCGGAGGGACCGGAGATCATGTCCAGCGCGGAATATCCGTCCGCCGCGCTCATGGTCTCGTAGCCGGACCGGCGAAGGAGTTCTTCCAGCAGCCGGCGTTGCACCGGATCGTCTTCGACAATGAGAATGCAGGACGACATGCCACTTCCGTTGTTGTTCTGGTTGTCGTGGTTGCTGCGGTTGGAGTTGGCCTGCGGGCCCCTCTTTCGCCGCCCAAGGTGGCACAGCATGGTTAAGGCCATGTTAAACGCCCATGCCATCCGGGCACGACGAAGGGCCGGGGTGCGGCACGGACCATTCCGGGGCCGCCCCATTTTCGTCGCGGGATGTTCACAATGTTTGCCAGTCCATCTATCATGCTGGCGCCGATGGCATGCATGGGGATGGTCATGAGAAACGTGACAGCCAGTAGGGCGGGCGGCAACGAAAAAAGAACACGCCTTCGCTCGAGAAGGTGGAAATCGGGAATCGTGCTGTTGCTGGCGCTGTCATTCGGTCTCACGGCATACTGGCAATGGATGAACGGGCCGGCGCCGGATCATTCGCGGAAACGGAAGCCGATGCTCGCCGCGGCCATGCATGGACTTGCGCAAGCCTCCGCCGAACCGGGAGCGGAACGGACTGACGTGGAAGCAGGAGTGCACCTGGTCGCAAATCGGGGTGGTGCGGTGCCCAGGGGGTTTGTTCGCGGCGCCAGCGGCAAGTTGTTGCCACGGTTCGTTTCCCTGGCGCGGGCGGGGGCGGAGGTGCGGCTTGGCCCTTCCGAGCGTTATCCCGTGGCGTGGGTGATGCGCCTGGCCGGGGTGCCGCTGGAAGTGATGGCGGAAACGGGCGCATGGTGGCGTGTGCGCGATCATGAGGGCGAAGAAGGCTGGCTTCCCGCCTCCATGCTGAGCGAACGGCGCAGCGCCCTGGTGGCGCCCTGGAACCGGGGCGGCGATATTGCCCTGCGCCGGGAACCGGCCGTGGATGCGCCCTTGCGGGCCGTGGTGAAGGGAGGCGCCCTGGTGCAGGTGCTCTCCTGCAACGGCGCCTGGTGCGAGGTGCGGGTGGCTGACATGCGCGGGTGGATTTCGCAACGCCAGCTGTGGGGCGTTTATGCCGGCGAGCGTTTTTGAGCGCGGCGACGATTTCTCGTCGGAGAAGAATTTTTCCCTTGGAGAAGGGCCGGCGAAACGCCCATGAGCGTATTTCCCCCGAATCGGCAAGGTCTTGTCACGCCAGGGCTTGCCGTAAGCGATGGTTGAGCCGACCTTGTCGGTTCGCGGCGATACCGGCCGCCAAGCTGCCTTCACACCCGAAGAACGGCGCATCCTGCGCGCGTCTGTTCATCCCGTCATTGAAGTCCCCTGGCAGGGGGGCGGAAAATCCGCGGAGTGCCGGGAGCCGGGCGCTTGCAAAGTTGGCCGGAATTTTGCACCAAGCCTTGCGGGTGACGTTCTTGCCGCGCCGCACGCGCCTTCCCGCGTGGAAAGAATCTTGGCCTCGTCCCCGAATGGGCGAGAGAAGCCGGGGAATATTTCCGATGAAAATGCTGGCGGCGGGGGCGTCTTTCACGGGTGTGCGCCCAACCGGGGAAAACGAACGGACATATCATGCGCATCTTGTACCTTGGCGACGTCGTTGGACGGGCGGCGCGCAACGCTCTCATCAATCGGTTGCCAAAGCTGCGTGAGGAGCTGCGCGCCGATTTCGTGATAATCAACGGCGAAAATGCCGCCGGCGGCTTCGGCATCAACGAAAAGATCACGGAAGCGCTGCTGGCCGCGGGCGCGGATGTCATCACCACCGGCAACCACGCCTTTGACCAGCGTGAGGTGCTCACCTACATCGCGCGCCAGCCACGCCTGTTGCGGCCGTTGAACTATCCCGCCGGAACGCCCGGCGCCGGAGCGGGGCTGTTCGAGGCCGCCAATGGCGCGCAAGTGCTGGTGCTGCTGCCCATGGGCCAGGTGGGCATGCATCCCACTCTGGATGACCCCTTCGCCGCGGTGGCGCGGGAGCTGGCCGCCTGCCCGCTGAAGGAAATGGCCGATGCCATCGTGGTGGACATGCACGCGGAGGCGACGTCGGAAAAAATGGCCATGGGGCATTTCTGCGATGGGCGGGTGTCGCTGGTGGTGGGCTCGCATACCCACGTGCCCACGGCCGATGACATGATCCTGCCCAATGGGACCGCCTACATGACCGACGCCGGCATGTGCGGCGATTACGACTCCGTCATCGGCATGGAAAAGGACGAGCCGCTGCAGCGTTTCACCCGCCGCATTTCCTCCAAACGCTTCGAGCCGGCGCAGGGCGAACCGACCCTTTGCGGGGTGCTGGTGGAGACCGACGATGCCACCGGCCTGGCGAAGAACATCGCCCCCCTACGCACCGGCGGCAGGCTGCGCCAGACGTGGCCGGAGTTTTGACAGCGGCGGTATTTGCCGCCATATCTGGAGCACCCCCCAACAAGGGCAAATGCGGGTGAAACGCACGAACTGCCAACGCAACAACGCAGCGAGCAGTCAAGAGGACAGTCATGGCAGGACATTCGCAGTTCAAGAACATCATGTACCGCAAGAGCCGCCAGGACGCGGCGCGGTCGAAACTTTTCGCGAAGCTCTCGCGTGAAATCATGGTGGCGGCCAAGCTGGGCGGGCCGGATCCGGCCTCCAACCCGCGCCTGCGCCTGGCAATTCAGAATGCGCGCGCGCACTCCATGCCCAAGGACAATATTCAGCGCGCCATCAATCGCTCTTCGGGCGCCGATGCGGCCAATTACGAGGAAGTGCGTTATGAGGGCTATGGCCCCGGTGGCGCCGCGGTGATCGTGGAGGCGCTCACCGACAACCGCAACCGCACCGCTTCGTCCGTGCGCTCCATCTTCACCAAGCATGGTGGCAACCTGGGCGAAACGGGTTCGGTGTCCTTCATGTTCGACCGCGTTGGCGAGATCGTTTACAAGCCCGACGTGGCCGACGCCGACATGGTGATGGAAGCGGCCATTGAGGCGGGCGCCGATGACGTGGTCTCGGACGAAAGCGGGCATACCATCATTTGCGCGTTCGAGGACCTGGGCGCGGTGAGCCAGGCGCTGACGGAAGCTCTGGGTGAGCCGGAGTCGGTCAAGCCCGTGTGGAAGCCACAGACCACCACCGAGCTGGACGCCGAAAAGGCGGAAAAGATGATCCGTCTGCTGCAGGCGCTGGAAGAGGATGACGACGTGCAGAACGTCTATTCCAACTTCGAAGTGTCCGACGAGGTGATGCGAAAGCTCACCGCCGCCTGAAAAAGCCCCGTGCCCGGCGCGGGGATGGGGATTCTTTCGGCGGTCCACGGAAGAGCGATCGGCGTGGGCAGGGCCCTTTTTGGGTCCTGCTCCGGAGCAGGCTTTAGAGAAGATGTGAAAGGCGGGCCTTCGGTGCGCTGCGATCGTCGTTGATGGTCGTCGTCATCAGGGCTTTCGCCTTCATTTTCTTATCTGTTTTCAGAGGTCAAGCCGCTCCGGACATCGTCGGTGGTCCTTGAGCGACCTCCGTGTGTGCGCGACGGGAACGAATTCACGAAAAAACGCCAATGGTGCTGAAGCCATTGGCGTTTTTTCGTGAATTCGTTCTGACCTGATGGAATCGCGCCCTCATTTGTTCCTGATGGGGCCGGGATCGTCGGGCAGGGGAGGACGGTTGAATTCATCCTCGGGCAATTCGACAACGGCTTCCGCCGCCATGGTGGCCTCTGCGGTTTTGCGCGGCCTTGTGGATGGCTCCTCTTCGCCCGTGCGCGCCTTAGCCAGGGTAAAGGGCTGTTGATCCGGCACGTTTGCGTTGGAGGCTTCTCCGGCCGATGTTTTGGTGGGTTCGCCGGCCGGCTCGCGTCGGGCGGATGCGGCCGCCGGCGCCTGTTGCGCGGATGCTGCCGCGGAGGGCTTCGATGATGCCGATGAAGCGTCTCTCCCCTCGCCGGAAGATGAAGCGGGAGTGGAAGATACCTTGGCCTCGACAAGCCTGGCCTCGCTGCCCGGTGCGGTGTTGGCGGGCTTCGCGGGGGCTTCCAGCCATTCCGTCGGAACCGGCTCGCTCAAGGCCGCCCGGGCGGCCGACGTGGCGGGCGGCTCCTTCCACTCATAGGCGCCAAGTTCACCATCCGGCGTCACCGGCAGCCACACGGGCGAAACCAGGCCATTGGCCACCCAGGCCGGGTCCGGCCGGGCGGTGCGGGCGCGGCGGAGCCATTCGCGCATGCGGCCGATGTCGCCGTTGCGTTTTTCCTCCAGCTCGGCCAGCAGGAGGAAGATGCGGGCGGTGGGATTTTTTTCGATCCACGGCTTGAGCGTCTGCAGGGCCAGGTCCCAGTCCTGGGCGTCGATGGCCGCGCGGGCCAGCGCCACCGCGCCTTCTTCGCCGCCGTCGAACTTTCGCAGCAGTTGCTGGAGCCGCTCCAGCCGCTCGCGCGGCGAATCGCCGCTGCGCAAATGGGCATAAACCTCGGCGATATCCACGTGCGGAGCAAGCCGCCAGGTCTTTTCCAGCACCTTCGCCGCCTTGAGCTTGTTGTCCCGGGCGGCCAGCAGGCGGCCGGCCACCACCGCCGCCGGCACCAGTGCGGGGTCCAGCTTGTGCGCCTGCAGGGCCAGCTGCAGGGCCTGCTCCGGCTCGGTGTTCTCCAGCGCCAGGGCCTCGGCGGTCAGGGCCACGGCCTTCATCCACCGTTCGTCCGCCTTGCTGATGATCCTGGCCTTGCGCATGTTGGTGAGCAGGGCGCGCACCCGTGGCCAATCGCCCTGCAGCGCGGCGAACTTCAGCACCGCGCGCGCCGCCCAGGGCAGGTGCGGATAGCGCGCCAGGGCCTTTTCCGCCAGATTGCGCGCGGTGTCCAAGTCGCCTTCCCGCAGCGCGAGCTCATACAGGCCGTGCAGGGCCGCGGGCTCGGTTTCCGGATCGTCCAGCATCTGGCGAAAGCGGAACCGCGCCACTTCATGGTCACCACCGACCAACAGTGACTGGGCCCGCAGCAGCTGGGCCATGGGATCATCGGGGGTGAGCTTGAGCGCCTTGCGCGTGGCCTTCTCGGCGCTGGCAACATCCCCGGCCAGCAGGGCGGTCAGGCCCGTGGTCATGGCCTCGCGTGCCTTGCGACGACGGCGCCCCCGGATAAAGTCGCCCATGGCGAAGGGCGCGCCCACGACAAGCCGCAATATCCTGAACAGGGCCCAGACCACCAACAGGCCCAGGAGAAGCACCGCCAGCGCCAGCGCCATGGGCATTTCAATGTGCCAGCCGAACCATTCGACGCTGACCGTGCCCGGTTGTTCGGCCAGCCAGGTCATGCCCCAGGCCAGCGCCGCCACCACCAAGAACCAGAAAATCAGCCGCCACATCGGCACTCGCCCCCATTATTCAGGATGAATTTCCAGTCTGCCATGCCCGCATGCCCCGCAGATCATCGGGCTGCCCGTTCTGCCAGTCGCCCGGCTTTCCATTATTGCACCTTCTCGCCCCGTGCCCCCTGGCTGAGAATTTCCTGCGCAAGCATGCTCAACGCCCGCTCCACCTTCAGGCGGGCGCGGGCATCGTTGAGCCACTCGCGCAGCGCCGCGGGCGCCTTTTCCTCATGGGGAGCCAGCAGCGTGATGGCTGCGGACAACCCTTCGGAAGCCAGTTTCCGGCGAGCCTGCGCGATCAGGGCCGGCCAGTTCACTTCTCCGGCCTTGCGCACCTTCACCACGTTGAACAGCTTGTTCTTGAGTGTCGCCAGCGGATCGGAGCCATCCCTTTCCGCCGGGGTCGGTGCGGCCTTGCCGGCGGTCAGCCCGCTTGCGAGAGCCTTCAGACGCCCGGCCAGCGCCTCAACCGTGGGCACGCCCTTTTTTGCATGGGGGCTCAAGACATCGAGCTCCGACGCGCCCGGCATGATGGAAGCGAGCTTCTCGAGCTCGGCGGCGAAAGGCTCTCCGGCCATGACCTTGCGGCGCAAGGCGGCGAAGGCCACGGCCTGGGGCGGCGGCACATATTCCGGCACCGGCGGATTGCGTTTCAGCTCTTCCACCGCGGCCAGGCTCTCTTCCGCCCGCCTGGTGGCCTGCAGGGCCTGTTCCTGCACCTTGGCAATGGTGTCGCCAAGATCGGAGCGCACGCGAATCAGCCCTTCTTCCAGCTTCTTCAGGCGCGCCTCCAGCATTTTGAACCGGGCCGGATCCGCCCCTGCGCGCAAGGTGGCGACCTGCTCGTTGAGCGCGGCCAATTTCTGTTGGGTTTCCTTCAGGGCCAGCTTCAGGGCCACCAGGGCCGCGGCGCTGGCGCCAGCGGCCGGGGCGGCGGCGCCGGTCGCGTTCGCGTCGCCGGTCTGGCCAGTGGCGGCGGCGGGCGCCTTCGAAATCTGCTCCAGCCCCTCTCTCAGCGCATTCATCTGGCCGCGCAGGTTTTCCACCGCCTTTTCCAGAGTGGCGAGACGCGTGGTGGTGTTCTCAAGCTGCTCCGGCAATGCCGTCAGGGCACCGATCTTGTTCTCCAGCGCCTGCACCTTGCCTGCCAGATCGCCGCTTCCGCCACTGGCCAGGGCCTTCAATTGACCGGCCAGGTCCTGTTGCGCCGCTTCCAGGCCGGCGACCTTCTGCTTGAGGGCGGTCAGCTCCGCGGCCAGCTGCTGGGCCTGACCGGCCGCGGCGAGCTTGCTCTCCGCCGCCTTCAGGCGCTGTTCCAGCGCCGCAAGCTTCTGACCGGGGCCGTATTGATGATAGATCCAGGCACCGCCCCCGGCCGCGCCGCCCAGCAGCAACAGCCCCAGCAGAACCTTCAGGCCGGTACGCGACTTCTTCGGTTTTTCCG
>JALVSR010000051.1:2459-5664 GCA_027024225.1 Hyphomicrobiales bacterium | reverse complement strand
GTCGATGACCAGTACGATGCCGCCGATGTGGCGCGCCGGGCTCTCGATGCGCTCAATCAGCCGGTTGAACTGAGCGGACAGGTTCTGCGGCCACGGGCGAGCATCGGCATTGCCTATTTTCCGGCCGATGGCGAAGATGCGCCGAGCCTGCTCAAGGCCGCCGACAGCGCCATGTACGCTGCCAAGGAAGAGGGCAAGCACCGCTACGCCTTCTACCAGCCGGAGTTGACCCAAAAGGCGCAGCAACGCCTGCGCATGGAGCAGGATTTGCGTCAGGCGCTGGAGCATCATCCCGAGCAATTGGTGATCCATTATCAACCGCAGATCGATCTGCACTGTGGGCGCCTGTGCGGGGTCGAGGCTTTGCTGCGCTGGCAGCATCCGCAGCAAGGCATGATCTCGCCACTGGATTTCATCCCCATCGCCGAGCGTATCGGCGTGATCGACCAGCTCGGTGAACTGGTTTTGACACGGGCCTGCCGGCAAATGGCTGAATGGCGCGAACAGGGTCTGCCCGAGTTCCGCATGGCGGTCAATATCTCGCCATTGCAGTTCGGTTCGCCGACCCTGTTGCAAAGCCTGAAACAGGCGCTGGCGGAGAGTGGCTTGCCATCATCGCAACTGGAACTGGAAGTGACCGAGAGCGTGGTACAGACCCAGGGCGAGAATATCGAGGCCTTCGAGCAGATTCGCCAGCTTGGCGTGAAACTCGCCATCGACGACTTCGGCACCGGCTACTCCTCTCTCTCCTCGCTCAAGTATTTGCCCATCGATTGCCTGAAGATCGACCGCCTGTTCGTCTGCGACATGATCGAGGACAAGGACTCGGCGGTGCTTCTCGGTACCATCGTCGGTGTGGCCCATGCCATGGGTCACAGCGTGGTGGCCGAGGGCGTCGAGGAAGCAGAGCAGGTCCAGGTTCTGCGTGGTTTGGGCTGTGATACCATCCAGGGCTATTATTTCAGCCGCCCCGTGCCGGCGGATGAGATTCCGGCACTGGCCCACAGAGATTTTCTGCCCCCAACCGGAGAAGGCCGAATCATGACCTCCAAGGTGAATCTGCCACCGCTGCTCGACCGTCTTGGAAGCGGTCGGCTGCCGGTACTGCCGTCCAATACCCCCTACCTGCTCAAGGTGTTGAGCAACGATCAGCTGGATTTCAGTGAACTGGCCGAGGTCATCGAGCAGTTTCCGACCATCGCCGGGCGCCTGATCGCGTTGGCAAACTCGGTCTGGTCGTCGCCGGTGGAAACCATTGTTTCCGTCGAACAGGCCTGCGCGCGACTTGGTCTTTCGGTGGTGCGCAGCTCCAGTCTGGCGCTGGCCGTGGCTGCCGCCTTCGATCCCAGCCGTTGCCCCGAATTCAATGCCGAACGCTACTGGAGCGATGCGCTGCTCTGCGCCGAAGCGGCTTCCCGCATTTGCAGTCTCGGCCGCCGGGTTGATTCCCTGAAACCGGAGGCGGCCCGCGCCGGCGGCTTGTTGCACAACCTCGGCGTGCTGTGGATCGCCGACCGTCTGCCACAGGAGTTCGGGCAGGCGATTCAGCGCATGCAGGCCTCAGCAGGGGAACTGTCGCTGCATCAGGCTCTGCAGGAACTGCTCGGCTTCGATCAGGCCGATGCCGGAGCGCTGCTGGCGCTCAAATGGGAACTGCCCCCGGAACTGGAAGCCGCGATGTCAATTACCGGCGAATACGATCTTCACCATCAGCAGCCGATGGAACGGGTGGTCGGGCTGGCAATTCATCTGACCCATGAACTGCGCAAGGATCAGGGCTGTCCACGACAGGATCCACGGCTGGAGCTGATCGGACTGGAAGTCGCCGACTGTGAAACCCTGGAGGAGGATCTGGCGAAGGAGGCCCGGCATTTACAGGAACTGGCTCGAACCTTGTTCGTGTAGAGGCGGCCGGGCCTGGCCCGGTCCGGCAGAAAAAGCCCGCTGGGATCGGCGCCTGGCTTGCCCAAAAGAATCTGGGCAAGGCTTGTATCTTCAAAACCGTTTGATTGGTCGTTAAAAATAGATAATACCTATGGAACGCGCTCGCAGAAGTCGCGTCTGGCTTATAATAAGGCTCGGTTTCAGGGTCGAAATCTCCGCCCCGAGGAAAATCCACATGTCTATACCTGCCGCTGTCACCCCCCGCTCCCTGTTTTTGCTGTTGTTGCTGGTCTTGTTCGCTTCGTTTGTACCGGCACAGGCCCAGGAAAAGTCGGGCCAGTATCTCGGTGCACGCGAGTCCGAGATCCCCGAATGGTTCAAGGAAAGCTTCCTCGATTTCGAGGAGGATGTGGCCGAGGCGCGGGAGAACGACCGCCGTGTGCTGCTCTATTTCTATCAGAATGGCTGCCCGTATTGCGCCAAGCTGGTGGAAGAGAATTTCCAGGATCCCGCGATCCGGGATTACATGCAGAAGCGGTTCGATGGCATTGCCATCAACATGTGGGGTGATCGTGAAGTCCGTATCGGGGGCCGGGACTACACTGAGAAGACCTTTGCCGAGGCCCTGAAGGTGCAATACACCCCGACCCTTCTGTTTCTCGATGAACAGGGGCGGGTGGTGCTGCGGCTCAACGGATACTACCCCCCGGCCAGGCTGCGCAAGGCGCTGCGTTTCGCCGGCGAGGGCATGGAGAAGAAGACCAGCTTCGCCAACTATATGCTGGATAGCGCCAAGCCGGTCCGCGGCAAGCTCATCGATGAGGATTTCTTCGCCAAGACGCGGGATCTGAAATCGCTGATCCGGGGCGATGGCAAGTACCTGGCCGTCTATTTCGAGGCACCCGCCTGCAGCGACTGCGAAGTCATGCACAAGCGGGTGCTCAGTGACCCGCCAACGCGGGCCCTGGCGAAGCAGATGAACAATGTCCAGCTCGATGTCTATGACGAGACCCCGGTAGTGAGCGTCGATGGCCGGCGTATCAGCGCCCGCGACTACGCCCGCGAACTGGGCATCGCCTATACGCCTTCGGTGGTCTTCTTCGATGATCAGGGCAAGGAGGTTCACCGCATCGAGGGCTTCCTCAAGACTTTTCATTTCCAGTCCTCCCTGGCTTATGTGCTGGAACAGGGGTATCGCAGCCAGCCCAGCTTCCAGCGCTATATTTCGGCGCGCGGCGAAAAGCTGCGCGAGCAGGGGTATGACACGGATATCTGGGGTTATGATTCGGCCTTTCCGGCCGAGGCCCAGGGCAAGGTCATA
>JALVSR010000051.1:0-2449 GCA_027024225.1 Hyphomicrobiales bacterium | reverse complement strand
GCTCCCGACCGGGAGCATCTGTTTCAGCAGGTGACGCATCTCGCCCTGTCCGAGGCTGCGGCGCTGCTGTCCGTCCCGCGTTCCGTCGAGCTTCGCATTCGTCTGCAGTCCTGTCGGCAGGATGGCTGGGAAGCTCTGCTTTCGCTGGAGCAGGACGATACAGCGCTGTTCTGCGTTTCCCAGACCCTGCGCCCGCCGGAAAAAGGGGTGATGCTGTGGTTGTGCGAGGAAAATGATGCCCAGCGTCTGTTGCTGTATCTGCTGGGCGAGGATTTTCCGCTGGGCATGATGACCGAGATGGAAGAGGAGGCTCTGATGGAGATCGGTAATCAGCTCATCAATCGCTGTCTCGAACACCATGCGCAGCTCGCACCGCTGATCGATGGTGCCCTGCCGCCGCAACTCTGGCGTGGGCCACTGCGGGAACTGCAGGCATTGCTGCCGCGTCCACGGCTCGATGCCGGGGCGACCCGGGCCGAGCTGGAATTCCGGCTGGAGTCATCGTCGCTGCGCGGCTGGTTACTGTGGGGTGGCGAGCCCTGGCAGGGCAGCGGCCCGCAGCCGGGCGGGGACTCCACCGCATGAGAATGGCTCCGTTGGCGCAGACGGAACTCCATCCGGCCCTGATCGATGAGATCGGTGATGGCCTGGTACTGCTGGATCGTCATGCCCGGGTGCTGCTGTGGAACCGCTGGATGAGCAAACACAGCGGCCTGCCGCAAGAGCAGGTGATCGGGCGTGCACTGCCGGAATTGTTCGTCGATCTGGGCGAACACCTGCTGCAGGCGATACGCGATGCGCTGGCTTCCCGGTTTTGTTCCCTGCTGTCGGTACGCCTGCATCCCTGCAGCCTGCCCCTGTTCGATTCCACGCATGCCCCCGGCGAACCGCTGCCACACAGTATCGAGATCGCCCCGCTGCAACATCAGGGGGAGGATTATTGCCTGTTGCGTGTCCGCAATGCGAGCCAGCGCCTGCGCAACGAACAATTGCTGAAGCGCACCCTGTTCGAGCTGGAGACGGTGGCCTCGCGCTCCCGCGAGCAGGAATTCCAGTTGCAGACGGTGCTCGACAATACCCTGGATGCAGTCATCATCCTCAATTGCATGGGGCGCATCAGCAGCTTCTATCGTTCGGCGCAGAAGATGTTCGGTTACGGTCACTATGACCTGTTGGGCAAGCCGGTCGGGGTGTTGTTGCCAGCGCCCTATAATCGCCGTATCGACAACCTGATTCGGCTCGATGATCACCAGGACAGCCTGGAGTTCTTCGAGCATGTGAAGGGATTGAAGAAGGGGGGCGAGATCTTCCATGCCGAACTGGCCGTGAGTAGTATCCTGAAGGGGGAGGATCGGCAATATATCGTCACCATCAAGGATATCAGTGAGCGCAAGGCGGCCGAGGAAGCCCTGTATTACGAAAAGGAACAGGCCCAGGTCACCCTGTCGAGCATTGCCGATGGCGTGATTACCACGGATATCATCGGCCAGATCAATTACATCAACCCGGCCGCGCTGAAATTGACGGGCTACGAGGAGGAGGAACTGCTCGGCCGGCGCATTGATCGCGTCATTACCATCGAATCCGACCGGGCGGAGCTGCCGGTGTTCGAATGCATCGAGACCGGTCACCAGGTGGATTCGCTGGAAGGCGACACCCTGATCGACAAGAAGGGAAAGCGGCGGGTCATACACCAGGTGGCGACGCCCCGGCACAATTCCATTGGCGATATCATCGGCGCTGTACTGATTCTGCGCGATGTCAGCAAATCCCATCGCCTGGCCAACCGCCTGTCCTGGCAGGCCACCCACGACGAGTTGACTTCCCTGGTCAACCGGCGCGAGTTCGAGCGCCGGCTGGAAAAGCTGATCGAGACTGCGCGCGAGGAGGAGAGCGAGCACTGTCTCTGCTTCATGGACCTGGACAAGTTCAAGGTGGTCAACGACACCTGCGGCCATGCTGCCGGCGACGAACTGCTGCGTCAGCTGGCCGACATCTTCCGTGCCCGCATCCGGGGAGCGGATACCCTGGCGCGGCTAGGTGGTGATGAATTCGCGATCATCCTCAGCGATTGCGAATTGGCTCCGGCGGTGAATGTGGCGGAGAACATCCGTGCCGCGGTCGAGGATTTCCGCTTCGGCTGGCAGGATCAGTCCTTCCAGGTGGGTGTCAGCATCGGCCTGGTGGTGGTGGATCGCAACAGCCCCGATCTCGACGAGGTGTTCAAGGCTGCCGATTCCGCCTGTTACGCGGCCAAGGATGCCGGGCGCAACCGGGTGCACATCTACAGCCCGGACGATGTCGAGATCTCCAACCGCCGGGGCGAGGCTCATTGGCTGGTGCGAATCCAGAATGCCCTCGACGAGAACCGTTTCGAGCTGCATTACCAGCCGATCCTGCCGATCGCCGACGACAGCGACCCGATGCACTACGAAATCCTGATCCGCAT
>JALVSR010000050.1 GCA_027024225.1 Hyphomicrobiales bacterium | reverse complement strand
TTCAAACATCGGGATTGTTCCTGCGCTTGCGGCAAATCAAGCTTCACAAACCTGATTTTACCGTAAGTGCGGAACAATCCCGAGCTTTTTTGAGCCAAGGTAGATTTTTCTTGGACACTACTGGGCGCAAGCCGGGGTGACGAGCAAGCCTCGGGGAGTGGGTTTTGTTCATGAGCTTGACCGCGGGGGATGCCACATCAGCAGGTGGCTTGCGCATCGCGAGCAGTCCGAACTGCCGAAGCCGGGCAGGGGGGAGGTGAACGCTTCCATGGCCAGCAGGCGTTGCGTCAGTGTGCATTCGGTCATTTGTTCGGCCGCGCCTTCGTCTGATGCATCGGCAAAGGGCAAGGCCCATGCTTCGACCGCGCGCATGGTGAGTTGATCCACGTGCCAGCGCGCCTTTTTCTCCTTTCGCAAGTGCCGTGAAAGCCGCGCGCGCAATCCGCCGGGGCCGCGGGCGCTGCCGAGGTAGGCATACCAGCCCGGCGCCAGCTCGTGCCCGGCGAAGCGGCGGGTCAGCACCAGTGTTTCATCCAGCCTCAGCACCAGCACGTAAGATCCCGGATCCGGGGGCAGACGCCTGGCCTGGTTCCTGCCGAAAGGCCGGAGCGCGTGTGGCAAGGCGCCTTTCAGGATTTGCGTCAGTTCCGGCGGAATGGTCATGCCTGTCGGGCCCGGTTTCCATGCGAGGTTGTGCAACATGCGATTTGCATGTTTTATAGCCGTGAGAGGGGTGTGGGGGATACGCTCATGGGCAAATATGCGCCATTGACCCGGTTTCTGCGGGAGCGCGAAGAACACAGTGTCACGCTATCCTTCGCCGAGCTGGAGGATATCCTCGGGTTTTCACTGCCGGAATCGGCCTACAGGTACCAGTCTTGGTGGGCCAATTCGGCCTCCGGGCAGTCGCAGATTCGCGGATGGAAGGATGCCGGCTGGGAAACGCGCGGGGTGGACCTGAGCGGGCGCAAGGTGACCTTCGTTCGGGTGAGCGGCGAACCGGTGGCCAACCCCGCCGCCGTGCCCCGGACATCGGAACCGAAGGCCTCGCCTGCGCCACGACCCGGCGCGACATCCGCGAATGCGCCCGCGCGCAAGCAACCGGGCAAGGTGGGCCTGGGGGCCGAGACGACGCTGGCGCCGGCCGTGGACGTGACGAAATTGCCGCCATGGGCGCGGCGGTTGTTGGATTCGCGGGCGCGCGCCAACAACCGCAAGGCACAGGCCGAGGCCGCCGCCATTCTGAACGCGGCACTGGCGGAGGAGCGGGCGCGGCTGATATTGGCGCTGGCGGAGATGCGTGGGCGCACGCGGCGGGCGGGCGCCTTTGACCTGTTGACGGCGCTGGGGAGGAAACGCGCGTGAGCGGGCGGGACGACATGTTGGTTATCGATGGGTCGGTGCTGCTGGCCTGGGCGGTGCAGACGCCGGCCTCGTCCAGGGCGGCGGGGCTGCTGGAGGAGGGCGTGGCCCTGCTGGCGACGGAATCGGCCTTGGCCGAGGCGGTGGAAGGCGCATTGCGCCTGGTGCGCGATGGCCACATGAGCGCTGCGGACGCCTCTGAAATGCCCCGGTTCATCACGCCGCTTCTGCATGCGCTGGTGACGGACGCTCCCCTGATGGGCCGGGCGGCCGAGCTGGCCGGCGCGCATGGCCTGGGGCTGCCGCCGGCTGCCGCGCTGGCGCTGGCGCAGGCTCGCGGTGCGGTGCTGGCCACTCTTGACCCCATGCTCGCCAAGATAGCAAGCGAGGTGTTGGGGGAAGGGCGGGTGCGCCACATTTCCGCCTGAGGCTGGCGGCTCCTGGCCGGCCAGTCATCAAACCTGTGCGTGGTGCGCGCGCGGCTGTTGTTGGCCGCTGGCAAAGCATCTACATTGCTCCATGACGCATCGCGGCATCGTGCCGCCAGGCCTGGTGTGCAGGCAATCGACTATTTCGGACGGGGGCGGGAAATGACCGGGTGGAAAACGGGCGCTCTTTCTCTGCCGTTCATGTTCTTGTGCCTTTTCATATTCGTTGCCTTGCTGGCGCCGCCTTTTTCCACCGCCGCGCTTGCGGGTGAGCTGAAGACGAAGGCGCGCAACGTTATCGTCATGGATGCCGAATCCGGCACCGTGTTTTTCAAGAAAAAGGCCGACGATCTCATTCCGCCCGCCAGCATGAGCAAGATCGTCACCTTGCTTTACGTGTTCGACCTCATCCGGCGGGGAAAACTTTCGGAAGACGATGAATTCGAGGTTTCGGTGAATGCCTGGAAGCGGGGCGGCGCGCCGTCGGGCGGCTCCACCATGTTCGCCAAGCCGCACGAGCGCATAAAGGTGCGCGACCTCATCCGCGCGGTGGCCGTCATCTCGGCCAATGACGCGGCCATCGCGTTGGCGGAGGGCATCGCCGGGACGGAAGAGGCCTTTGCCGAGAGGCTGAACGAATTTGCGCGCAAGAAATTGGGGCTCACGCGCTCGCATTTCGCCAACGCCACCGGCCTGCCGCACCCGAAACACCGCATGACGGCGCGCGAGCTGGCCATGGCGGCGCGCTATCTCATCCGCGAGTTCCCCGAATATTACAAGCTGTATTCCGAGCGTGAGTTCATCTGGAACAAGATCAAGCAGCACAACCGCAACCCGCTGCTTGGCAAATATCCCGGCGCGGATGGCGTGAAGACGGGCTACACGAAAGAGGCCGGTTATTCGCTGGTGGCCTCGGCCAGGCGCGACGGGCGCAGGCTGATTGCCGTGTTCACGGGGCTGCGCTCCAAGGCTGAGCGCGCGAAGGAGGCGCGCAACATCCTCAACTGGGGCTTTGCGCAGTTCAGGCCCATCACCCTGTTCAAGGCCGGTGAGAAAGTGACGAAAGTGCGGGTGTGGGGTGGCGAGAAAGACAAGGTGCCCTTGGTAACGAAAAAGGACATCGTGGTGCGCCTCACCAACGCGGAGCGAAGGCGGGCAGGATTGGTGGCGAAAGTGAAGGCGCCGCTGGTGGCGCCGGTTTCCGCGGGCATGCCGGTGGGGGAGCTGCTGGTGTACGTGAACAAGAAGGTGGTGGCGCGTTACCCGCTCTACACCGGAGAGAGCGTGGCGGAAGATGCGGACATGTGGGGCCGGGCCTTCGATACGCTGAAGGTGTGGTTGCTGGGCGGCTGAGGCGGCTGAGCGGCACGAGGCGGGGTTGGGCAAGAGGTGCGTGGCGGCATGAGGCGTGGGCTTTTCATCACGTTCGAGGGCGGCGAGGGCGGCGGCAAGTCCACGCAGGTGAAATTGCTGGCCCAGCGCCTGCGCGAGGAGGTAAGGCGCGCAGTGCTGACCACGCGCGAGCCGGGCGGCACGGAGATGGCCGAGCGCATCCGCGCCCTGCTGGTTACGGGTGAGCCAGAGACGCTTTCCTCCACCGCCGAGGCGCTGCTGAACTACGCGGCGCGGGACGATCACTTGCGCCGGCTCATTCGCCCGGCGCTGGCGGCGGGAAAGGTGGTGATTTCCGACCGTTTCATGGACTCCACCCGGGCCTACCAGGGGTATGCCGGGGACTGCCCGCTTTCGCTCATCGATGCGCTGGAGCGCGACGTGGTGGGAGAGACGGTGCCGGACATGACCATCATCCTGGACATCGCTCCGGAAAAGGGGCTTTCGCGCACCCGATCGCGCATGGAAGAGCAGTCGCAGACGCGGGGAGAGCGGGAAGACCGCTTCGAGCGCTTCGGTCTTTCCTTTCACCGCAAGCTGCGCGAGGCGTATCTTCGCATCGCGGAGGAGAATCCCTCCCGCTGCGTCATCATCGATGCGGCGCGGCCGCCGGAGGAGGTGGCGGCGGACGTGTGGCGGGCCGTGGCGCCGTTGCTGGAACGCCTGAAGACGGAAGACCCTTCATGAGCGCGGAGGACGACAGGCAGGAAGAGCGCATTCTGCTGCCCGCGAAACAGCTGCGGCTGGTGGGTCACGAGCAGGCGCGCGAACAGGTGTTGCGCGCCTTCGCCGGTGGGCGGGCGCATCATGCATGGCTCATTTCCGGCGCGCCGGGCGTGGGCAAGGCCACGCTGGCATGGCACCTGGCGCGGTTGTTGCTGGCATATCCGGGGGAAAGCATCGCCGAGGCGCCGGAACAGGGCGTGGCGCCGGATCATCCGGTGTTTCACCAGTTGGCGGCCGGGGCGCACCCGGATTTCTTTCTGCTCCGGCGCTCGCGCGACAAGAAGGGCAAGTTGCGCGCGCGCATGGCGGTGGAAGACGCCCGCGCGCTGGGGCATTTCCTGTCGCTAAAAGCCTCGCAGGGTGGCAGGCGCGTGGTGGTGGTGGACGTGGCCGACGAGATGAACCGCGAAACTGCCAATGCCATCCTGAAAGTCCTGGAGGAGCCGCCGCCGGAAACATTCTTCTTTCTGCTGGCGCACGCGCCGGGCAGGCTGCTGCCCACCATTCGCTCGCGTTGCCTGCATGTGCCGCTATCCGCGCTTTCGGCAGAACAGGTGCGCGCCGCGCTGGAAGGGCTTGAGGCACTGGCGGAGGTGGCGCCAGAGCGGCTTGAGAAGGCGATAGCACAGGCCGCAGGCTCGCCGGGGCGGGCGCTGGACCTTGCCACGAGCGGCGCGCCGGAACTGTGGGAAGAGGTGGAGCGGGTGCTGAGCACCGGGGGGGCAGGGCAGGGCACGGCGCAACAGGCCGTCTTCACCCGCGTGGCGCAGGCGCTGGCGAGCAGGCAGGCGCGGGCGGATTTCCTGCTGTTCACCGAGCTGATGGAGCAATGGCTGCACCGGCAAATGCTGCTGGCGGCGCAGGCGGGCCAGGTGGCCCGCGCGGACAGGCTGGCGGAATTGCTGGCCGAGCTGCGCGAGCGCTTGGGCGCGCTGGAGGCGGTGAACCTGGACAGGCGGCAATTCATTGCCGGAATGCTCACCCGCCTTGCGCACGTGGCGGGAAGCGTCAGCGCGGCCTGAGTTTTTCGTGGATGAATCCTTCGGAAAAAATCGCAGAAAACCGCGACGGAAAATCCGCGCCCGTTCGTAAGAGGGGTGAGGCCGGATGCAATACCCATGTGGGTGCTTGCTCAAGGGAATGCATCCGGTGGTGTTCAGGTGAAAACCCCTCTGAATGAATGGAGTGAGACGGATGAAAACTTCCCGCAAGATCATGGTTGCCCTGCTGGGCCTTGGCGTCATTGGCGGTGCCGGTGCGCTAGCGGTGGCCGGACCTGGTGGCTTTGGTGGCGGCTTTGGCTCCGGTGGTTTCGGTCCTGGCAAGGGCGGGCCGGCGCCGAGGTTCCGGGAAATGGATGTCAACAAGGATGGCGTCGTCACGAAGAACGAGCTGGCCGCCTATAAGCAGAAGCGCTTCGCGGAGCTGGACGCCAACAAGGATGGCAAGGTGGATGCCTCGGAGATCGATCGGGTCATTGCGAAGCGGCTGGAGCGGAAAAAGGTGCGCATGCGTTACCGCTTCCTGGCGCGGCTGGATGACAACGGCGATGGCATCGTAACGAAGGAGGAGTTCGAGGCGAAGGGCGCGCGCCTGTTCAGGCGGGCGGATGTGAACGCCGATGGCAAGGTATCGCGCGAGGAGCTGGCAAGGGTGCGCCGGTTCGGCAAATGGCAGGGGCGTGGCATGAAGGGCCGCAAGAAGTGCGGCTGGAAGGGCAAGATGCACCGTGGCCATGGCCCGCAGCCACAATAACGCACAACGTGCTGCTACGTTATACACTGCAAGGTCGGGGCGGGTGGTGGGTGCCGCCACCCGCCCGGGCCGTTCCCTGGAGCTGGCCAGCTTTCGACCAAGGGGCCGCATGGCGCACCTGACGGATAACACGCCGGACGAGGAATTGATGGCCGCCGTGCGCAATGGCGACGGCGCGGCCTTTTCCGTGTTGGCGCGGCGGCATTTGCAGCGGGTGCGGGCCATTGGCTGGCGCCTGCTGGGCAGCGCAGAAGCGGCGGATGATTTGGCGCAGGAGGTTTTCTTGCGCATCTGGCAGAAGCCGGAAGCGTTCGATGCCGCGCGGGGCGAGTTCAGTCACTGGCTGGCGCGGGTGGCGGCCAATCTGGCCACGGACAGATTGCGGCGCAAGCGGCCGGAGCCGCTGGATGACGAGACGTCGGCGGAACGGCTGCAAGACCCAGCACCAGATCCGGAGCAGGCGACCATGAAGGCGCAGCAGGCTCGAAGGGTGCAGGCGGCCATTGCGCAATTGCCCGAGCGCCAGCGGCTGGCCATAACGCTGGCGCATGATCTGGGGCACTCGAATGGCGAGATCGCGCGGATCCTGGAAACATCCGTTGAAGCGGTGGAATCGCTGCTGGCGCGCGGGCGGCGCAAACTGAAGGAATTGTTGCGGGAGGATGTGCGTTCGGATGGCAAAAGCGTGGCCAGGGAACGGAACCGGGGAGGCCGGGCATGATGAATGACGGAACGCGAGAGATGAATCTGGAGGAGTTCCGGCAGTTGCTGGATGCGCACGGAGCGGACATGGGCCGCTGGCCCGCCAAAGTGCGTGCTCCGGCGCAGGCGCTGCTGCTGGAAAGCGAAGAGGCGCGGGCCTTGCTGGCCGAGGCGCGGGCGCTGGACGACCTGTTGCGCGCAAGCGCCGTGCCGGAACCGGCGGAAGACCTGCTGGCGCGTATCGAGGCGGTGGCGGATGCATCTTCGGCGCGGGAGGCACCACGGCATGCGGATGAGCTGCGCGGCGCGAAAGAGCAGCCTGGGCATGAGCCGGTGGTCATGCATCCCGCGGCCGTGCGCGGGCGGCACGCGCGCCCGGCGCCGTGGTGGATGGCGGTGCCCATTGCCGCCTCGCTGTTGCTGGGCGTCTGGCTGGGGCTTTCGGGCGCGCTGGCGCCGGTGGAGGAAGTGTTGCTGGCTGATGCCGGGGATGAGCTGGAGCTGATCCTGGAGTTGGCGGCGGAACCTGACGGAGAGGAGTTGTGAGCACAAGGGATGAGAACATGGCTTCTGGGCGAAACGGTGAAAACGATGGACCGGCGGGGGCGAGCAACCCTGGCTGGCGCCGTTGGGCGTGGATGGCATTGGCCGTCTCGCTGTCGTTGAACATGCTCATTCTGGGCGCCATCGGGGCCATGGTGTGGATGCGGCACGGGGCGGAGCCGTTTTTCTTCTCCGACATGAAGCTGGCTGGTGAAGCCCGCAAGGGCGGGCCAGTTGCCGGAAAAAACGGAAAGAAGATGCGCGCACATCTGGCGCTGGCGCGGCCGGGGCTGGTGATGGCCAGCGTGCGCAAGTTCCTCCACCGACTGCCGAAAGAGCGGCGCCGCGCATTGCGGCGGCACATGCGCAAACACCGCCGTGAGGTCGTGCAGGCTTTCCGGCGGCTGGCGCGGGCGCGGGCTGCGCTGATGCATGCGTTGAAGCGGGAGAATTTCGACCCGGCGGGGCTTGATGCGGCCTTGCGCGCCATGCGGGAGGCCGAGGCCCAGGCCCGCGAGGCGGTTTTGCGCATGCTGCGCGAGCTGGTGGTGGCGATGACGCCGCAGGAGCGGCGGATGTTCGCGCAAATCATGCGGAAAGATGCGCAACGGCGCTTTATCCAGCGGCATTGATCCGCGCCATTTCGCGGCAAGAAATCAGCGGACTTGAAAAGGGCGGGCGCAAGGTTCAAAAAACGGCGCAGGAGTGAAGGAAAATCCCGAAATCCCGCGGAGCATTGCGCCCATGAGCAGCCAGCAGAAAGAAAAGCCGACATTCTACATCACCACCGCCATTTCCTACCCCAATGGCGAGCCGCACATCGGCCACGCCTACGAGGCGCTGGCCACGGACGCGCTGGCCCGTTTCAAGCGGCTGGACGGACATGACGTGTTCTTCCTGACCGGTACGGACGAGCACGGGCAGAAAATCCAGCAGACGGCGGCGAAAATGGGCATGAGCCCGCGCGAGTTCGTGGACATGATGGCGCCGAAGTTCATGGAGATGGTCAAGGCGCTCAACTGTTCCAACGACGATTTCATCCGCACCACGGAAGAGCGCCATTACCGCGCGGCGCAGGAGATCTGGCGGCGCATGGCGGCCAACGGCGATATCTACCTTGGCAAGTATGCGGGGTGGTATTCGGTGCGGGACGAGGCCTATTACGCGGAAGACGAGCTGATAGAGGGCGAGGGCGGGCAAAAGCTGGCGCCCACCGGCACGGAAGTGCAGTGGATGGAGGAGGAGAGCTACTTTTTCCGCCTTTCCGCCTATCAGGACAGGCTGCTGGAGCTGTATGAGAAAAACCCGGACTTCATCGGCCCGCCGGAACGGCGCAACGAGGTGATTTCCTTCGTCAAGTCGGGCCTGCAGGACCTTTCGGTATCGCGCACCACGTTTGACTGGGGCGTGCCGGTGCCGGACGCGCCGGGGCATGTGATGTACGTGTGGGTGGACGCGCTGACGAACTATCTCACCGGCGTTGGCTTTCCTGACGAGACCAATCCGCGCTGGAAATACTGGCCGGCGAATCTGCACGTCATCGGCAAGGACATCATTCGCTTCCACGCCGTCTATTGGCCGGCGTTCCTCATGTCCGCCGGCATCGAGCTGCCGAAGCGGGTGTTCGGCCACGGGTTCCTGTTCAACCGCGGGCAGAAGATGTCGAAGTCCATCGGTAACGTGGTCAGCCCCTTTGACCTCATCAAGGAATACGGCGTCGATAGCGTGCGATATTTCTTCCTGCGCGAGGTGCCGTTCGGGCAGGACGGCAACTATTCGCACGAGGCCATCGTGAACCGCATCAATGCGGATCTCGCCAACGACCTTGGCAACCTGGCGCAGCGCTCGCTGTCGATGATCTACAAATACTGCGATGGGGCGATTCCGCAGCCGGGCGAATTCACGCAGGAAGACAAGGCCTTGCTGGAACAGGTTGACAACCTGATTCCGGAACTTCGCAAACACCATGAAGTGCAGGCATTGCACAAGGCGCTGGATGCCATCTTCCGCGCGGTGGCGGAGGCGAACCGCTATTTCGCATCACAGGAACCGTGGGCCTTGCGCAAGACGGATCCGGAGCGGATGAAAACGGTGCTCTACGTGACGGCCGAAGCGGTGCGGCAGTTCGGCATTCTCATTCAGCCCTACATGCCGGCATCGGGGGTGAAGATGCTCGATCTCGTGAGTGCGGGTGCGGATGAGCGCGATTTCGCCGTGCTGGGCGAGGCCGGCCGGCTGCCGCCGGGTCGTGAAATCGCGCGGCCGACGCCGGTGTTTCCGCGTTACGTGGAAAAGGAAGAAGAGACCGAAAAGGGTGAGTAGGCATGAGCCAGCAGGCGCAAGGCACGCCGGAGCAAGGCGGCAAGAAGAAGAAGCGCGAACTGCCGCCCATTCAGCCAGTGGGCGCGCCGTTCGTGGATTCGCACTGTCACCTGACCTACGGCACGCTGGCGAAGGAGCCGGAGGCCGTTGTGGCCCGCGCGCATGACGTGGGCGTGGGCGGCATGCTCACCATTTCCACGAAGCTGGAGACGTTCCCTGACGTGCTGGCCATGGCCGAGCGGTTCGACGATGTGTGGGCTTCCGTGGGCACGCATCCGCATCATGCCGAGGCCGAGAAAGACATGGTGAGCGCGGAGAAGCTCGTCGAGCTGGCGCAGCACCCGAAGGTCATTGCCATCGGCGAGGCGGGGCTGGACTATTTCTACGACCGCAGCCCGCGCGATGTGCAGCGGGACGTGTTCCGCGAGCATATTGCGGCGGCGCGCGAGACGGGCCTGCCGCTGGTCATTCACACGCGCGAGGCGGAAGAGGACACCGCCGAAATGCTGCGCGAGGAAACGGAGAAGGGCGCCTTTCCCTTCGTCATGCACTGTTTCTCCTCCGCGCCGTGGCTGGCGGAAGAGGCGGTGAAGCTGGGGGGATACGTCTCGTTTTCCGGCATCCTGACGTTCAAGAAGAGCGAGGAGGTGCGCAAGGCGGCCGAGCTGGTGCCCATGGAGCGGTTGCTGGTGGAAACCGACGCGCCGTTCCTGGCGCCGGAGCCGTACCGCGGGCGCATCTGCGAGCCGGCGCACACGGCCGTGACCTTGCGGTATCTGGCCGATTTGAGGGGTGTTCCGGCTGAAGAGCTGGCGCGCATCACCTCGGAGAATTTCTTCCGGCTGTTTTCAAAGGCGCGGCGGCCCGACGTGTTCGCGCGGGCCGCATGAGCGGGGCAGGGGGCATGGCGGACATCTACGAATTCACCATATTGGGCTGTTCGCATTCGGGCGGAGTGCCGCGCGTGGGCAACGACTGGGGCAAGTGCGACCCGAACGAGCCGAAAAACCGCCGCCGCCGCTGCGCCCTGCTGGTGCGCCGGCGCAACGCGGCCGGGGCGGAGACGCGGGTGGTCATCGACACCGGGCCGGACTTTCGCGAGCAGATGAACGCGGCCGACGTGGCCACGCTGGACGGCGTGCTCTACACCCATGAACACGCCGATCATTTGCATGGCATAGACGATCTGCGCGGGGTCTATTTCAACTGCGGGCGCCAGCGCGTGCCGGTATATGCCAACGCCCGCACCGCGCAGGTGTTGCAAGACAGGTTCGGCTATTGCTTCACCACCCCGGCGGGCAGCCCGTATCCGCCCATTCTGGAGCTGAACCTCATCAAGGCGGGCCGGGAGGTGGCCATCGAGGGCGCTGGCGGGCCAATCCTCGCCATGCCGTTCGAGCTGGAACACGGCATCATCCGCTCCTATGGTTTCCGCATTGGCGGGCTGGCCTACACGCCGGATCTGAATGATATCCCTGAGTGCAGCATCGAGGCGCTGACAGGCCTTGATGTGTGGATCGTCGATGCCTTCCGCCCCGGCTCTGAACCACATCCGACGCACTTCGTGCTGGACGTGACGCTGCGATGGGTGGAACGGCTGAAGCCGAAGCGCACCATTCTTACCAACATGGGCGTGCTGATGGACTACGCCACGCTGAAGAAAACCCTGCCCGAGGGCGTGGAGCCGGGATACGACGGGCTGACGCTGAATCTGCCGGCGGCGTGAGCGGCATTGCGGGTCGTGTTGCCCGATGAACGAAGGAGCTGCAAAAAGGGTCGCTCAGCGCTTTTCCAACAGGGCTTCCGCCGGTTCGCAGGCGTCTTCGGCCAGCGTGGGATCGTGGCGGATGACGGTGGAACAGTAGGAGCAGCGCACCGCGCCGCCTTCCTCCAGGTGATAATAGACGTGCGGGTGATCCATGGGCGGGGTGGCGCCGCAGCAGCCCACGTGCCGCGCGCCGGTGCGGATTTCTTCCACGCCCATGTCGTTGTGAAACAGCAGGGTGATTTCCTTCGCCATGCCGCGCATTCCCCTTGTCATGCCGCTGGCACTGCGGGTAGCACATTGGGGAAACTTTGCAAAGATGCGGGATGACGCGGAGCGGAAAACATGCCCGAATTCGATTCGGCGGGTATCAGCATTCATTACGAGCTGTTCGGACCGGAAAACGGCGTGCCGGTTTTGTTGCTGCACGGGTTTGCCTCCAACGGCCGGGTGAACTGGGTGTCCACCGGCTGGACGGACTTCCTGGCAGGCGAGGGCTTTCGTGTCATCGTGCCGGACTTTCCCGGTCATGGGCAAAGCGAGAAACTGTATGAGCCGGAGCGTTACGCCGCGCCTGCCATGGCGGAAGACGTGCGGCGGCTGATGGATCATCTGAACATCCCGCGCGCCTTCGTCATGGGCTATTCCATGGGTGCGCGGGTGGCGACCTTCCTGGCCATCGCGCACCCGGAGCGCGTTTGCGCACTGGTTCTTTCGGGCATGGCGGGCAACCTCATCCGCGGGGTGGGGGGATCGGAAGAAATCGCCCGCGCGCTGCTGAGCGAAAATCCTGACGAAGACCCTTCCATTCCACCCTGGGCGAAAGGCTTCCGGCAATTCGCCGAGCGCACGGGCAGCGATCTGAAGGCGCTGGCGGTGTGCATCACGGCTTCGCGGGTGCCCTTGCGGGGGCAAGACTTGCGCAATCTTTCCATGCCGGTGCTGGTGGTGGTGGGAGAAGATGACTCCATCGCCGGAGAGCCGGCGCCGCTGATGGAACTTTTGCCGGAAACGGAGCTGGTGGTGCTGGAAGGGCGCAACCACATGAACGCGGTGGGAGATGTGCGCCACAAGAAGGCGGTGGCGGCGTTTTTTCATGCGCATGAGACGGATTGCGCCATCTGAGCGGGTACAACCAGCGTCCGCCTTGCTCCCTTCATTAAAATTTTCCACAACTCATACACATGTCCTTCAACTCTTTCGTGTAGAAACACAGCAAAAGCAGTGTGTCCTGATGCAACAAGCGGGTTGAAGGAATGAGTCAGATCTGGAAACGGCCTGGTATACGGAAGGCGCGTGAACGTTTCGGCAAGTTCGGCAAAAACGAAAATGGCGCCGTGGCCATCATCGTTTCGGTGGCGTTGCCGGCAATGTTGCTCATGGCGGGAGGCGCGGCCGATTATGCCCGCTTTCTTGCGGCGCGTTCGAAGCTGCAAGCGGCGGTGGATAGCGCCACCCTGGCCACCTATGCGTATTTCAACAAGAACGGCTCCATCACGCAGGCGGACCTGCGGCGGTATTTTGACCACCACCTGAAGGCCTCGCTGGATTCCAGGCTGGAGCAGCTTTTGGCCATCAAGGAAAAGAGAATTCATCTGGACCGGACGGACAGGCATCTTCAGGTCAGCGTGGTGGCGGACTTTCCCACCACATTCATCAGGCTGGCGGGCCTGGACAGCATGAGCATCGGGGTGAAGTCGGCGGCGAAAGCCGCCATCGGCCGCACGGAAGTGGCGTTGGTTCTGGATACCACGGGCTCCATGCAGGGCCGGAAAATGAGAGAGCTGAAAAGGGCCGCGGCGAAGTTTCTGGATACCATCCACGCCAGGCTCCCCGATGATCCGAACGCCTTCAAGGTGGCCATCGTGCCTTTCGCGGAATATGTGAACGTGGGCAGGAAATATCGCCATGCCAGCTGGATCAAGGTGGATCCGGATGTGACGGCCAGAAAGAGCGTGAGATACAAGCACTGTCCCGGCAAGTGGGTTTGTCACAAGAGGAAATGGCGCACATGGAAGCATTGCTGGTGGGAGGGCAATCCGGACAGTCCGAACAGAAGGCGCAAATGCACGTGGAAATCGGGCTGGAAATGCGTGAAGTCGGAATACGTGAAGACTGGCAAATGTTACTGGACCACCTGGAATCCCTCGGCGAAAATCAGGTGGGAAGGGTGCGTGGGCTCGCGCGAATATCCCCTTAACCTGAAGGACGAGGGCTATGGCGGTGAAAAGGTGCCGGGCGTCATGAACCATCCGCGGCGGCCGAGCCATCCCGTCACGCATTACGATGGTTGGTACGTGAACGAACGCAACAAGTGCGGCACGCCGCTGACGCCGCTGACTTCGCTCAAGGACAATCTGCGCAGGTTGAAGCAGAAAATCCGGGCGCTGAAGGCCGATGGTTACACCTACATCCCCTCCGGGCTGGTGTGGGGATGGCGGGTGCTCTCGCCCGGCAAGCCCTTCGACCAGGGGTCGAGCGATTCGGACGTGCGCAAGATCATCGTCCTGATGACCGATGGCGCCAATACGCGTGCGCCCGACAGGCGCGGAGACCGGCTGTATCGTGATCATCAGGAGCACAATGTCGCCTACGCCAACAGGATGCTCACGGAGCTGTGCAACAACATCAAGGCCACCAACCCGGCCACGGGCAAACGCAACGCGGATATCATCACCATCACTTTCGAGGTGAGGAACAGGACCATCAAGTCACTGTTGCAGGGGTGCTCCACGCTGGGCTCCTATGACGTGAAAAGCGGCCAGCTGGAAAAGGTCTTCGAAAAGATCGCCACCGACCTGGTGGACCTGCACCTGACGGAATAGACGGCTCGGAAAAACACAAAGCGCGGCGGCCGGGGCTTTCCCCGGCCGTCCTTTTCGTGTTCGTGCCCTGGGTGGCGCGCGGGGCGGGCCATCTCATATCAAAATGCATGAAAGCTCCATCCACCACCCCGCGTTCCCACCCAATCCCCCAAATTGTGAAAGGCAAGGGCTTGAGTGAGGGCGCGGGGTGGTTTCACCGGTCGGCCTTTGTGCAAGATGGTGTTATTCCGCCGCCTGGCGCGCCGCTTGCCCGGCGTGGGCGAGGGCGCCGTCTTCCTGCAGGCGCGGACCAAAGCGGCGCTCGGCGCGGGAGAGCTCCGCCGGGGGGAGGCGCAGGGTCAGGACCACGCCCTCCTCGTCGTCTGCACGCTCCATCACCTCGGCGTGCCGATAACACCAGGCCAGCTCCGCGCCTTCGGCATGAGACAGGCGCAGCCGGCGCACGGCGGATTTCTCCGCCAGCTTCTCGGCGATGCGTTCCTGCAATTCGTCCAATCCTTCGCCGGTCAGCGCGGAGGTGATGACCACGTCATCGCGCTTCGCCGCCAGCTTTTTCAGCCGTGCGCGGGTGTCCGCGTCCCACAGGTCGGCCTTGTTCCACACCTCGATGACGGGCTTGTCCTCGCCGATGCCCAGCTCGGCCAATACCTGCAACACGTCTTCCTTCTGGGCGCGGGCCTCGTCCTCGTCGTGCATGTCGCGCACGTGGAGGATCAGGTCGGCTTCCACCACCTCCTCCAGCGTGGCGCGGAAGGCCGCCACCAGCGTGGTGGGCAGGTCGGAAATGAATCCCACGGTGTCGGACAGCACCACCTCGCGCCCCGCCGGCAGGCGGACGAGCCGCATGGTGGGGTCGAGCGTGGCGAAGAGCTGGTCTTTCGCCAGCACTTCCGCCCGTGTGAGGCGGTTGAAGAGGGTGGACTTGCCGGTGTTGGTGTATCCGGCCAGCGCCACCACGGGCCAGGGCGTCTTGCGCCGGGTCTTGCGGTGCAGCTCGCGGGTGCGCGCTACCTCCTGCAATTGTTTCCTGATGCGGGCGATGCGGTTCTTCAGGATGCGGCGGTCAATCTCGATCTGCGTTTCACCGGGGCCGCCCATGAAACCCGCGCCACCGCGCTGACGCTCCAGATGCGTCCAGGAGCGCACCAGCCGCGTGCGCTGATATTCCAGGTGCGCCAGCTCCACCTGCAGGCGGCCTTCCCTGGTGCTGGCGCGGCGGCCGAAGATCTCCAGGATCAGGCCGGTGCGGTCCAGCACCTTCACCTCCCAGGCCTTCTCCAGATTGCGCTGCTGTGCGGGCGAGAGGTGGGTGTTAATGATGACAAGCTCGGCTTCGGCCTTGTCGATTCGCTCCTTCAGCTCCTCCACCTTGCCACCGCCGATCAGGGTGGCGGAAACCACCTTGCGCACGGGCACGACAAGGGCGTCGCGCACGTCCAGATCGATGGCCTCGGCCAGCGAGACGGCTTCCTGCAGCTGTCGGGCAGGGTCGCGCATGGCCGCGTTGACTGCAAGGACGGTATCGGATGTCGCATCGGGGCCCGCCGTCTGCATGGGCAGGGCCGTCATGTCGGGGTGGATGATACAGGCGCGGGTGGGCTTTTTCTCTTCCACCTGAAAGACGATTTCATTGCGTGCCGCCTGTTTGCGGCGACGGGATTTCTTGCTCATGTGTTTTCCAGTTTGCGCCCTCTGACGCCATCTTCATTCATGTCACCGGCGATCAGGGTGTTCATTCGCCGGGTTCCTCATGCAGGGATATGGGGCTTTGCGGCATGACTGTCGAGATGGCGTGCTTGTAAACCAGCTGAGGATGCCCGTCACGTTTCAGCAATACGCAGAAATTGTCGAACCAGGTGATGATACCCTGCAGCTTCACGCCGTTGACCAGGAAGATGGTGACCGGAACCTTGTTCTTGCGCACGTGGTTGAGAAAAACATCCTGCAAATTCTGTTGCCTTTCCTGTGGCATGGCTTGCGTCTCCGGGTTTGTTGTTGTTGTCCCGACGATTTTCAGGACGTCGCTCCGGCCAGCACGAGTTGTTTGGCTTCCCTATTCATGCGAAACGATAACATACCGCGCCCTTTTTCGCGAGACGCATGATGTGGTTGCGAGCGCAAGCGGAAAAAATGCTGGTGCGGGCGGAGGGAGTCGAACCCTCACGGGCTTGCGCCCTGCGGATTTTAAGTCCGCTGCGTCTACCGGTTCCGCCACGCCCGCTTCGGTTTCGGAGGCGAACGGCGCGTTCGCGTTCCGGCACGGAGAAAATCACGCCTTTTCGCGCATGACAACCGCCTGCGCCACCATGACCTTTTCTCCGCTCACGGATATGGAGGGCGAGCCGTAAAGTTCCCAGCCCTGTTCCAGCGCCTCGGAGACGCGGCGGCAGAAGCTGGCGTCGTCCGGGCCGGTGAGCAGGCGGTAGCGGATGATGTGTCCTTTCATGATCACCTCGATCATCTCGTTTGATTCTTGCGCTGAAACGCGCCCCCAC
>JALVSR010000049.1 GCA_027024225.1 Hyphomicrobiales bacterium | reverse complement strand
TCTCGGTGTTCTCGCCCAGGATGAGCTGGCCGGAACGCAGGATGCGCCCCATTTCCTCCTGGATGGCGGCGATTTCCTCTTCCGTCAGGTCGAGGTAGAAGGGTGAAAGCGGCTTCATGATGTCTTGTGCCCCCTTGGCAGCGATGTTGAATCGGTTTCGTATTGGCGCAGATGGGCTCTCCACATGAACGCAGGGCGCACCATGCGCATTTGAGCCAAATTTTACCGCCCCGCCCATAACGCCGCGTTAGCGGAGTCGTTCGAATTTGAACGATCCGCCAGCCCCTTGCGCGAACTGGTTAACAGGCCGCCCGGATGGCGTTCTCCGCTGGCGTTTGAGGTGGGCGTTCAGGCCGCGCTGGCCCCGCTGTTCGGTTCCTCTTCGTCTTCCGCCGCCGCGCGCTCGCGCAAGGTCGCCAGCTTCTGCTGCCAGGCCCAGGCGGTGGCGATGATGTCCTCCAGGTCGCCGTGCTTCGGCTGCCAGCCCATCTCATTGAAGGCCTTGGAGCAGTCGGCGATGGAAACCGCGCCGTCGCCGGGGCGGCGGTCATGCGGGATGGCCGGAATGGGATGCCCGGTGATCTTGCGGCACATCTCGATGACCTCGATAACGGAAGTGCCCGTGCCGTAGCCCAGGTTGAACGGCCCGCTCTTGCCGCCTTCGCGCAGGTATTCCAGCGCGCGGATGTGCGCGTCTGCGATGTCCATCACGTGGATGAAGTCGCGGATGCAGGAGCCGTCGCGGGTGGGGTAGTCGGTGCCGAAGATCTTGATGTGGTCGCGCCGGCCTTCGGCCACCTCCAGCACCACCGGGATCAGGTGCGGCTCCGGTTCGTGCCATTCGCCCACGCGGCCCTTCGGGTCGGCGCCGGCGGCGTTGAAATAGCGGAAGGCGGCGTATTTCAGCCCGTAGGTGTTGTGATAGTCGTTCAGGATGTGCTCCACGAACAGCTTGGTGCGGCCATAGACGCACAGCGGGTTCAGCGGCGACTCCTCGGTGTAGGGCACCTCGGCGTCATCGGCGTAAACCGCGCTGGTGGAGGAGAACAGGAAGGTGTTCACCCCATGGTCCAGCATGGCCTGCAGCAGGGTCAGGGTCTTCTTGACGTTGTTGTCGTAGTAGTCGGACGGGCGCTTGAGCGAGTCGTCAACATCGGTGAAGGCGGCGAGATGCACCACGGCCTCGATGCGATAATTGCCGAAAATCTCGTCCAGCAGCTCGCGGTCGCCGAAATCGCCCACCACCAGCTCGCCCACCGGCACCAGCTCCTTGTGCCCCAGGGAGAGGTCGTCCAGCACGATGGTCTTGTAGCCAGCGTCGTTCAGCGCGACGTTCACATGAGAGCCGATATAGCCGGCGCCGCCCGTGATGAGAATCATGATGTTACCCCTACTGACGATTGCATGGCAGAATCGTTCATCCATCGCCCGCATGCGGACGCGAACATGCCGCCTCTTTTACGCCGCGCAGCGTTAGCATCGGGTTACCAGCGGTGGTGCTTGCGATCCGTTTTCCTCGCGAGCGGGGCGTGGCCCGCATGTCATGGCGGATGATGAAACAGGCCCACGGGCGGTTTTGCCCGCGTGGACACTCTTTGCTAACCAGTGTGCGGACAGGCATTCACCCGCAACGCAGGATGAACGGGAATATCATGCGCGCTTATCAGGACATCGCGGCGGACTTCGAGTTCCTGGAAGACTGGGAAGACCGCTACCGCTACATCATCGAGCTGGGCAAGGAGCTCCCCAACCTGCCGGAAGAGGATCACACGGAAGAAAATCGCGTGCATGGCTGCGTCAGCCAGGTGTGGCTGAAGGTCATCCCGGAAGGCAGCGGACCGGGTGCGAAACTGCATTTCCTGGCCGACAGCGACGCCATCATCGTGAAGGGGCTCATCTACATCCTGCTGTCCATGGTGGAGGGCAAGACCGCGCGCGAGATCATGGACATGGACATCGCCGGGCAACTGGAGCGACTGGGCCTGCAGGAGCACCTGACGCAACAGCGCGCCAATGGCCTTGCCAGCATGATCGAACGGCTGAAACGGGAGGCGCGCAAGGTGGCGGAAGGCGGCTGAAGACGGGCGCACGCAAGCGCCGTCGCCGGTGAGGATGCGCGGCGCTCTTCCGGCGTGCATGGTCGCCATGCTTACGCTTGCACTTGTATTTACGCGCACCCCTTGGCTATAAGCAGGCGCAAGAGAACGCATGTTTGATTCCGGGGGGCTTCAGGGGACCTGAACGCATGGTAGCCAGCAAATCCGGCAACAAGAACGGCAATCCTGACACCACCAGTGACGCGAAGGAAGGCTATGCCGCCCGGGCGAACCATCCTCCGGCCTTCAGCAAGGAAGAAGAGCTGCGCGCGCTGCGGGACATGCTGCTGATCCGCCGGTTCGAGGAAAAGGCCGGCCAGCTTTATGGCATGGGGCACATCGGCGGTTTTCTGCACCTCTACATCGGGCAGGAGGCGGTGGCGACCGGCGTGTTCATGGCCAGGCGCGAACAGGACGACGTGATCACCTCCTATCGCTGCCATGCGCAGGAGCTGCTGGCAGGAGCCGACCCGAAGGCCGTCATGGCCGAGCTTACCGGGCGCGCGGCAGGCGTGTCGAAGGGCAAGGGCGGCTCCATGCACATGTTCCACGTGGCCGGGCACTTCTGGGGCGGGCACGGCATCGTCGGCGCGCAGGTGCCGCTGGGCACCGGCCTGGCCTTCGCGGCGAAATACAATGGCGAGGACAGGGCCTGCTTCACCTTCTTCGGCGAGGGCGCGGCCAACCAGGGGCAGGTGTACGAGGCCTTCAACATGGCGGCCCTGTGGAAGCTGCCGGTGGTCTATGTCATCGAGAACAACCGCTATGCCATGGGCACGGAAATCCACCGCGCCACGGCCAAGGCGGAAGAGCTGTTCATGCGCGGGGCGGCCTTCGGCATTCCCGGCGAGCAGGTGGACGGCATGGACGTGCGCGCGGTGAAGGACGCCGCGGAACGGGCGCTGCAACACGTGCTGTCGGGCAAGGGGCCGTTCGTGCTGGAAATGCAGACCTACCGTTACCGCGGGCATTCCATGTCCGACCCGGCGAAATACCGCTCGCGCGAGGAAGTGCAGAAAATGCGCGAGGAGCGCGACCCCATAGAGCAGGTGAAGCGCCGCCTGCTGGAGGCGGGCTGGGCCACGGAGGATGACATCAAGGCGGTGGACGCGGACGTGCGCAAGCTGGTGGCCGAGGCCGCCGACTTCGCCACCAGTGCCGAGCAGCCGCCGGAAGAGGAACTCTGGCGCGACGTGTATGCGGAATATTGAGGCTGTGGCCGGCATTCAGGAAGCGAACGAACGAACAACGAGACTCCGGCTTGCGCCGGAGTGACGAGAAAAAGAAAAAGGCGCGTCATTCCTGCGAAAGCCGGAATCTCGTGCGTCAGGCATACGAACCGAGGGCGCGGCGAATGGTTCGTCAACGCCGGAGGGGACAGGGAACATGGCTGTAGTCGTGCGCATGCCAGCGCTTTCGCCCACCATGACCGAGGGCACGCTGGCGAAATGGTTGAAGACCGAGGGCGAGACCGTCTCGCCCGGCGACATCATCGCCGAGGTGGAAACCGACAAGGCGGTGATGGAGCTGGAAACCGATGAAGAGGGTGTGCTTGCGAAAATCCTCGTGCCGGAAGGAACGGCCAACGTGCAGGTGGGCGCGCCCATCGCCGTCATCGCGGACGAAGGCGAGGAGTTCGATTTGGACGCCCTGCTGACCGAAAACGGCGGCACGGCTGCCGTATCGGAAACAGCTCCGGCGGAAGAAGCTGCGCAGTCCACGCCCGCAGCAGAAGCTCCGGCGGCGCCCGCCGTGCACATCGCCGCCCCCACTCCCGCCGACGAGGACGACGAGGACGCCTACGCGCTGAACGGCGCGCCCGACCCTGCGCGCAACCTTTCCATCACCCCGCCCGCCAGATCCGACCCCGAATTGCCGGAAGGCACCGAGTTCGTCGAGCAGACGGTGCGCGAGGCCCTGCGGGATGCCATGGCCGAGGAAATGCGGCGCGATGAGCGCGTGTTCCTGATGGGCGAGGAAGTAGGCGAATACCAGGGCGCCTACAAGGTGAGCCAAGGGCTGCTGGACGAGTTCGGCCCCAAACGCGTGGTGGACACGCCCATTACCGAATATGGCTTCGCGGGGCTGGGCATTGGCGCGGCTTTCGCTGGCTTGCGGCCCATCGTGGAGTTCATGACCTTCAACTTCGCCATGCAGGCCATTGACGCCATCATCAACTCGGCGGCCAAGCAGCATTACATGTCGGGTGGCGAGGTGCAGGTGCCCATCGTCTTCCGCGGGCCAAACGGTGCGGCCGCCCGCGTGGCGGGCCAGCACAGCCAGGATTATTCCGCCTGGTATGCCCACATCCCCGGCTTGAAGGTGGTCATTCCCTATACCGCTGCCGATGCCAAGGGGCTCTTGAAAGCCGCCATCCGCGACCCGAACCCGGTGATTTTCCTGGAGAACGAAATCCTCTACGGCCACAGTTTTCCGGTGCCGCAGGTGGAGGACTGGGTGCTGCCCATCGGCCGGGCGCGCATTGCGCGGGCGGGCACGGACGTGACCATCGTCTCTTACGGCATGGGCATGCACTACGCCATGCAGGCGGCGGATGCGCTGGAGCAAGAGGGCATCTCGGCCGAGGTCATCGACCTGCGATCCTTGCGTCCGCTGGACATGCCCTCCGTCATCCGGAGTCTCAAGAAGACCAACAGGCTCATCACGGTGGAGGAGGCCTGGCCGGCGTGCTCCATCGGCGCGGAGATCTGCCGCCGGGTGATGGCCGAGGCCTTCGACTGGCTGGACGCGCCGGTGCTGACCGTAAACGCCAAGGACGTGGTCATGCCCTATGCCGCCAATCTGGAGAAAATGGCGCTGCCCTCGGTGGAAGAGGTGGTGGCGGCGGCGAAACACGTGCTGTATCGCGATTGAGGGGGTAAGCAATGCCCATTGCCATTCTCATGCCGGCGCTCTCGCCCACCATGACCGAGGGCAAGATCGCCCGCTGGCTGAAGAAGGAAGGCGAAGAGGTGCACGCCGGGGACGTGATCGCCGAGATCGAGACGGACAAGGCGGTCATGGAGCTGGAGGCCACCGACGAAGGGCGGCTTGCGAAGATCGTCGTGCCGGAGGGCACGGAGGGCGTGCCGGTGAACGCCGTCATCGCCGTGCTGGCCGAAGACGGCGAGGAGGTGGCCGAGGTGGCGAAGATCGACCCCGCCACGCTGGCCCCGGCAGGGGCGCAGGCCGCACCAACGGCGGAGCAGCCGAAGGAAGCCGGAAAGGCGGAGGCCGCGCCGAAGAAGGATGCTGCGGCGGCGAAGGCGCCCTCCCCTGCTCCGGCGGCCACTCCCGCGCCCGCTGCGCCGCGACCGGCGGGCCGCGTGTTCGCCTCGCCGCTGGCGAAACGGCTGGCGAAGGAGCATGGCATCGACCTGTCCATGATCGCCGGTTCCGGCCCGCGCGGGCGCATCGTGAAGGCGGACGTGGAAGCGGCCATCGCGTCTGGTGCGGGACGCGCGGGCGTTGCCGCTGCCACCGCTGGCGCAGCCATGGCGGGCATGCCGGATGCGGAAATCCTCGCGCTCTATCCGCAGGGCAGCTACGACCTCAAGCCCGTGGACTCCATGCGCAAGGCCATCGCCAGCAGGCTCACGCTGTCCAAGCAGACGGTGCCGCACTTTTACCTGAGCGTGGATTGCATCATCGACCGGCTGCTGCAGGCACGCGCGGCCATCAACGCGCAGGCGCCAAAGGATGAAGACGGCAAGCCGGCGTGGAAGCTCTCGGTGAACGATTTCGTCATCAAGGCCTGGGCGCTGGCGCTGAAGCAGGTGCCGGACGCCAACGTGACGTGGACGCAGCGGGGCATGCTGCACCACCACCACGTGGACGTGGCGGTGGCGGTGGCCATTCCGGGCGGGTTGATCACCCCCATCATCCGGCAGGCGGAAGAGCTGGACCTGCCCGCTATCTCCGCCACCATGAAGGATCTGGCTGCACGCGCCCGCGCGCGGCGGCTGAAGCCGGAGGAATACCAGGGCGGCACCACCAGCATCTCGAACCTCGGCATGTTCGGCATCGACCAGTTCGCCGCCGTCATCAACCCGCCGCAGGCGACCATCCTCGCCGTTGGCGAGGGCGCTCCGCGGGTGGTGGCGGAGAACGGCCAGCCGGTGGTGCGCACGGTCATGACGGTGACGCTTTCAGCGGATCACCGGGCGGTGGACGGCGCCGTGGCGGCGCAGGCCCTCACCGCCTTCCGCCGTTATATCGAGGAACCGGCGCTGCTGCTGGGCGGGTTTTGAGAAGGCAGACGGGCCTTGCGCATTTCTTCGTCCTGCCGCCGATGTCAAGGGGCATGCCCGCTGCGCGGCGGGCCAAGGGCCCGCCCTTGACATCGGCGGCAGGACGAAAAGGCTGGAACACGCCCCGCCCCTGGAAGGAAAAAGTGTTGACCGGTCAACACTTTTTCCTTCCAGGGGCGGGGCCGAAAATAGACGAAGAACACAAGACAGGAACGCCAAAGATGGCTGATAACACGTTCGATCTCATGGTGCTGGGCGCGGGGCCGGGGGGCTACGTGGCGGCCATTCGCGCCGCGCAGCTGGGGATGAAAACCGCCGTGGTGGAGGAAAAACACCTTGGCGGCATCTGTCTGAACTGGGGCTGCATCCCCACCAAGGCGCTGCTGCGCAGTGCGGAAGTGCTGCGCCTGATGTGCGAGGCGAAGAGCTTCGGCCTGAAGCCCGTGGAGCCGGCCTTCGACTTTCCCGCCATCATCAAGCGCTCGCGGCAGGTTTCCGCGCGCCTTTCCAAGGGCGTGGCGCACCTGATGAAAAAGAATAAGATCACCGTCATTGAAGGCCGCGGGCGCCTGCTGGGCAAAGGCAGGCTGGCGGTGGAGAAAGACGGCAAGCCGCAAGGCGAATACTCGGCGAAGCACATCATCGTGGCCACCGGCGCGCGCCCGCGCGCGCTGCCCGGGCTGGAGCCTGACGGCAAACTGGTGTGGAGCTACTTCGAGGCGCTGAACCCCGACCGTCTGCCGCGTTCGCTGCTGGTTATCGGCTCTGGCGCCATCGGCATGGAGTTCGCCGATTTCTACCACGCGCTGGACGTGGAGGTGACAGTGGTGGAGATCGCCCCGCGCATCCTGCCGGCGGAGGACGCGGAGGTCTCCGAGTTCGTGCGCAAGGTCATGGCCAAGCGCGGCATCCGCTTCCTGCTGGGGGCGAAGGTGGCGAAGCTGGAGAAGGGCGCGGAGACCGTCACCGCCACGGTGGAGACGAAGGACGGCATAGAAGAGATCACCGTGGAGCGCGTGCTGGCGGCCACCGGCGTGGTGGCGAACGTGGAGAACATCGGGCTGGAAGAGGCCGGGGTGAAGGTGAAGGACGGCGTCATCGCCGTGGACGAATGGCAGCGCACGTCAGCGCCTGGCGTCTATGCCATCGGTGATGTGGCGGGCGCGCCCATGCTGGCGCACAAGGCGAGCCACGAGGCGGTCATCTGCGTTGAGAAGATCGCAGGCGTGAAAGGCGTGCACCCGCTGAACCGCGCGCACATCCCCGCCTGCACCTACTGCCTTCCGCAGGTGGCCTCCGTGGGGCTGTCGGAGGAGCAGGCGAAGAAGGCGGGCAGGCAGGTGAAGGTGGGCCGTTTTCCGCTGATTGCCAACGGCAAGGCCATCGCGCTGGGCGACACGGAAGGTTTCGTGAAGACGGTGTTCGACGCCAAGACCGGCGAGCTGCTGGGCGCGCACATGGTGGGGCCGGAAGTGACGGAGATGATCCAGGGCTACACCATCGGCATGACGCTGGAGACGACGGAAGCGGAGCTGATGCACACCATCTTCCCGCACCCCACCATTTCCGAGAGCATGCACGAATCGGTGCTCGCCGCCTTCGGCCAGGCGTTGCACATCTGATCCCCCGTCATGCCGGCTCCCTCCTCGTCATGCCGGCGAACGCCGGCATCTCGTGCAACGACTCATGAGTGTGCGGCTTCAGACCCCGGCTTTCGCCGGGGTGACGGGAGAGGCCATAGCCGGAAGGGGATTGCATCTCCTTCCGGAACGTTTCCGGGCGGGGTTTCAAACCCCGCCCCTGACCAGCAAGAGCATGTCCTCATAGACCGAAGAAACGTTCGGGGCGGGGGTAAAAACCCCGTCCCGCGAGGTGTCCGCCCATCTCCCCGCGCAAGTTCTGTTGCATGAGTTCCTTAATGCGCGCCGTGTCGTCGCCAGCTTGCGCCATGACTGTCATGAGCTTGGTGATTGCGGCTTCCGGCGTCATGTCGGCGCCGGAGATGACACCGGCACGCAGCAGGCCAGATGACGCCGCATAATGGCCCAGCGCCACCTTGCCGTATGGCGTCTGGCTGACCACGAGAACCGCCCTGCCCCGCTCGCGCATGGCCTCTTCCAGCGCGGCCAGGAAGGCCTCGTCCTCCGGCGCATTGCCCGCGCCATAGGCGCGCAACACAACGCCCCTCGCCTGTGGCAGCGCCAGCATGGCGCGCAAGGTTTCCGGCCTGAGCCCCGGATATAGCGTGATGTCCAGCACATCCGTGTCCAGCCGATCCTGCACGCGCAAGGTAGCCCCCGGCTCTGGCATGGGCAGCAGGCGCTCGGGGAACAGGCGCAAGGTTTCGCCTTGCAGCTTGGCAAGCGGCGGATAGTGCGGGCTGTCGAAGGGGCGCTCGCGTCCGCCCATCTTGCGGCTGCGGCAGCCGCGCAACACGCGCCCGGCGAAGGCGACGCACACCTCCGGAATGGCGGGCAGGCCCAGCGCCCGGTGTCCCGCCACCATCAGCGCCAGCCGGTAATTGTCGATGGCGTCCGTGCCTTCCTCCAACAGCGGCAGCATGGAACCGGTGATGACCACCGGCTTGCGCAAATCTTCCAGCATGAAGGCGAGCGCGGAGGCGGTGTAGGCCAGCGTGTCGGTGCCGTGGATGATGACGAAGCCATCGAAGGCCTCGTAGTTCCGTTCGATGTGCCGGGCGATGTTCACCCAGTAGGCCGGCGTGATGGAAGAGGAATCGATCAGCCGCTCGAAGCGCTCCAGCACCACCTCCACGCCGGACACCAGCTTCCCCGCCTTCGGCAAGGCGCGCTCCAGCTCCGCCAGCTCCATGGGCCGCAGGGGCCTGCCCGTCATGCCGAAGGTGCCGCCGGTGTAGAGCACATGCACGCGCGTCATTCGCCGCCCCCTTGCGTGAAGGGACGCCAACCCCAAACCTCCGTGGGGGGCCGGCGCGAAATTGCGTGCCAGCGGCATTTTCGCCGCATGCCGCCGGCCCTTCGCCCCTGCAAGTCGCCTTGGCGATCACTCGGAGGAAAAACCGGCGAGGTTTTGCGAAAATGCCGCCGACATCGTCATCCTTGCCGAAAAATCGGCTCCCGTATTCAGAGCCCGGCGCTCATGGCCCGGAGCGGCGCGCTTCCTCGGAAAGCTGCTCCACGCTCACCTTGCCGCCGGAGACGCGCGCCTTGCGGGCTTCCAGCCTGTTCAAGGCCGACAGATAGGCCTTGGCCGAAGCCACCAGCGTGTCCGGGTCGGCCGCGCGGCCCGTGGCGGTGAAGCCGGCCTGTTCGTCGCGCAGCTGCACCGTCACCTCCGCCTGTGCGTCAGTGCCTTCGGTGACCGCGTGCACCTGGTAGAGCACCAACTTGGCATCGTGCGGAAAGGCCTGCTTGATGGCGTTGAAGGTGGCGTCAACGGGGCCGTTGCCCACCGCCTGCACGGTGCGGTGCGCGCCTTCCTCGTCCACGGTGAGCGTGGCCGTTTGCGGGCCCATGGTGCCGGCGATGACGGTCAGCGCCACCACCTTGCGCCTGTCCGTGGCGGTGGCGATGTTCTCGTCCACCAGCGCCTCGATGTCCTCGTCGTAAACGTGCTTCTTGCGATCCGCCAGCTCCTTGAAGCGCTGGAACGCGTCCTCGAAGGCGTTGTCGGCCAGTTCGTAACCCAGCTCCTTGAGCTTTTCGCGGAAGGCATGGCGGCCCGAGTGCTTGCCCATCACCAGCGCGCTCTTGCCCGCGCCCACGTCCTCCGGCTTCATGATCTCGTAGGTCTGAGTGTGCTTCAGCACGCCGTCCTGGTGAATACCCGATTCGTGGGCGAAGGCGTTTCTGCCCACGATGGCCTTGTTGTACTGGACGGGGAAGCCGGTAACGGCGCTCACCAGCTTCGACGCCCGGGTGAGCATGGTGGTGTCGATGCCGGTGGTGAAGGGATAGACATCGTTGCGCACCTTCATGGCCATGACGACCTCTTCCAGCGCCGCGTTGCCCGCGCGCTCGCCGATGCCGTTGATGGTGCACTCGATCTGCCGCGCGCCCGCCTTCACGCCCGCCAGCGAGTTCGCAACCGCAAGCCCTAAGTCGTTGTGGCAATGGGTGGAGAAGATCACCTTCTCCGCCCCCGGCACACGCTCGCGCAGCATCCGGATGATCTCGGTGAATTCCTCCGGCACCGTGTAGCCCACAGTGTCGGGGATGTTGATGGTGGTCGCGCCGGCCTTGATGGCCACCTCCACGCACTTGCACAGGAAGTCGCGCTCGGTGCGGGTGGCGTCCTCGGCCGACCATTCCACGTCGTCCACGAACTTCCGCGCGAAGCGCACCGAAGCGTCGATCATCTCCAGCACCTGCTCGGGCTCCTTGCGCAGCTTGTATTTCATGTGCACCGGCGAGGTGGAAATGAAGGTGTGAATGCGCGGGCGTCGGCAGTGCTTCACCGCCTGCGCCGCCACCTCGATGTCGCGCTCGTTGGCTCGCGCAAGCCCGGCCACACCGGCGTTCTTCACCAGCTTGGCCACCTTCGTCACCGATTCGAAATCGCCGGGGCTGGCCACGGGGAAGCCGGCCTCGATGACATCGACGCCCATCTGATCGAGCAGTTCCGCCACCTGCAACTTTTCCTCCAGCGTCATGGTGGCGCCGGGGGACTGTTCACCGTCACGCAAGGTAGTGTCGAAAATGATCACGCGATCCTGATCGCCGCTCATGGTCTTTTGCTCCTGATCTCGCTTGTCCGGCGTGCCGTGTGCATCAAGGCCGGTGTTTGGCGGATGTTTACACACAACCCGGCCAGCCTGCCAACACGCCATTCATGGTTCGGGACGAGAGACGTCCCCAAAGGTTTGGAAAAGTCGCGGGCCTGTTTCCCACCCCCTGACCGCCAGCCCGCCCGGCACGTGACCTCACGCGCCCCGGAACGGTCAGGGGCTGATCAGGAGCAGGCCGGAGAATAGCAGGGAGGATTGCGCGAGCGGAGATCTTGCCCACACACGTGCAAAGGCGGAATCGATGATATGCTGTCTGCCTGCTTGCATGGTGGTCGCGCTTGGGTGTCTGAAATGCCTCAATATCGGATAACGCCGCCTTCCGCTCGCCATGCGGCGGTATGTTCTCCTTATATCGAAATTCCGAAACTGTAAAGATCTTCGCTTCGACTTCGCCGTCACGTTCCAGAGAGTGGGCGCAATCACGCCGGTACGTGTTGCGCCGACGCGAAATGTCATTGACGGCAAGACCCTTCTTGCCGGGCTTGGCGGATGATCTCGAAGGCTTTTTCGCTTCACGCGCCAGGACTTTCCTCTCCGGCCGGAAGTCTGCCGTTCGGTGGTGGCGCATGCCCGGGCAGGCAACCACAGGGGCCGGAATCGGGCGGGCGCGCCGCATGCCGCTTTCGGCCGCGCGTGGCGGGTATTGACAAACCCTGCCAGCGGGGCAAGTTGCACCCCAGATACTCACAGGAGGTGGTCATGGCGGAGAACATTGGCGAACTGCCCGAAGAGCTTTCCTCGCTGACGAAAGTGCGCGACGGCCTGCGCAAGGGCGAACTGAACCCGGTGGAGGTTGTGGAGACCTTCGCGCGGAACATGGAGGCGGGGCGCAATATCAACGCCTTCATCACCGAAACCATCGAGCGCGCCATGGACGGGGCGAAGGCCGCCGTGGAAAGGCTCAAGGGCGATGACGCGCGGCCGCTGGAGGGCGTGCCCATTGCCGTGAAGGACAACTTCTGCACCAGGGGGGTGCTGAGCACGGCGGGCTCGAAGATCCTGTACAACTTCGTGCCCACCTACGAATCCACCGTCACCTCCAAGCTGTGGGAGGCCGGCGCGCTGCTGCTGGGCAAGACGAACCTCGATGAGTTCGCCATGGGCTCCACCACGGAGACCAGCCACTTTGGCCCCACCATCAATCCGGTGGGGCTGAAGCTGGGGCTTGAGAACCTGACCCCGGGCGGCTCTTCCGGCGGCTCGGCGGCGGCGGTGGCGGCGGGCATGGCGCCGGGCGCCATTGGCTCGGACACCGGCGGCTCCATCCGCCAGCCGGCCAGCTTCTGCGGCGTGGTGGGCATGAAGCCCACCTATGGCCTGTGCTCACGCTGGGGGATGATGGCCTATGCATCCTCGCTGGACCAGGCCGGCGCGCTGGGCCACACGGTGCGGGACGTGGCCATCCTGCTGGACGTGATCATGGGCGAGGACGAGAAGGACACCACCTCCTGCCCGCGCGGCTGCCTGAACCTGGAAGACGCGCTGGAAACGCCCATGGAGATAGAGCGCATCGCCATTCCGAAGGAGATCCGCCAGGCGGAGGCCACGGAAGAGGCCGAGCTGGTGTGGCAACGGGCGGAGGAGCTGGTCAAGGAGACGGGGTGCGAGATCGTGGAAGTCTCCATGCCGCACCTGAAATACGCGCTGCCGGCCTATTACATCATCGCGCTGTCGGAGGCCTCCTCGAACCTCGCGCGTTATGACGGCGTGCGCTACGGCCACCGCGCGGAAGAATACGAAGACCTCATCGACATGTACGAGAAGACGCGTGCGGAGGGCTTCGGGCTGGAGGCGAAGCGGCGCATCATGATGGGCACGCACGCGCTGAGCGCGGGTTATTACGACGCCTACTACAAGAAGGCGCAGCAGGTGCGCGCCATCGTGGCGGACGAGTTCGCGCAGGCCTTCAAGCAGGCCGACCTGATGCTCATGCCCGCCGCGCCGGCAGGGGCCTACGAGCTGGGCAAGAGCCTTGACGATCCGCTGCAGATGTACCTGGGCGACGTGTTCACCGTGCCGGTGAACATGGCCGGCCTGCCGGGCCTGTCGCTGCCGGTGGCGAAGGATGCGCGCGGCATGCCGCTGGGGCTGCAGGTCATCGGCCCGCGCTTCTTCGACGACAAGGTGGTGGCCTTTGCCGACAAGCTGGAACAGGCCCTGGCCTGAGGCGAGCCAGGGGGTATTCGGCCTGCCGTTCCGCCGAGATGATGAACTGCCTTATCGTCTGCATGGTTCAAGGCGGGGCCAGCCCTTCGAGGGGACTGGTCTGCTCCATCATCCGCAGCAGTCCGCCTTCGGATCGACGATGACCTTGCCCACCATGCCTTCGGACTGCCAGTGCGGGCCGCAGAGGTAAGGGTATTCGCCCGGCGGCAGGTCGAACTTCATTTCCACCTTTTCCTCCGGGTCGGGGAAGATGCGTTCCGATTCCTCCTTGCCCGCCTCCTTGAACCACACCGAGTGCGAGGTGCGCTTGTCCACGTTCACCCAGCGCACGGTCGTGCCGGGCTTGATGCGCACCTGCGGCGGGCAGAAGGTGTACTTGTACATCTTCACCACCAGGATGCCCTTTTTCTTCAGGCTGTCGGAAGGATGGCCGTAAATCTTCTGGTAGCGCTTTTCCGCCTCTTCGCAGATTTTCTGTTTTTCCGGCGTCATCTCGGGCGGCTCGGGCGTTTTTCCCTCAGCCAGCGCCTGGCCGGCCGCCAGGGTGGCGAAGGCCAGCGCAACGCCTGCGGTGACGAAACGTTTCATCGGTTTCCTCCCTTGCTTTGCCCCGTGGCTGACGCCTTGCCGTTCCCCGTGCATGAACATAGCAAAAGGGTGGCGGCACCGCCATGCCGCCACCCCGCCATTTCTTGTCATGCCAGCTCAACGGCCATCAGGTCACGTGGTTGACGCGGTTGGACACGTTGAACTTGCCCGTGGGCGTGTAGAAGCCCTTGATGCGCTTCTTCTCCTTGAGCGTCTTGGAGTCGTAGACCACGATCTCGCCGTTGGGCTTCTTCGGATCGGCGCGGTTCCACACCGAGACCCAGAACTCCGAGCCATCGGCGTTGAACTCGATGTGCACCGCCGCGTAGCCCGGCTTGTCGGTGACCACGATGGGCCCGATGAGCTTGCGCGTCTTCTTCTCCAGCGCGTAGATGGTCTGACGCACCTCCTCGTCCGCCGACTTGGTCTGGTCGGCGAGCACATACGGGCTGTTCGGGTGCGTGCGGATGAACACGCCGGGGCCGTCCAGGGTCACGTTGTAGCACACCTTCCAGGCCTGGTCGGGGTGCTTCTCCGGATCGTTGCCCCAGGTCGTGATCTTGCCCTCGCCAAGGTAAACCGTGCCACCCACGGGGCCGCATTTCGGGTCAACCCAGTTCGCACCCGGGCCGGGGTGGGGCTTCTTGCCCACGTCGATGATGGCCTCGAGCTTCCAGTCCTTGGTGTCCACAACCACCATCTGGTTCGAGGCGTTCGCCGCGATCTGGAAGTAGCGGCCGGTGGGGTCGAAGAACCCGTCGTGCAGGAACTTGGAGGTTTGCATCTGCACCATCTTGAGGTTCTTGAGATCCGTGTAGTCCACCTGCCACATCTGCCCCAGCTCCTTCGCGGAGATCAGGAACGAGGGCTGCAAGGGCGTGGTGTAAACGGCGGCGACGCGAGATTCTTCCACGTATTCGCCGTTGATGTCATAGCCGCGGGTGGACACCACGCGCAGCGGTTCCATGGTTACGGCATCGACGATGACGAAGTGCGGCGGCCAATAACCACCACCCACCACATACTTGCCATCGCCGGAGACGGCCACGTCACGGGCGTCATAGGCGATCTTGGTTTCGGCCACCACCATCTTGTCGGGCGTCTGCCACAGGTCGATCTTGGTCAGCTTGCCGTCGCGGCCCATGGTGTACCAGAAGCGACCCGGATGCTTGGCGCTGTGCACGTGGTGGTGCTCGGCCGATTTCAGCACATGCACGGCGTAGCCCGTGTTCAGGTGGGCGACGATTTCATGCTTGTCGCCGTCCACCACGGCCACCTTGCCCACGTCGCGCTCGATCACCAGGAAGAAGTTCTTCCAGTTGCGTCCGTGCAACGGCTTGTCGGGATAGTCCTCCGGCTTCACGTAAACCTTGGTGGCCTTCTTCATCATGGCCAGCGACATCTCGGGCGGCTTGGGCGGCGGCAGCTGGATGTATTTCGCCAGCAGCAGGATATCTTCCTTGCTGAAGATATCGCTGAACGGGTTCATGCCGCCGTCGGTGCCCTCCGTGATGATGCGGACGAGCTTCTTGGTGCCGAGCTTGCGGGTGTTCTTCGGCTCCAGGTTCTTGCCCGTGGCGCCCTTGCGCAGCACGCCGTGGCAGCCGGCGCAGCGGTCGAAATAGAGCTGCTTGGCCCGTTCGAACTCCTTCTCGGAAAGCTTGATTTCCTCCGAGAAGGCGGTTCCGGCGGAACCGGCCAGCATCACCGCGCCAAGCGCGAGAGCCAGCATTGATACTTGTGCGCGTCCTTTCATGGCACCCCTCTTCCTCTCTTTCTCTGAGCGATCCGCGTTCCCCCTTCTTCACCGCTCACAATGTAGACAAGAATTCCGCGAAGTGGATTGACCCCGGTCAAGCGGGTGGCAGTCAAGGAAAACCCGCCTGCGAAGGTTGCAGGCGGGTGCTGATGTCGTGCCGGTGCTCAGCCCCGAAAGGCCGAAACATATTCAGCTCAAGGATGCGCAGAAGCGCTGGATGCGGCTGCAGGCTTCCTGCAATGCCTCGGTGGAGGTGGCGTAGGACACGCGGAAATTGGGCGAGGTGCCGAAGGCCGCGCCATGCACCGCCGCCACGCCCTCGGCCTCCAGCAGGGCGGTGACGAAATCCTCGTCCGTCTCGATGACCTTGCCGTCCGGCATCTTCTTGCCGATGAGCCCGGCGATGGACGGATAGACATAGAACGCGCCTTCGGGCTTGTGGCAGGTGATGCCCTCCGCGGCGTTGAGCATGTCCACCACCAGGTCGCGGCGGGACTGGTAAACCTTGCGCGATTCGAAGATGAAATCCTGCGGGCCATTGAGCGCCTCCACGGCGGCCCACTGCGAGATGGAGCAGGGGTTCGACGTGCTCTGCGACTGCAGCTTGCTCATGGCCTTTATCAGCGCCTCCGGGCCGCCGGCGTAGCCGATGCGCCAGCCGGTCATGGCGTAGGCCTTGGACACGCCGTTGACGGTGAGCGTGCGGTCATACAGCGCCGGCTCCACCTGCGCGGGGGTGGCGAAGACAAAGTCGTCGTAAACCAGGTGCTCGTACATGTCGTCGGACATGATCCAGACGTGCTCGTGGCGCTTCAGCACGTCGGTGAGCGCGCGCAATTCGTCGGCCGAATAGGCGGCGCCGGAGGGGTTGGACGGCGAGTTGAAGATGAGCCACTTGGTCTTGTCCGTGATGGCGGCCTCCAGCGCCTCGGGCGCGATCTTGTAGTTATCCTCCGCGCGCGCCTCCACGATGACCGGCTTGCCACCGGCCAGCAGCACCATGTCCGGGTAGCTCACCCAGTAGGGCGCGGGGATGATGACCTCATCACCCGTGTTGATGGTGGCCATGAGCGCGTTGTAGAGCACCTGCTTGCCGCCGGTGGAGACGATGATCTGCGAAGGCGCATATTCCAGCTCGTTGTCGCGCCTGAACTTTTCCGCAATGGCCTGTTTCAGCTCCGGGATGCCATCGACGGCGGTGTATTTCGTCTCGCCGCGGCGGATGGCATCAATGGCCGCGTTCTTGATGTTTTCCGGCGTGTCGAAATCCGGCTCGCCGGCGGACAGCGAGATGATGTCGCGCCCCTGTGCCTTCAGCTCGCGCGCCTTTTGCGAGACCGCCAGCGTGGCGGAAGGCTTGATGCGCCCCAAGGCGTCTGAAAAGAAACCCATGATGCTCGTCCCCTCGGAATGAAGAATGCCCCGTAACGGCGTTCGTCTCGTTGCGTCCAGGCGGTCGCCCCGCCATGTCGCGGCGGGGCGACCTTCCGTTGCGCCATAAAGCACATGGCGCCCGCGGCGGGCAAGGCGTGCGCGGGGGTTTTCCGGCAATCCAGGGCCTGCAGGTCAGGCGCGGCGCGCGCCGGCCTTACATGTGTTCCAGCACGTTCTCGGCGGAGGAAACGGTCATCCGCGAAGCGTCGGGCTCCACGAACAGCTCCTCCACCACGCCGTCGTTCACCACCATGGCAAAGCGCTGCGAACGGGTGCCGAGGCCGATGGCACGGCCGTCCAGCTCAAGCCCCAGGGCCTTCGTGAAATCGCAGTTGCCATCGGAGAGATAGTCCAGCACGCCTTTCGTGCTGGTGGCCTCGGCCTGGGCATCCAGCACGAAGGGGTCGTTCACCGCCATGCACACCACCGTGTCCGCGCCCTTCTCCCTCAGCCTGTTAACGTTGGCGGCGTATGAGGGAATGTGCTGCGCCTGGCAGGTGGGGGTGAAGGCGCCGGGAATGGCGAACAGCACCACCTTGCGGCCGGCGAAAAACTCGGTGGTGCTCAGCGCCTCCGGCCCGTTTTCGCCCATGATGAAGACGGTGGCTTCCGGCAGGCGGTCTCCCCTGGCGATGGTCATGGCGTATCCTCCCTGTGTCGTTGTTGTCGGCCCGAGGTGCGGGCCCCATGCGGCCAGCTTACGGGAGGGTGATGGTGCGCTCAATGGCCCTTTCGCCCAACAGGATGGTCAGGCGCAGTTTTACGCCGTGAAAATCCTTGCGATCGGCCAGTCCGCGAATGGGCAGGGCGTAGGTGACGGCATCGTCCGTGCTCGCCACCTTCTCCGGCTTGCCGAACGCGGCCAGCTCCATGCCTTCCGCCAGGATGTCGCGCACCCTTTCCGCTTGCGGGCCGGCGAGGGTGAGCAACAGGGTGAGCGGCTCGCCATCCTTCAGGCGGGCCTGCGTCACCCGCAACTCGCCATCGTCGAAAAGCGGTGTTTTCTTCACCCACTCCAGCGCCAGGTTGCGCGTCGTTTCATCGGGGTGGGCATCGGGCGGCAAGGCGAGCGTGGCGGTGGCGGTGGCGGAGGTGCAGATCTCGCCGCACACGCCGTAGTCCAGCCGCAGGTTCAGGCGCACCGGACGGGCCGGGTCGGCCGGCGAGACGAGCAGCGGGAAGACGGCAAGGTCCTTGTAGCCAATGACATCGCCGGCCAGGGGATCGGTGAAGCGCGACGGAGCGGGCAAGAGCACGCGCACGTCCTCTACCTTCACGTTCTCCGAACCGGAAAAATCGAACCGTGGCGGCACGCCGCCATCGCCGGGCAGGCGCCAGTAGGTCTTCCAGCCCGGTTGCAGGTGAATGACCACCGCCGCCAGCCGGTATCGCGCACCTTCGTGCTCCAGCCAGCCGGCATCCACCAGCTCCACCCGTGAATGGCGAAAGGCGGCTTCGCCCGCGCGAGCCTCATGCGCCCCAACCACCAGCAGCGCCAGCAACAATGCAAGCGCCAGGCCCATGATGCGCCTGCACCACGGACTTGCCATGTCGAGCGCGTGCGTTCGCACAAGGCCTCCGTATTGCTTCACCTTCTCGTCCTTTCGTTCATGTCCTTGCCTCGAGGCTGAACATAGCGCCAAACGCGCCCGCACCGCCATCACCGGCCAAAAACAATTTCGTGCGCGACGCGGGAGCCGAAAATAATTTTCGCCCGCTCATGACATCAACCGTTTTCATCCCCATAATGAAGGAAACGAAAGTTTCCGGCCCCACGAGGGCCGGGGAGGAACGGACAGGCACATGAGCGAATTCCTGGACGGACAATTTCTCATCGCCATGCCGGGCATGGGTGATCCGCGCTTCGAGCGCGCGGTCATCTACATGTGCGCGCACACGAACGAAGGGGCGATGGGGCTGATCATCAACAAGCCCATGGACGACCTGGAGCTGGGGCAGCTGCTTTACAAGCTCGGACTGTTGCCGGCGGAGACGACCAACAGCATCCACCTGCCGCAGGAGCTCTATCATCAGCCGGTGTTCACCGGCGGGCCGGTGGAGCCCGGCCGCGGCTTCGTGCTGCACAGCATGGACTATTCCCTGCAGGAGGCCACCTTGCGGGTGGACAGCCAGGTGGGGTTGACGGCCTCGCTGGACATCCTGCACGACCTGGTGCAGGGACGCGGACCGCGGCGGATGTTGCTGGCGCTGGGCTACGCGGGCTGGGCGCCGGGGCAACTGGAAGAGGAAATGCTGATGAACGCCTGGCTTACCGCGCCGGCGGACATGGACATCATCTTCTCCCTGCCGCCGGAGGAGCGCTACGCGGCGGCGCTGCTGAGCATTGGCATCGATCCGGCCAGCCTGACGGCCGGCTCGGGCCATGCCTGAGAACGTTCCTGCGGGGCGGCCGAAAAAACCGCGCCCGTGGAATTTTCACGGACGCGGTTCTGAAATGTCCGGTTTTGAGCCTGCTCACTTGCCTGCGCGACGGCCCAGCCCCATGCTCTTGGCCAGCTGCGAGCGGGCCTCGCGATAGTTCTTCGCCACCATGGGATAGTCCGCCGGCAAGCCCCACTTGGCGCGGTATTCTTCCGGCGTCAGGTTGTGCCGGCTCTTCAGGTGGCGGCGCAGCGACTTGAACTTGCCACCGCACTCCAGGCACACGATGTAATCGTCCTTCACCGAGCTGCGAATGGAAACGGCGGGCTTGAGCTCCTCCGCTGGCGCCTCTTCCACTTTTTTGCCGTCAACGGCCTCGGACAAGGCGCCATAGACCTCCTTGATCAGCACCGGCAGTTCGTTGGAGGGCACGGCATTGTTGCCCACATAAGCCGCCACGATCTCCGCCGTCAGCTCCACCAGCTCTGCCGTCATCCTGTCGGCATCCACTTTCGTTCTGTCGTGCTCACTCATGCCTTTCATTCTCCCTTGCGTGATGCAAATTCCGGGATGGCCTCACACCGCATGCGCTCCTGAGGGCTCGCACGATGAAATCGAGTGCAAGACTTCCTCGCCCGAGCGAATCAAAACAGTATATCACGCCACTTTTCCGCACGGGCTTGGCGTAAAATTGCACTCGGTCGCAACAGATACGGCCTCCCGAAATGTCTGGACCTTCTCTCCTGAAATCACACGGTCGGTCTTTTCGAGAATGGATTGTGGACTTCCAAGAGATTTTGTTTTTACAAAATATTTTCTTTTGACTCTATTGTCAATAATAGCTCAAAAATTTTTTAAGGCATTATTTTTGCAACTGCGCATTTCTAGAAACTGCGGCTTTCCACAATATGCAACCTTGAATTTGGATATTCGACACATCGCATGAAACTTGAGGGAGGTGAGAAAATTCATTCTTCAACTCGCTTGACATGTCTTTCTTCCGGTATCTCTCTCCTCATAAAAGCCGCGGCATGAAAAACGAATGCAAGCGATCACGTCCGATCCTGTCTTCGCGTCACGCTTCGCGACATGCCGCACGCGAGCAGGCCGCTGGATGGCTGGATGAATGTCGAAACGACGCTCAGCGCAAACGCCCCGTGGCCACCCACCAGCGCGGGCGCACATTCCGCAACAGACGAGCGGCGGCGTCGGCCGCGTCGGCCTGTTCGAACAGGGCAAGGCAGGTGGCTCCGGAGCCGGACATGCGCGCCAGGCGCACACCGGGCAGCTTTCGCAGTGCTTGCAGACATGCGCCAATTTCGGGAGCCAGCTCGCAGGCCGGCATTTGCAGATCGTTGCGCTGGCGGGCGAGAAAAGAGAGAAATCGCCGCGAATCGGCGCACTCCTCCACCCGCCATGCCATGCCTGGCGCCCTGGTGATCCCCAGCTCCGCGCGCCGCCGCGCCAGCCGCCGGAACACCTCCGCGGTGGAAACCGCAACTCCCGGGTTGCACAGAAGCACCGGCAGCCCTTCCGGCAGGGAAGCCGGCCGCAGCACCTCTCCCTTGCCGAGCATGCGCGTCGCCCGGCCGCGAAGGCACACGGGCACATCCGCCCCCAGCCGCAAGGCGAGGTCCAGCAATTCCTTCCGTGGCGGCAACGCCCCAAACAACCGGCACATGCCCCGCAGCACGGCGGCGGCGTCGGCGGAGCCGCCACCGATGCCCGCGGCGGCGGGCAGATTTTTTTCCAGCCTGATGCGCACCGGGCCGAAAAGGGCCGGCCAACGCCGGATCATCATGTTGGCGGCGCGCAGGGCCAGGTTGGATTCGTCCGCCGGCACGGCATCGGCAAAGGGGCCGATAACCTCCAGCGAGCTGCCGCCGCTCGTGGGCGCGCGGCTCAGTGTCACGCGGTCGGCGACTTCCGGCACGAAGGCCGTCAGGCTGTCCAGCTCGTGGTATCCATCCGGCCGCTGGCGCAACACGTGCAGGCTCAGGTTCACCTTCGCCGGCGCCCTGATCGTGAGGTGCCTCATGCCTTGCCGTTTACCCTTCTTCATCATTGCGCACGAAAAGCCCTCGCCAACTCTGGTCAAGGCCCCCGCCAGGGAATATTCTGCCAACGGGGACGATCGGTTTCACGAATGCGCTTTCACTCATCTCAAGAGGCGATACAGTCCGATGCATTGGATCCGCCTGGTTCTGTTCTTGCTCGTGCCGCTCCTGCTGGCGTTGGCCGGTCCGCTGGTATTGCTGTGGGCTTGGGGCACGGGAAAGAGCCTCCTGCCCGCGTTGCTGGTCGGTCTCGTCTTCCTGTCCACCGCGCTGGTCATCTTTCTGGTGGGACAGATGGCCGTGCCGCACGAGCACGAGGAAGACATCGCCCTTCTGTGGCATGAAGTGGAAACATTGCACAAGAAGATGCGGGACATGACCGCTCCCGCCGCGACCAGTGCCAGCGGGACTGACCGGCAAAAAGACGAAGATCCGGCGTCTTCTCCCAGCTCGCCCCGGAACGGCCGAGAACCGCACGCGCCCGATGAAACCGCGGCGGCCGGAATGCCTCCGCAGCCGCCGCAGCGGGATATCGCGCCGGCCAAGCCGACGCCCACGAAGACGGATATCGCAGCCGCCGCCTCGCGGATACCATCGTCCTCCTCTCCCGCCATTGTCTCCGCCGGCAACAAGGCCGGCTTCCGGCTCTACATGGAGCCCGTGACCCATCTGCAGGAAAACCGGGTGCGGATGTATCGCGCGCACCCCGCCCTGCCGGAGAAAGGAGAGCGCGTGTACCTGGGACGGCAGGCGCAATTGCTGGCGCGGCAACGTGGCGAGGCGGCGGCCCTGCAATTGTTCACCTTGCGCCGCAGCATGGATTTCGCCCGTCAGCTGCAAAAGCGCGGCGTGGGCCTGCCCATCGTTTGTCCGGTGGATGTGGCGCTGCTGGCCATCGATGAGGTGGCGCGCCAACTGCGGGACATGCTGCGGACATACCATAACGCCAATGGCGAAGGCGGCATCTTGCTGGCGCTGACGATGGCGGACCTGGAAAAGAGCGGTCGGGAAGAACGGCGCCAGGCATTGATGCTGGCGCAGACCGTGACGGGCTTCGTGCTGGATCACGCCGCCATGCCCACGGCGGACGCGCCGTTGCCCCTGCCCTTGCCGGTGCGGTACCTGGATATCCCCGCCTCCGCCTTGTCGCTGGGCGGAGCGCTCTCCGACTGGCCGCAACAGCGGCGGCGTTTTCAGCAACGCGGCATGAGCCTCATCGCCAGCGGGGTGGACACCGATGCCGCACTGGAACACGCCCGCAAGATGGCCGATCTTGGGCGGGGCATGCGGTTCTCGCCGCCGCGGCGGGTGCGCGAAGAACTGCTGGACAATGCCTCCGCAGACCAGAACGCGGCTTCTGGCCATACCGACATCAACGGGCAAGCAGACCACGCCAGGGCGCGAGGATGGCTCGGCAAGGTGCGGGGGACGGCTCATGCGGCACGCTGAGCAAGGGCGCAATGGAAGCGCCGGTGGCGCGCGCAACGACGACTGGCCCAGCCTGCTTTCGCCCGAGGAAGTGGAAGAATTGTTGCGGCGCCTGGCGGAAGCCAACCCGGAGCCGAAATCGGAGCTTTACTGGACCAATCCCTACACCCTGCTGGTGGCGGTGGTGCTCTCCGCCCAGAGCACCGACAAGGGTGTGAACAAGGTCACGAAAGAGCTGTTCAAACTGGCCGACACGCCGGAAAGAATGCTGGCGCTGGGCGAGGAGCGGCTGCGCGAGATCATTCGCTCCATCGGGCTGTATCCCACCAAGGCGAAGAACATCATCAAGCTGTCGAAAATCCTGCTGGAAAAACACGGTGGGCGGGTGCCCCGCAGCCGCGAAGCGCTGGAGGAACTGCCCGGCGTGGGGCGCAAGACGGCCAACGTGGTGCTCAACGTCGCCTTTGGCGAGCCGACCATCGCGGTGGATACGCACATTTTCCGCGTGGCCAACCGCACCGGCCTGGCGCCGGGCAGGACGCCGCTGGAGGTGGAGAGGAACCTGATGAAGGTGGTGCCGGAAAAATACCGGCTGCACGTGCACCACTGGCTCATCCTGCACGGACGATACGTGTGTACCGCGCGCAAGCCCAAGTGCGGCGAATGCATCATCTGCGACCTGTGCAAGTGGGAAGAGAAGCACTGCGCGGAAACCGGGGCGTGAATGGCTGGCGAAGGCCTCCCATATGAAAGGCAAGCGGCTAAAGGGAGGGAAAGATGGCACAGGCGAGCAATTCCGACTGGCCCAGCGAATGGACGCCCCAGGAAATCGAAGAAATGCTGCGCCGGTTCGAGGCGGCGGACCCGGAACCGCGCTTCGAGCTGAACTGGACCACCCCTTACACGTTGCTGGTGGCGCTGGTGCTGGCGGCGCGGGCGCATGACTCGAAGGTCAACGAGGTGACGAAAGACCTGTTCGCGCAGGCCGACACGCCGGAGAAGATGCTGGCGCTGGGCGAGGAGCCTCTGATGGAGCGCGTCAGCTCCCTGCCCTTCTACCGCAACAAGGCGAAAAACATTATCCGGCTGTCCGAGGCGCTGGTTAAGAAACACGGCGGCGAGGTGCCCAACGACGTGGATGCGCTGACCGCACTGCCTGGCGTGGGGCGCAAGACGGCGCAGATACTGCGCAACGTGGCCTTCGGCGAGCCGGTGTTCGGCGTGGACGCGCACATTCTGCGGGTGGCGAATCGCACCGGCCTGGCGCCGGGCAAGACGCCGGAAGAGGTGGAAGAGAAGCTCACCCGCATCATCCCGCCGGAATGGCGCGGCAAGGCGCTGCGCTGGCTCATCCTGCACGGGCGCTACGTGTGCACCGCGCGCAAGCCCAAGTGCGGCGAGTGCATCATCTGCGACCTGTGCAAGTGGCCGGAGAAGCACTGCGCAGAGTCGTGAATCAGTCCAGCGTGCGGCGGAAGCGATGGACGGCCACGATCATGACCGTAAGCATGATGACGGCCAACGCCAGGGCCTCCGCCCGCACGTCCGCCCAGCTCGCACCTTTCAGCAATATGCCACGGATAATGCGCAAATAGTGTGTCAGCGGCAGAAATTCGCCGAGGAACCGTGCCCAGCCTGGCATGCCGGCGAAGGGAAATACGAAGCCGCTCATGAGGATGGACGGAAGCATGATGAAGAAGGCCATCTGCATGGCCTGCAGCTGCGTGCGGGCCAGCGTTGAGATGGTGTAGCCCAGCGCCAGGTTGGTGACGATGAACAGCATGGTGAGCGCCACCAGTAGCGCAAGCGAGCCCACCACCGGCACGCCGAACAGCACGTGCCCCGCGGTGAGCACGATGACCATCTGCACGAAGCCGACGATGATGTAGGGGGCGATCTTGCCCAGCATGATCTCCACCGGCGTGAGCGGCGTGGCCAGCAGGTACTCCATGGTGCCGCGCTCCACCTCTCGGGTGACGGCCATGGCGGTGAAGATGAGCAGTGTCATGGTGAGGATGATGCCGACGATGCCGGGCACGACATTGATGGCGGTTTCCTGCGCCGGGTTGTAGCGCTGGTGCACGACGACCTGAAACGGCGGCTCGCCGGCGAGCAAATGGCGACCGGGCCCGGCCAGTTCGTGGCCCAGGGTGCGGATGGCCAGCTGGCTGACGGCGGAAACGGCGCTGCCGGTGGCCACCGGGTCGGTGGCATCGGCCAGCAGCAGCAGCTTCGGGCGCAGGCCGCGATAGACATCGCGGGTGAAGCCGGGTGGAATCTGCAGGATGAATTGCGCCTTGCCGGAGCGGATGAGGGTCTCGGCCTCTTCCTCCGAACGCACGAGCCGGCGGATGTCGAAGTAGCGGGTGTTGGCCAGCGCCTGCACGAAGGCGCGGCCGGCGGGCGAATTGTCGGCGGAGAGCACGGCCAGCGGCAGGTGGCGCGGGTTCATGTTGATGGCGTAGCCGAACAGCACGAGCTCCATGAGCGGGATCATGACGATGAGCGCCAGCGTCACCCGGTCGCGCAGCAATTGCAGGAACTCCTTCACCACCATGGCATGCAGGCACAGCAGGAAGGCGCGCAAGCCCGGCATCCGCCCGCCCTTCCCCATTATGGAGATCTCGCGTGGTGCTTCTGGCCGTGCCGCGTTCGTTCTGCTCATGACGCGGCCTCCGCTTTCTCGGCCGCGTGATCCTGTATCCGCACAAGGTGGATGAACACGTCCTCCATGCGCGGGCGGGTAGTAGCGCACTCAGCGCCGTATTCGCGGCAGAGGCACTCGGCGCGGTCACGCAGCTCTTTCGGCACGCTGATATGCAGCTTCTCACCCATCCAGGTGCATTGAGCGGCCGGCAACGCGGCCTGCACGGTCCTTTGCAGCACCGTGAGCGTTTCCGGCTCGCCGGCGGCCTCCAGCGCCACGAGGCCGGAACCGGTGATGATGTCATCCACACCACCACAGGCAAGGATGCGCCCCTCGTAGAACCACGCCAGCCGGTGGCAGCGTTCGGCCTCGTCCATGTAGTGTGTGGAGACGAGCACGGTCATGCCGCGGCGCGCCAGCGCGTGGATATCGTCCCAGAAGCGCCGCCGCGCGGCCGGATCGACGCCGGAGGTGGGCTCGTCCAGCAAGAGCAGGTGCGGGTCGTGCAGTGTGCTGGCGGCCAATGCCAAGCGCTGCTTCCAGCCGCCGGAGAGATGCCCGGCCAACTCGTCCGCATAAGCACCAAGGCCGAGCTCGTGAATGGTCTGCTCCACCTTGCGCGCCGGGCGCGGCAGGCCGTGCACACGGGCGGCGAAGAGCAGGTTCTCGCGCACCGTGAGGTCGGCATAAAGGGAGAAATGCTGTGTCATGTAGCCCACATGCAGGCGAATGTGCCGGCTCTCCCGAATGATGTCGTGGCCCAGCGCGTGGCCCTCACCGCCATCCGGTGTCAGCAGGCCGCAGAGCATGCGCATGGTGGTGGTCTTGCCCGAACCGTTCGGCCCCAGAAAGCCAAAAATTTCACCCGGACAGACGGCAATGTCCACGCCGCGAACGGCCTTGCGCGCACCAAAGCTCTTGCGCAACCGCCGCACGTCCAGCACCGGCTTCGCGCAAGGAGCCGGGCAGGCGGCACCTTCTGCCGGAATGTCGTTCATGGCCGCTTCTCCCCCTCCTCGCCCAACACGCGCACGTCCACCGGCTGGCCCAGCGCCAGGAACCGGCGCGCCTCGTCTTGCGGCGCGGCCTCAATGCGGAACACCAGCTTGTCGCGAAAGGCAGGGGAAAACAGCACCGGCGGGGTGTATTCAACCTGTTGCCCAAGGTAAACGATGCGCCCGCGCAGGTTTGCCGGGCAGCCATCGCAGGCAAGCGCCACCGGCTGGCCCAGCCGCAACATCGGGCGCACCGCCTGCGGCACGAAGAAGACCACGCGCAGGCGCTCGTGCGTGAGCAACAGGATGACGGGGCGGCCTGCTCCGACCACCTCGCCGGGGCGGAACAGCACCTCCTGCACGCGGCCAGCGGCAGGCGCGGTGATGCGCGTGCGCGCAAGATCGCGGCGGGCGCTTTCCAGCGCCGCTTCCGCCGCCTTCACAGCGGCGCGGGCGAGCGCGATTTCCTCCTCGCGGGCGGGCAGCCTTGCGACTTCAAGGCGTTCACGGGCGGCCTTCACCCGGGCAAGGTCGCGCTCATAGGCTCCCTTGGCGGCATCCAGCCTGGCCGGCGGCTCGGCCCCGCGCGCCACCAACCGGCGGATGCGCTCGAATTCCTTTTTCGAAACTTCCAATGCCGCCTCCGCCTCACGCAAGGCGGCTTGCAACACTTTCAGCTCTTTCGGACGCTTGCGGGGAGCCAGTGCGAGTTCCAGTCGCGCTTTCGCCTCGGCAAGCTTCGCCGCGGCCTCGGCCACGCGGGCCTTTGACAGGGCGTCGTCCAGCCGCGCAACGAGCTGGCCCTGCCTGACCGTATCGCCTTCCTCCACCTTCAGCTCGACCACCCGCCCGCCGCGCTCGCTGCCCACCTGCAGCAGATGCGCATCCACGTATCCCTGGAAGCGGTCGTGGCTGGCGGGAGCTTGCGTGGTGCGCAGTTGCCAGTAGGCAAATCCTCCCGGCAAGGCCACAGCCAAGACCAACAAAAAAGGGAATGCGCGCATGGGTGGCTCCACGTTGATGAAGGACACACCTGGAATTCATGTGTGCAACCGCCATGCGGATGGCAAGGGGACGGAATGAGCAGATGAGTGGAAGCCGCAATTTCCTATCGCGCGTGGTGGCGGCCACGGTGGGGATATCGCGCCTTGCCCTTCCGCTTCTTGCGGGGCATCGCGCCGGATTGTTTCCGCTCCATCCAGCGGGAGCACAGCCAGCGATTTCCCACCCTCTTGCAACGGCGATGCTTGCGGCAGCCGATCACGGGAGGGGAACGATATTGGCAGGGCAGGGCCCACTCGCCGAAGAGCAGGTCATCGTCCCATGGCCAATGGGCCTCCGCCCTCTGCCACGCGGCCGATGCGAACAGCACCCCCACGGCCAGCAACAGGATCTTCGCAAGACGATGCATCAGAGGCCTCTGCGGCATCATGAACCAGAAACGGCGAACACGCCCCCTGCCGTGCCGGACAGTCTATCATGCGCGCCGCGTTGCCGGTCAAGATGCCAGAGGATGACGGCGCCGCTCAGCTCCTGTCGAGCACGCGCCCCGCCACGGCGTCCAGTTTCGCGCACAGCTCCGGGTCACGCGCTTCGGGCGCGGTGATGATGGCATATTCCAGCGCCTCGTGCGCGCCGGTGGGGCATGGCTCGAACTCGCGCGGGAAATCTTCCAGCAGGCGCTTCACCAGGCGCGCGGCGTTATCCGTGTTGGCCTTCATCACCTCCAGGATGGCGGTGATGTCCACCTCGCCGTGTTCCTCATGCCAGCTGTCGTAGTCGGTGACCATGGCGACGGTGGCATACTTGATCTCGGCCTCGCGCGCCAGCTTGGCCTCGGGCATGTTGGTCATGCCGATGACATCGCAACCCCAGGAACGATAGAGGTGCGACTCGGCCAGCGTGGAGAACTGCGGACCTTCCATGGCGAGATAGATGCCACCGCGGTGATATTTCAGGTTCTCGGCGCGGCAGGCGGCCTCGATGCGGTCGGCAAGCGCGGTGGAAACGGGGTGCGCCATGGATACGTGCGCCACGCAGCCCTTGCCGAAGAAGCTCGAGGCGCGGGCGCGCGTGCGGTCGATGAACTGGTCCACCAGCACGAAGGTGCCGGGAGAGAGCTCCTCGCGAAAGGAGCCGCAAGCGGAAAGGGAGATGAGATCGGTCACGCCGAGGCGCTTCATGCAGTCGATGTTGGCGCGGTAGTTGATGTCGGAAGGTGAAATGCGATGGCCGCGCCCATGGCGGGGCAGGAACACCACCTTCAGCCCCTTGTATTCGCCGCAGAGGAATTCATCCGAAGGTTCGCCCCAGGGGCTTTGAACCGTTCGCCATTCGGCATTTTCAAGCTCCAGGCCATAGAGGCCGGAGCCGCCGATGATGCCCAGCACAGCCTGCTTGCTCATGATGCGCCTCCCCGCAATTCAATATGCCATCGCAAGGGAAGTGCACCACGATGCAATCCGCGTCAAGGCGTGTTCAGAAAGGCATGTCGCGCGCAATGCAATGCACGGATTACATGCGGCGGAAACGGATGCCACGGGCCTCATACCACGAGCCGCGCGTGCGCCGCACGGACGAGCAGGTGGTCTTTCCGTCCAGCCAGTCCTTCAACATGATGCACAGGCGGTTGCCACGCAGGCTCCAGCGGCCGGTATCGGAAATGCTGCCGTAATATCCCTTCAGCCGGCCATCGCTGGTGGCGACGAAACGCACGCGATAGCCCCGCACGTGGGCCTGGAACTGGCCCGGAAAGATCTTGCGCAGCTCATTGGAGGGAACCACGCGCTCCGATGACTGTGTCGGCACCGCCATGACAGCGGGCAGCAGGACGGACGCCAGAAGAAATGTGCCGAACTTGTATCCCTTGTTGGTACGCATCGCAATCAACCGCATTCGAGATCTTCTTTTCGCCTTGCCCGACAGGGATGCCCCAGCATGCCATGCTTCTGTTGAACACAATCTGAACCATGTTGTTCTTGCCGGTTCAGTTTGTGGTCTGGTCCCTTGTCGGCCGCATGTCGCCTTCATTTGTTGTCGGTGTGCGAAATAAGCCGCAAATGTGGATATTTTCTGACTTCCTCTCTGCATGGCCGGCATGCAAGAAATGAAGGCCCGGCAAAATGCCGGGCCTTCACACATGCATTTCCGGCCAGGACGCCAGCCGTGGCGCGTCATTTCAGTCAGTGCTTCACGTTGCGCCAGATGGCGTGCTTGACCATGAACATGAGCAGCGCAAACACCAACAGGTAGAGCAGGGTCATGAAGCCGATCTTCTTGCGCTCTTCCATCTTGGGCATGGAGACCCAGGCGAGGAAGGCGGCCACATCGGTGGCTTCCTGCTCGATGGTGTTCGGCGTGCCATCGAGGTATTCCACGTCCTCGCCGGCCAGCGGCGGCGGCATGGCGATCCAGTGGCCGGGGAAGTAGGGGTTGTAGTTCAGCCCCTCCTTCTCTTCGCCGTGCGGCGCTTCCTCGTAGCCGGAGATGAGCGCGCGCACGTATTCGGCGCCGCCATTGCCCTTCACCAGCTTGATGAACGGCGAGATATACCACGGATAGTACCAGCCCTCGCGCGCCTTCACGATGAGCGAGAGGTCCGGCGGCAGGGCGCCGTTGTTGGCGGCCTTGGCGGCTTCCTCGTTCGGATAGGGCGATGGGAAGGCATCAGACAGGCGCGCCGGGCGCATGAACATCTCGCCTTCCTCGTTGGGCCCATCCTGCACTTCGTACTGGGCGGCGAAAGCTTTGGCCTGCTCCACGGTGAACTCCGGCCCGCCCGGCTCCGCCAGGTTGCGGAAGCGCAGGTATTTCAGGCTGTGGCAGCTGGAGCAGACCTGCCGGAACACCTCCCAGCCGCGTTGCAGTTGCGCGCGGTCGAAAGTGCCAAAGGGTCCCTCGAAGCTGAAATCGTAGTCCGGCGCGTTCTTCTGCTCGCCGCCGCTGGCCAGGGCCGGCCCCGTCATCAGGCCGAAGCCGAGCGCCGCCGTGGCCAGCATCTTCAGGATCTTTTTCATCATGACAGTCCCCTGCGTATCTCGTTCGATGCGTTGCCCGCTTCAGTGCTTGCTCAGCACCGCCTCGGTGATGGTGGCCGGCATGGGCTTCGGCCGCTCTATCTTGCCCAGCAGCGGCAGGATCACCAGGAAGTAGGCGAAGTAGAACGCGGTGGCGATGCGCGCCACGGTCAGCCACGCACCCTCGGCCGGCTGCGAGCCCGCGATGCCAAGCGTCAGGCAGGCAATGACGAACAACCAGAAGAAGATCTTGCCCAGCGGCCGATAGCGGTTGGAGCGCACCTTGGAGGTGTCCAGCCACGGCAGGAACAGCAGGATGATGAGCGAGCCGAACATCACCAGCACGCCGCCCAGCTTGTCCGGAATGGCGCGCAGCATGGCGTATTGCGGCAGGAAGTACCACTCAGGGACAATGTGCGCCGGCGTGGACAGCGGGTTGGCCGGGGCGAAGTTGATGGAGTGGCCCAGGTACCAGGGCGAATAGAACACGAAGCCCAGATACACCAGGAAGAAGATGAGGATCGCGTAGAGGTCCTTCATGGTGTAATAGGGGTGGAAGGGCAAGGTGTCCTCTTCCGACTTCACGTCGATGCCGTCGGGGTTGTTGTTGCCCACCACGTGCAGCGCCCAGATGTGCAGAAACACCAGCGCGGCCAGCACGAACGGCAGCAGGTAGTGCAGCGAGAAGAAGCGCTGTAAGGTGGGGTTATCCACCGAGAAGCCGCCCCAGAGCCACTGCACGATGGTTTCACCCACCACGGGGAAGGCCGAGAACAGGTTGGTGATCACCACCGCGCCCCAGTAGCTCATCTGGCCCCAGGGCAGCACGTAGCCCATGAAGGCGGTGGCCATCATGGCGATGAAGATGATCACGCCGATCATCCACAGCACCTCGCGCGGGCTCTTGTAGGAGCCGTAATACAGGCCGCGGAACATGTGGATGTAGACGGCGATGAAGAAGAAGGAGGCGCCGTTGGCATGCAGCCAGCGCAGCAGCCAGCCGTAGTTCACGTCGCGCATGATGTGCTCTACGGAATCGAAGGCCAGGCTGACATGCGGCGTGTAATGCATCACCAGCACGATGCCGGTGAGGATCTGCACCACCAGCATGGTGGCCGCGATGCCGCCGAAAGTCCACCAGTAGTTCAGGTTGCGCGGCGTTGGAAAGTCGATGGCCTGCCCACGGATGACGGAAAAGATGGGCAGGCGCTCTTCGATCCAGCGCACGACCGGGTTCTTGAATTCGTAAGTCGCGTGTCCGCTCATGTCCCCTATTCCCCTCAGGAAGCAGCCGTTAGCCGATCACGATCTTCGTGTCGGAGATGTACTTGTACGGCGGAATGTCCAGGTTGCGCGGGGCCGGCCCCTTGCGGATGCGCCCGGCCTCGTCATAGTGCGAACCGTGGCACGGGCAGAACCAGCCATGATAATCACCGGCCTCGCCCAGCGGCACGCAGCCAAGATGCGTGCAGATGCCGATTTGCACCAGGTACTTCGGATTCACCTTGCCGGTGCCATCCGTTACGCGGTTCTCGTCCGTGGCCGGCGCATCGGGCGGCAGGTTGGCATTGCGCGCGATGGGGTCCTTCAGCTCCGCCAGCGGCGTTTCCTTCGCCTTCTTGATCTCTTCCTCGGTGCGGTGGCGGATGAACACCGGCTTGCCGCGCCACTTGATGGTCACGCCCTGGCCCGGCTGCAACGGCGCCAGGTCGAACTCGGTGGAGGCCAGCGCCAGCACCGAGGCGTCCGGGTTCATCTGGTCGATGAAGGGCCACAGCGCCAGCGCCGTGCCGACGGCGCCCACGGTCCCCGTGGCGATATAAAGGAAATCACGGCGGGTGACGTCCTGTGCGGTTGTCGTGCTCATGGCCAGACCCTCTCGCGTTTCTTGCCGTTTGCGGTCATTCCGTCTGTCGCCAAAATTCAGGCCGTCCCGCAGGACAACCCGGCGAGGCTGCCGCCTTTTTACATTTCATAAACGGAATGTCCAGTGCCGATAGGCGCGAGTCCTTGCGCAAAATGCCGCAAGGCTCAAGGTCAAAACACCGAACGCTGTGCACAAAGGCGGTCGTCAGGACCACCTGGCAATGAGCCGCGGCAGGTCGTCGATGTGCACGTCGCGTTCGGAAACGACCTTTCCCAGCACGCTGATGCCCGCGGCTACGACACTTTCGCGCGTGCCGCTGACAAGCGGATGCCAGGAAGGCAGATCCTTGCCCTCCGCCAGCAGCCGGTAGGCGCAGGTGGGAGGCAGCCAGGAGAGCGTGCGCACGCTCCCTGGCGTCAGACGCACGCAATCGGGCATCAGCCGATGGCGCTCGGCATAGGCCCTACACCCGCCGTTGACGCGGTCATATAGCGCGCAGATGGCGGTGGTGTAATGCACCTCGCCCGTGTCCTCGTCCTCCAGCTTGACCAGGCAGCAGCGGCCGCAGTGATCGCACAGGGACTCCCATTCTTCCGCTGTCATGTCTTCCAGCCGCTTGCGCCGCCAGAAAGGGATCTCTTCGCTCATTGCCTCATCCCGCCAATCCATATCCGTGCAACATGCGTTTAACCATAGCAACAGCCTTTCATTTCCGGCGAGTCCCGCCCCGCGTATTCTCCAAAATTGAATCAAATGCCCGGTTGCCCGGAAGGGGTTGCGAGTGTGCGTGTGAGTCAGTGAGGGGGAGTATCATGGGCATCGAACGTCGCGGCGACATTTCCATCGCAAGCATGCTGGACAAGGTGCTCGTGGGCGACTGCCTGGAGCAGTTGGCGCGCATTCCCTCGCGCTCCGTGGACATGGTGTTCGCCGACCCACCCTACAACCTGCAGCTTTCCGGCAACCTGACCCGGCCCGACCAGAGCCGGGTGAACGGCGTGCACGAGCACTGGGACAAGTTCGACTCGTTCGCCGCCTATGATGCCTTCACCCGCGCCTGGCTGGCCGAATGCCGGCGGGTGCTGAAGAAGGACGGCACGCTGTGGGTGATCGGCTCCTATCACAACATCTTTCGCGTCGGCGCCATCATGCAGGACCTGGGCTACTGGCTGCTCAACGACGTGATCTGGCTGAAAACCAACCCCATGCCGAATTTCCGCGGTCGGCGTTTCACCAACGCGCACGAAACGCTCATCTGGGCGGCGCGCGACAAGAACAGCCGCTACACCTTCAACTACGAGGCGCTGAAGGCGCTCAACGAGGACAAACAGATGCGCTCGGACTGGCTGCTGCCCATCTGCGCCGGCAACGAACGTCTGCGTGACAGCAAGGGCAGGAAACTGCACCCCACGCAAAAGCCCGAGGGCCTGCTCTATCGCGTCTTGCTGTCGTCGTCGAAGCCGGGGGACGTGGTGCTTGACCCCTTCTTCGGCACCGGCACCACCGGCGCGGTGGCGCGCCGGCTGGGGCGGAGGTTCATCGGCATCGAGCGCGACCCCCATTATGCGGAGGCGGCCGAAAGGCGCATCGCCGCCATTCGTCCGCTGCCCGAGCGCGACCTGAAAATCGCCCGGCCGAAGCGGGCCGAACCGCGTGTGCCCTTCGGGGTTCTGGTCGAGCAGGGGTTCATCCGCCCCGGTGAGGTGCTGACCGACGCCACGGAACGCCTGGCGGCACGGGTGCGGGCAGATGGCACGCTGAGCACCGGCGAGGCGGTGGGGTCCATCCACAAGGTGGGCGCACTGGTGCAGGGGCTGCAGGCGTGCAATGGCTGGACGTTCTGGCACGTCCGGCGCAAGGGACGGCTGGTGCCCATCGATCTGTTGCGGCAGGAGTATCGCCGCAAGCTGGTGAACGAGCCGGTCTGAGCGAGGTTGTTTTACTTGCTCTGAGCGCATTCAGCCCCCGCTCAACAACCGATTCTTCGGTGGGTGTCCTACCGGCCCTCCCCGCTCCCTCTCCCCACCTCCCTCAGGTATTGTGCGCGTAAGGAGGTGGGGAGTGGGAGCGGGGAAGACAGAATAGGGGCGCACCGATGCCAAGTACGCCCCGCTCGTCTCCGACAGGCTATCGACTTGTCCGGCGGCGAAGACCGCGCGCATTCATGTCTTCTCGCCGGCCTTGGCCAGGCTGCGCACCAGGTCCACGACCGCACGACGCACTTCCGCGTCCTTTATGGCGGCGAAATGGCGGTTCAGCTGCAGCCCCTCGGCGGAACCCAGGAAGTCCATGATCATGTTCTGATCACGTGCTTCCGCCATGCCTTCAACCGATTCGTTGGCGACCGAGGCGGGCAGATCCTCGAAGAAATATTGCACCGGCACCCCCAGGATCTGGGCGATGCGATACAATTTGCTGGCGGAGATGCGATTGGTGCCTTTTTCGTATTTCTGGATCTGCTGAAAAGTGAGCCCCAGCTCCTTGCCCAGGCGTTCCTGGCTCATGCCGATGAGCATGCGCCGCATGCGCACCCGGTTGCCCACATGCACGTCGATGGGATTTGGATTCTTGCTGGCCATGGTCCTTCCTCAGAGCGCTTTTTGCGCGGTGGTTGGTTGTCCGAGCTTTCTTCGACTGCGTGCCGTATGCATGAAGATCTGGTGCGGGACTCCGCGCCAGTGGGTGTGAAGGGCGGCTCCACAAGACCTCCAGTGCAACTTCAAGGCATTGAAGCAATTGAATACACCGAAAACTTGCGGAACTCAAACACGTTGCCGCGAGGGACAACGCAGGGTTGGCAAGGCGCATATCACCAACAGCAGCAGCATGGCAAGCACAATCTGCCACTTATCAAAACGTGCAAAAGTGCCATGCGAATAATTAGCAGGCAGATTGATGGTCATGACGCCACGGCGCTGCAATGGCAGGCGCTTCAGCTCGCGGCCATGGGCATCCTGCACCATGGAGATGCCGGTGTTCGCCGCCCGCACCAGGGGCAGGCCACGTTCCAGCGCGCGGAAACGCGCCGCCGCCAGGTGCTGGTGTGGCCCGGCGGAAGTGCCGAACCAGGCGTCGTTGGTAACATTCACCAACCACCGCGTGGTGGCGCCACGGGATGGAATATCGCCGAAAATGATTTCGTAACAGACGAAAGCCTCGAAGGGCGGAAGATTTTCCACCTTGTGGGGGCCGGAGCTTTCGCCAACCAGAAACCCACGCGGCATGGGCACCAACTGGCGGATCCCGAGCGGCCGCAACAGCCCCGCGAGCGGCAGGTATTCACCAAAGGGCACCAGCCGCCGCTTGTCGTAGATGAGCCGCGCCTTTCCTTCATGGTCGATGACCACCAACGAATTGTATTTGCGCGGGCCGTCGGGCTGACGCAGGTGCCGCGGCGCGCGGCGCAAGGCGCCGGTGAACAGCCAGGCGTTCTCGGGCAGGACGTCGGCGATCATCCTCAGCGCGGCGGGGCTGTCCAACAGCAGAAAGGGCACGGCGCTTTCCGGCCAGACAACAATGTGCAAGGCCCCCTTCCGCCCTTTCGCCGGGGGCGCACCGGTTGCGCGCAATCCCCGCCGCGTGAGCGCGAGCAGGTCCCGAAACACCATCTCGCGGTTTTCCGGCCGCCATTTCTCGTCTTGCGGGACATTGGGCTGGACGATGACCAGCCGGATGCCGGAAAATTGCACGGGTTGACGCAGTCGCGCCTGCCCCAGCGCCCACAACCCGGCCAGCAGCAACACCCCGCCCAGCCCCAGCGCCACGGCGGCGCGCTTCGCCCCCGATCGCCAGCCCAGCCAGACCTGCGCGGGCAGCGTGGCCCAGAAAAACACCAATGCGCTCAGGCCCCACACCCCCACCAGCGTGACCGCCTGCGCCAGCGGCAGCTGCGTTTCGAAACTCAGCACGTGGGCGAAGGGGTTCCACGGGAAGCCGCCCAATACCAGCGGGCTTTCGCGCATCATCTCGAACAGCGTGACCAGCACGGCCAGCCGCGCGCCCTGGCACACGTCCTCCGCGCGGTGCGGCCAGGAGAGCGCACCGTACACCGCTCCGGCCGCGGCCATGAACAGGGCGGCGGCCACGGCCAGCGCGCCCACGGCGAGGTACGCGACGCCGCCATACTCCACCGAGGTGGCGAAGAAGGCCTCCGTGATCCAGGCCAGGCCCAGCGCCTCCCAGCCCAGGCCAAAGGCGAACATGACGGCGGCGGCGCGCCAGCTTGCCCGCCGGCGCGAATCCACACGCCGAAGCTGCGCGGCCAGGACCAGCAACAGCCAGCTCAGGGTGAAGGGCAGCACCCACCACCAATGCCGAGGCGGCAGCGCCAGCGCGCTCGACGCCCCCGCCACCAGCGCCTGCGCCATGGCCAGCGGCAATCCATTCTCGAACGATGCATTGGAACGGTTGTTGCCGGCCGTGGCCATGCGCCGAAAGCCCCCAGCTCAGCCCTGCCCCGTCTGGGCGCGGTGCAGCAGGCAATGATCGGCCAGCACCAGCGCCAGCATGGCCTCGGCCACCGGCACGGCGCGAATGCCCACACAAGGGTCGTGACGGCCCCTGGTCACGATATCCGTTTCCTCGCCGCTCGTCGTGACGGTGCGGCGTGGCCTGAGAATGGAAGAGGTAGGCTTGACCACCATGCGGGCCACGATGTCCTGTCCCGATGACACGCCGCCCAGAATGCCGCCCATGTGATTGGAAAGAAAATGCGGCTCGCCGTCGCGCATGACGATCTCGTCCGCCGCCTCCTCCCCGGTCATGGCGGCCAGCGCGAAGCCATCGCCGATTTCCACGCCCTTGACCGCCTGGATGCTCATGAGCGCGGCGGCGATGTCCTGGTCCAGCTTGGCGTAATGCGGCGCGCCCCAGCCCACGGGCACGTGAGAGGCCACCACCTCCACCACCGCGCCGACGGAATTGCCGCTCTTGCGGATGGCATCGAGGTATTCCTCCCATTCCCTCGCCGCCACCGGGTCGGGGCAGAAGAAGGGATTCCTGTCCACCTCGTCCCAGGAAAAGCGCGCGCGGTCGATTTTCTTCTCTCCCAGCTGCACCAGCGCGCCGCGAATGGTGACATGGGGGATGATCTTGCGCGCCACGGCGCCGGCGGCCACGCGCGCGGCCGTCTCCCGCGCCGAGGCCCGCCCGCCGCCGCGATAATCGCGCACGCCATATTTCACCTGCCACGAATAGTCGGCGTGACCGGGGCGGAACCTGTCGCGGATCTCCGAATAGTCCTTCGAGCGCTGATCGGTGTTCTCGATGATGAGCGCGACGGGATGACCGGTGGTGACGGGCTTCTGCCCCTCCTCCTCGGCGAAGGTGCCGGAGAGAATGCGCACGCGGTCGGCCTCTCGCCGCTGGGTGACGAAGCGGCTGGAGCCGGGCCGGCGCCTGTCCAGGTAGGGCTGGATATCCTCTTCGGACAGCGGAATGCCCGGCGGACAGCCGTCCAGCACCGCGCCGATGGCGGGGCCGTGGCTTTCGCCGAAGGTGATCATGCGCAGGCAGCGCCCGAATACGTTCCAGCTCATGCGATATCCCCGGTAGTGAATGGCATCGCCTGTTGTGGCCGCAGCGCGGGCATGGCGTCAAGCCACACGTGCCGCTCATTCCCCGTCGTTTGCCGCGCCTCCCTTCGACAGGCGCACGGCCAGGTCATACAGCTCGCGTTTCTTCAGGCCGAAGCGCCGCGCCACTTCCGCCGCCGCCTTGCCGGCGGGCTGGCGCTTCAGCGCTTGCCTGAGCGCCTCGTGCACCGCCTCGTCGGAAGCTTCGGCGGGGGCCCTTTCCGGCGGAGCGATGACGAGGGTGATTTCTCCCTTCACCTGTTCGCGCGCGGCCAGTTCGTCCGCGAGCTCGGCCAGGGTGGCGCGAATCACCTCTTCGTGCAGCTTGGTCAATTCGCGGCAGAGGGCGCCCCGGCGCCGCGGCCCGAAAATCTCCGCCATGTCGCGCAGGCTTTCCACCAGCCGGTGCGGACTTTCGAACAGCACGATGGTGGCGTTTTCCTCCGCCAGCTCTTGCAGGAAGCGCCGCCGGGCCTGTTTCTTCGCCGGCGGAAAGCCCGCGAAGAGAAAGCGCTCGCTCATCAGGCCGGAGGCCACCAGCGCGGCCAGCGCGGCGGAAGGCCCGGGCACGGGGTGCACGGGCAGGTTCTCCTCCGCCACCGAGCGAACCAGCTTTACCCCGGGGTCGGAAACCAGCGGCGTGCCGGCATCGGACACCAGCGCCAGGGCCGCGCCCGCGCGCAGCCTTTCCAGCACCTTCGGGCGCATCGCATCGGCGTTGTGCTCGTGATAGGGCTTCAGCGGCGTGCGAATGCCATAACGCTGCAGCAGTTTCGCCGTCTGGCGCGTGTCTTCGGCCAGGATCAGGTCGGCCGCGGCCAGCACCTCCAGGGCGCGCAGGGTGATGTCCTTGAGGTTGCCGATGGGGGTTGCGACCACGTGCAGTCCCGGCGCCAGCGGCGGCGCCGTCAGCCGCACGCCGGCCACGGAATAGCCACGATTGGCCTCTTGTCTTTCATCTGCTTCCCACGAGGCGTTCATGCTGGCGCATGCTGGCGCACGCGGGCGTCATTGGCAAGGGTGGAGCATGGTCCGGCCGTGTGGAACACGGGGCGGACATGAGGCCATCAGGACGGGATGTTTACCATTCGACACAAATTGTTGCCATGAGGCACCCTTCTCTTGTGTTATCCTGACAAGAGCAATTTGCACTTTTTCAACCAATCTTGAACAACCCGTGGCAGGGGCAGGCACCCATGATGATTTCTGGCGCAATCGGCAAAAGGCATTCATCCCTCATGGCGCGCTTGGGCGGCATGGCCCGCGCCTGGCTGCGCAAGGCGCGCATGGCTCTGGTCATGACGGCGGGGCTGTCACTGGCCGGCTGCGCTGGTGGCGGCCTTGGCGACATGTTCTCCGACATCGGCCCCGGGGCCGACCAACGGCCGGGCCAGCAACAGCCAACGCCCGGGCAGCCCACGGGAACCAAGGTGGCCCTGCTGCTGCCGCTTTCCGCCGGTGGCGGCACCGGCACCCTGGCCAAGGCCATGAAGAACGCGGCCGAGATGGCCATGATCGATGCCGGCACTCCGGACATCACGCTGGTGGTGAAGAACACCGCTGGCACGCCCGCCGGCGCGCGCATGGCGGCGCAGGCGGCGCTGGAAGAAGGCGCGGCGCTGATCCTGGGGCCCCTGCTGGCCGACAACGTGCGCGAGGTGGGCAGGCTGGCCAGGGCACGGAACGTGCCGGTCATCGCCTTCTCGTCGCGGGCCGAGGTGGCCGGCAACGGGGTGTACCTGATGAGCTTCCTGCCGGCCTCGGAAGTGGACAACGTGGTGCGCCACGCGGCGAAGACGGGCAAGAAGCGCCTGGCGGCGCTGATTCCCGCCACCGACTACGGCCGCGTCACCGGCGCGGCCCTGGACAAGGCCAGCCGCAAATATGGCGTGCAGATCGTGGCGCGCGAACAATACGTGCGCACCGCCCTGGGGCTGAAGGCGCCGGCACAGCGCATTGGCCGGGCCATTGCGGCGGGGCGGGTGGACACCCTGTTCTTTCCCGAGGGGCCAAAGCTGCTGGCGGAAGGCGGCCGGGTAATGCAGGCCGCCGGCGCCCTGCCACAAAGCGCGCAACTGCTGGGCACGGGGCTGTGGGACACGCCGAAAATCCGCACCGTGGCCTTTGCCCATGGCGGCTGGTACGCAGGGGTGGACCCTCGGCTGGTGGAGCATTTCGCCAACAAGTATCGCCAGACCTATGGCAGGACGCCGCCGCGGCTGGCCTCGCTGGCCTATGACGCCACATCGCTGGCCATCGCGCTGAAGCGGCACGGGGGCTTCAACCACGCGGCCATCACCAACCCCGAAGGCTTCCAGGGCATGAACGGCCTGTTCCGCTTCCACCGCAACGGCCTGATCGAGCGTGGCCTGGCCATTCTGAGCGTCACCCCCACGGGGCCGCAGGTGGTGGCGCCCGCGCCGTCGCGCTTTTCCGGATTCTGAACCTGCGCTATCCTGCCTTTCGCAAATTTTCCCCCACCGCTCCTCCGGCGACTGCGGAGGAGCGGTGGGGTTTGGTCGTGTCGGGCTTTGTCGGTAATCTGGCATGGACAATCTTGATTCGATCGTTTCCGGGGGCGAACAGTCGTGTGGCCTGATTTCCAGGACAAGCATGGAAAACGTACGCCAAGGGGCGCCCAAGGCGGGGAAATGCGCCAGACGGCGCCCGTCTTCCTGGCTTGGCTGCTTTTCTTCGCGGCCGCACCTTCGCCCGCAAGCGCCGAGGACACGATGTTCGAAGCCCCCATGTCCCTTTTGACGAACGCCAATCTGTTGTGGCCGCTGCTTGTGGCGGGTCTGCTGTTGGTGGCGGGATATCTCCTTTGGCGGCAGCGGCAGGAAGCGCGGCGCGCCAACCTGCTCCGTCGCGAGCTGCTGGACACCCAGGCGGCGCTGGACGAGGCGGAACTGCTGCTGATGATGGAGCCGCAGATCCTGCTGGTGTGGCGCACGGCAGAAACGGCCGCGGCCGAGCGGTCTTCTCCGTCGGGCGGCGCCGAAAAGGCGCCGGAAAAGACATTCATTCATCCGCATTTGTCGGGCCTGCTGCCCGAAGACGGCGAGCCCGCCCGGCTGGAAGACTGGCTGGAAGCGGATTCCGCCCATCATCTGCGCCAGGAATTGCGCAAGCTCCAGCAGGAGGGCACGGCCTTCAACATTTCCGTGCGCACACTTTCCGGCGAGCTTCTGGAGGCTGACGGCCGGGTCAGTGGCCGCTACCTGATGCTGCGTTTTCGCCAGCTGTTCGGGGAGCGCCTGAAGGCGCTGGAGGAAACGCACGACGTGCGCCTGCTGAAGGACCAGGCCAGGCGCATCACCAACTTGCTCACCAACGCGCCGGTGCCGGTGTGGATCACCGACGGAGAAGGCAACCTGCAGTGGGCCAACCATCACTGGCTGGAGCTGGTGGAGGCGGACTCCCTGGAGGTGGCGCGGGGATCGGGCAAGACCTTGTTGAGCGCCGGAGAGCTGGCCGCCGCGTCCTTGTTGCCCACGCAAGGCGACTGGGAGCACCTGTTGGCCAGCACGCACATCAGGGGCCGGCGGCGGCATTTCGAAGTCTGGCTAAAGCCACACGAAACCGGCATCGTGCACTGGGCCCTGGAGGTGAGCGAGCGCGAGGCCCTGAGGGAGGAACTGGAACAGCAGCGCAAGGTGCAAGGGCGCATCTTCGATCAACTGCGCACGGCGGTGGCCATTTTCGACGCCAACCAGCGGCTGGTGTTCCACAACACCGCCTACG
>JALVSR010000048.1 GCA_027024225.1 Hyphomicrobiales bacterium | reverse complement strand
ATAATCATCATTATCGTGTTTGCTGATGATGATCTCTCGCGGCGCGGCGGTCGGCACGGTCAGACGCGCCAAATCCTCCACCTTCATATGAAGGTCAATGCCCAACTTCTCGGCTGCCAATTGCCGAATTAGCGTGTCGGCAGCGCCATCAATTGGCGTCTCACCTTTCTCCCAGCGGGCGATGGTCTGCGCATCACGGTGCAGTAACTGCCCCAGCTCCGCCTGCGTCATACCCATTTCCGTGCGCAGGAAGCGCAGCTCCTTGCCGGACATGGCGCCTTCATGCCGCAGGATACCTTCAGCAATGACCTTGTGCAGCTTTCCGATGGCGGGAATGCACACCACCTCTTCGCCATTGGCATCTTGTGTGATTTCCACACCTTCGATGATGACGTTATCCAGCCCGCACTCCACGTAATGGTAGCGCTTCATGGCTCTGTCCCTATTTCTTACTCTTCATCCTTCCACATGACGGTAACAATTTTGATGTTGTTCCCATTTTCTACATCCGGAACCACAATCACCCGCACCGTCCTGTTTCCGGAGTTCGGCGTCGTAGATTCGATAGCATACCTGTAACATCCTGGAGTCTGCTTGCAAGGCACTGGATCCTCATAAACAAAACCGTATTTCAACACATAAAGCACATCGCTCATAATGAGGGAGCGTTCCAGCATGCGCCTTGATGCATGGCGTGTTGTAAACGCAGTTTGCCCACTTTCAGCACTGCGTCGCGCTATACGCCTTATGTACTCGGTAGCGTCAGCAGGACTCCAAGGCTGTTTCTTCATCTGCCACCTATCATTTTGATAGGCAGACCTTAAGAAAGTGTTGCCGCTTTGTCAACAAATCGTTGCCAAGCGTCACGCTCACTCCGCCGCCTGTGGCTTCAGCCCGACAAGGCGCAGGAACTCCTCTTCGTCGATGATCCTGATGCCCAGCTCCTGCGCCTTTCTCAGCTTCGAGCCCGCGCCCGGCCCGGCCACCACCAGGTCGGTCTTGCGCGAGACGGAATTGGCCGCATGGCCACCAAGGCGCTCCACCAGGTCCTTGGCCTCGTCCCGCGTCATGGTTTTCAGCGCGCCGGTAAACACCACCGTCTTGCCCGCCAGCGGGCTTTCCTCGGCAGGCACCTCTTCCGGCTCCACCGTCACTTCCTCCAAAAGCGCCTCGATGACCTGCCAGTTGTGCTCCTCGTTGAAAAAGTTGTGCAGCGCCTCCACCACCACCGGACCCAGGCCGTCGATGTTGTCGATCTCGCGCGCCGCCTCGGAGTTCTTGTCGCGCGCGATCTCGCGCCCGGCCTGAAGGAAATTCTCGATGGTGCGGAAATGCCGCGCCAGCAGGCGCGAGGTCACCTCGCCCACGTGGCGGATGCCCAGCGCGTAGATGAACCTGTCCAGCGATATGCGCCGGCGCGCATTGATGGCCTCGAACAGCTTCTGCACTTTCTTCTCGCCCCAGCCGGGCAGGCAGCGGATGCAGATCTCGCCTTTCTTCTCTCGCTCTTCCAGCGTGAAGATGTCCGCCGGGGTGCGGATGAACTTGTGGTCGAAGAACTGCTCGATGGCCTTCTCCCCCAGCCCCTCGATGTCGAAGGCGCGCTTGGAGACGAAGTGCTTCAGCCGCTCCACCACCTGTGCCGGGCAATACAGCCCGCCCGTGCAGCGGCGCACCGCGTCCAGCTTGCCCGTGCGCGGGTTGAACTCGCGCACCGCCTTGGAGCCACACACCGGGCAGCGGGTGGGGAACTCGTAGGGCTTCGCGTCCGGCGGGCGCTTTTCCAGGATCACGTCCACGATCTGCGGAATCACGTCGCCGGCGCGCTCCACCACCACCGTGTCGCCGATGCGGATGTCCTTGCCACCGCGGATGGGACGGCCGTCCGCCCCGATGCCCTTGATGTAGTCCTCGTTGTGCAGCGACACGCGCGAGACGATGACGCCGCCGATGTTCACCGGCTCCAGTATGCCCACAGGCGTGAGCGCCCCGGTGCGGCCCACGTGGATCTGGATGTCCTTGAGCACCGTGATGCCCCGGTGCGCCGGGAACTTGTGGGCGATGGCCCAGCGCGGCGCGCGCTGCACGAAGCCCAGCCGCTCCTGCCAGTCGAAACGGTTGACCTTGTAGACCACGCCATCGATGTCGTAGTCGAGGTCGGGGCGGCGCTCCAGCATGCGCGCGTGGTAGTCGATGAGCGCCTCCACGTTGTCATGCAGCTCGATGAGGTCGCTCACCGGCACGCCCCAGCGCCGGTAGTACTCGTAGAGCTCCCATTCCGTCCGTGCCGGCATTTCGGAAGCCTCGCCGTGTCCCCACGCGAAGAAGCGAAGCGGGCGCTGCGCCGTCACCTTCGGGTCGAGCTGGCGGAGCGACCCGGCCGCCGCGTTGCGCGGGTTGGCGAAGGGCTTCTCCCCCTTCTTCTGCTGTTCCTCGTTCAGCTTCATGAAGGCGGAAATGGGCATGTAGACCTCGCCCCGGATCTCGAACACTTCCGGGAAGTCTTCCGCCTCGATGCGCTGCGGGATGTCCTTCACGGTGCGGGCGTTGGCGGTGACGTCCTCGCCCTCGTAGCCGTCACCACGGGTGGCGGCCAGCACCAGCTCGCCCTTCTCGTAACGCAAGGATATGGACAGGCCGTCGAACTTCGGCTCCGCCGTGTATTCAATTTTCTCGTCTTCCGACAGGCCCAGGAAACGCCGTATGCGCCGCTCCCAGTCGTGCACGTCCTGCGGCTCGAAGGCGTTGGACAGCGACAGCATGGGCACTGCGTGCCTGACCTTGCGGAAGCCCTCCGCCGGCGGCGCGCCCACGCGCAGCGAGGGTGAATCCGGACGCAGCAGATCGGGAAAACGCGCTTCGATAGCCTCCAGCCGCCGCCTGAGCGCATCATACTCGGCGTCGGTGATGATGGGGGCGTTCTCGACGTAATAATGATAATCGTGCTCCCTGATCTCCTTGATCAGGCGGTCAACCTCTTTCTCCGCTTCCTCGTGCGTGAGCTCTTCCACCGGCTTGCGGCGCAGTTCGTCGAAGTCGAGAACGCCCATGCCCTTGCCTCCCTCATCCCCCGGCCTTCGCCATGCCGGCCTGTTCCAGCAGCCGCGCGGCCTGTGCGCGCGCCTCTTCCGTTATGTCGTGGGCGGAGAGCATTCTTGCAATCTCCTCCCGCCGGCTTTGCGCATCCAGCGGCGTGACCACCGTGTGCGTGGCGGCCTCGCCATCCTCTTCCCGCACCTCCTTGGCGATGCGGAACTGCGCATCGGCCCGCGCCGCCACCTGCGGCGAGTGTGTTACCGCCAGCACTTGCAGGCCTGAATCCGCCAGCCTTTTGAGCCGCTCCCCCAGCGCCGCCGCCACCGCGCCGCCAACGCCGGTGTCGATTTCATCGAACACCAGCACCGGCGCGGAGGCCCGCGCCGCCAGCACCACCTTCAGCGCCAGCATGAAGCGCGAAAGCTCGCCCCCCGACGCCACCTTCGCCAGCGGCCCCGCCGGTTGGCCGGGGTTGGTGGAGACCCGGAACTCCACCCGGTCCATGCCCTCCGGCCCGGCCAGCGCCTCGTCGCTGTCCACCACCACCTCGAAGCGCGCGTGTTCCAGCTTCAGGGGCGGCAGCTCGGCCATGACGCGCTCCGCCAGCTCGCCAGCCGCCTTCCGCCGCGCTTCCGAGAGCGCCTGCGCCGCCTTGAGCCACGCCGCGCGGGCCTCGGCCTCGGCCTGCTCCAGCTTCGCGATTTCCGCCCCGCCGTCTGCCAGCGCGGCGAGCTTGCCCGCCAGCTCCTCGTGCAGTTTCGGCAGATCGTCCACCTGCACCCGGTGCTTGCGCGCCACCTCGCGCAGGGCGAACAGGCGCTCTTCCACCTTTTCCAGTTCCGCCGGATCGAACTCCAGCGCGGCGGAGGCCTCGTCCAGCAGCCGCTCGGCCTCCGCCAGCTCCACCAGCGCCCGGTCAAAGGCCTCGCACACCTCATCCAGCAGCCCGCCGGCCTGCTCGCGCTGACGCTCAAGGCGCCTGAGCGCCCCGGAGATGCGCCCCGCCACCGGCGATCCGGCCTCGTAGAGCGCCGCGCGCATGGTGGAAATGGCATCGGCGAACTGTTCCGCGTGCATCATCTGCGCTCGGCGGCTGGCCAGTTCTTCCTCCTCGCCGGGCTGCGGAGAAAGCTCGTCCAGTTCCGCCACCACGTGTTCCAGCCATTCCCGCTCACGCTCCGCCTGCTCCAGCTCCTCGCGCCGCGTCTTCAGCGCCCGCGCCGCGCCCCGCCACGCCTGCCACAACTCGGCAATCCGCGCCTTTTGCTCTTCCAGCCCGACAAAGGCATCCAGCAGCATCAGGTGCCGCGCCGAATCCACCAGCGCGCGGGCCTCGTGCTGACCGTGGATTTCCACCAGCATCTGCCCCACTTGCCGCAGCAGGGAGACAGGCACCGGCTGCCCGTCAACCCACGCCCGCGTGCCGCCATCGGCCCGCTGCACCCGGCGCAGCATCAACCGCCCCGGTTCTTCCACCTCGATGTCCTGCTCCGCCAGCAGGGCGAACACCGGGTGATCAAGTGGAAGCTCGAACGTGGCCGTGACGGAAGCGCGCTCCGCGCCAGAGCGCACCAGCGCGGCATCGCCCCGCGCCCCCAGCGCCAGGCCCAGCGCGTCCAGCAGGATGGACTTACCCGCGCCCGTCTCGCCGGTGAGCACGGAAAGCCCCGCGCCCAGCTCCAGCTCCAGCGCCGAGATGAGCACCACGTTGCGTATGGAAAGTGCCTTGAGCATGGACAGGGATTTACACCCAAACGCGGGAATTCGGAACAGGTGGAAAAAACGTGCGATGGCACCAACACCTTATGCGCCTTACGGAATATATCTTTGACTTGCCTTCTCCATCGTGCCACCCTGAGGCAGGGCGCCAAGGGAGGAAATACATCAAGCGGCGCCCGCATTCCTGTTGTTTCGAGTTACGAGGGAGAACATCATGTCAATCATCAAGCGCGCCACGCTGGCCTTTTCCGCCACCGCCCTTGCCGCCGGGCTGCTCGCCGCGCCCGCTCTGGCGGCGGAGCCTTGGGGCAAGTGGAAGCGTCCCGGAGGCGACATCGCCAAGGTCTGGAAGTGCAACGGCGGCATGTGTGGAGCCATTGAAACCGGCAAGAAGAAGGGCTTCGTGATGTTCAAGGGCATCAAGAAGCAGGGCAAGGTGTGGAAGGGTGACATGAAGCACCCGAACATGCCTTCCTTCATGACCTTCAACGGCACCGTTACCGTGCTCGGTCCCGACAAGCTGAAGGTGCAAGGCTGCGCCATCGGCAATTCCATGTGCGACGCGGAAGTATGGGTGCGCGTGAAGTAAGTAAACGACGGATTCTCGGACACCGGAAGGTGTCATCGAGCAACGCGGAGGGATGCTCCTCCGCGTTTTTCATTTCGCCTCCGGTCGCGAAAATCGCCTCCGGTCGCAAAAAACGGCAACCTGACCCAACTCAGCCCGGAATGAGCTTGCTGAAGGCGCGGGAGATCCACGAGCCGGTGTTCTCTTTCGGCGAGATCCCCTGCCCGGTCAACAGGGCGTAGGCATCCTTGTACCACTGGGAATTGGGGAAGTTGTGACCCAGCACGGCGGCGGCCGTCTGTGCCTCGGAGCGAATGCCTAGCGCGAGATATGCCTCCACCAGGCGGTAGAGCGCTTCGGGCACGTGCGCGGTGGTCTGGTAGTCGGTGATGACCTTCTTGAAGCGGTTGATGGCGGCCAGATAATTGCCGCGTTCAAGATAATACCGCCCCACTTCCATTTCCTTGCCGGCCAGATGGTCTTCCACCGCCTTCAGCTTGCGCTTGGCATCGGCCGCATAGCGCGTCTCGGGAAAGCGGTTGACCACCAGCTCCAGGGCTTCGCGCGCCTTTTTCGCCGCCGTCACGTCGCGTTTCACATCGCCGATCTGCTCATAAAGCGACAGCGCGATCAGGTAGTGGGCATAAGGCGCATCCTTGTGCCCCGGATGCAGGGCCAGGAACTTCTTCGCCGCGGCGATGGCCTTGTCGTAATCGTTGCGCTGATATTGGGAGAAGGCCTGCATGAGGATGGCCTTGCTGGCCCAGCGCGAATAGGGATAACGCCGCTCCACTTCTGCGAATTTCTTCGCCGCCGTGCGGTATTCCTTGTTTTTCAGCGATGCCAGCGCCTCGTTGTAGAGCTTGGCGATGGATTCCTTGTCATCGGCGATATCCATGGCCGGGGTAATGGCATCGTCGTCATCGCCCCCCAGCAGGTCCGACAGCCCGAAACCGCCCCCGCAGCCGCTCAACAGCCCCAGGGTCAGCAACAGGGCCAGCGTCCGCCCGGCCATGCCGCACGCCTTCTTCCGGCCGTGCGGACAAGGCGCACCGCCACCCTTCTCTACATGATCTGTCCGGCCTTCACCCGGCATCGGCAAGGTCCTGCGAAACTTCATCGTTTCTCCCGCTCGCCCCCTGGAGCGTATTTTCATGCGTAACCGAAAACGGCACCGCCCGCAAATGACATGTCCTGCTCGTGCATGAAAAAACCGGCGGAAATATGATCCGCCGGTTTGCAGTCTCGATTTCGGCAACTTTCGGCCCTGCCCCGAAGGCCGGCGATCAACCCACCGAACCGCGCCGGCGGAGGAACGCCGGAATGTTCAGGTCGTCATCGTCCGCCAGCGGCGATTCCTGTTTGCCGCCAGCCAAAGGCGCGGAAGGAGCGGCGGAGCGCTGCGGCTTCTGCGCGCCCGCACCGGGCATCGCATTGCCGGCGGAGGGCTGGTTCTTGACCGGCTCGTTGCCGGAGGCGGACTGTCCCGCCCCCACCATGTTTTTCACCAGTTGGTACAGGCGACGCCGCCGCGACCCCTTCGGGCGCTTGTTGCCGCCCAGCTGATTGATCTGTTCCTGCTTTTTCGCCACCAGCTCCTGGATGTGGGGCGGCAGGTCGGAAACATTGAAATTCAGTGCCGGATTCTGCGCCTCCGTGTCCGGATGACATGCCCGTGGTTGCGTGGCGTTCTGCGGCGCCTCCGGCGCGGACTGCGGAGGCGCGGAAGAAACGGGCGTCTGCACCGGCCGCTCGACGCCGGCCCCCATTTCATGCGCCCGGTTCGTTTTGTCCGCCGGGTTCACGCCGGTTCCATTGTCGCTCGGCGGCGTGGAAGAAGGAAGCTCCGCCACTTCCTCGCCGAATCCTTCCGCGCTTTCTTCCGGCTGCATGGCTTCCGGTTCCATCCGTGTCGTGTTCCGCCACGACTGCGGCGCCTCTGAATGTGCGGTCTCGTGCACGGGCCGCTCCGGCGCCGCCTGCCGCGGAGAGTCGGGCCGCGAAGTCACCTCTTCCGGCCGCGGATACATCACCGGAGGAACCGGTATGGAAATGCCTCGCGGGGACGTGGAAGTCTCATTCCTGTTAACGCCGCTCTCGCCAGCATCGCCACCGGCGTCACCCGGCCTGTGCGCGCCGGCATGCGCCGGCCCCATCTCCACGGGGGCGGCCAGCTTGCCGCTTTCCTGCAGGCCAGTGGCCACCACGGACACGCGCATGGTGCCCTCCAGCTCCTCCTCGATGGTGGCGCCGACGATGATGTTGGCGTCCGGGTCCACTTCCTCGCGGATGCGTGAGGCCGCCATATCCACCTCGTACAAGGTCAGGTCGGGCCCGCCGGCGATGGAAATGAGCACCCCGCGCGCCCCGGCCATGGATTCGATGTCCAGCAGGGGGTTGGAAATGGCCGCCAGCGCCGCCTCTTCCGCCCGGTTGTCGCCGCTGGCCTCGCCGGTGCCCATCATGGCCTTGCCCATGTCGGACATGACGGCGCGCACGTCGGCGAAGTCCAGGTTGATGAGGCCCTCCTTGGTCATCAGCTCGGTGATGGAAGCCACGCCCGAATAGAGCACCTGATCCGCCATGGCGAAGGCGGCCTTGAACGAGGTGGCCTCGTTGGCCACGCGGAAAAGATTCTGGTTGGGGATCACGATGAGCGTATCGACGTTCTGCGCCAGTTCCTCTATGCCGCGCTCGGCGATGGCCATGCGGCGGCGTCCCTCGAAGTTGAACGGCTTGGTCACCACGCCCACGGTCAGGATGCCTTCTTTCCGCGCCTCGCGCGCGATGACCGGCGCCGCGCCCGTACCCGTGCCGCCCCCCATGCCGGCGGTGATGAACACCATGTTGGAGCCGGACAGGTGATCGACGATCTCTCCCAGCGTCTCTTCCGCGGCCTGGGCGCCGATTTCCGGCTGCGAACCCGCGCCCAGCCCGCGCGTGACCTCGATGCCCAGCTGGATCTTGCGCTCGCACGGGCTTTTCGCCAGCGCCTGCGCATCCGTGTTGGCCACCACGAATTCCACTCCCGTGAGATTGGAATCGATCATGTTGTTAACGGCATTGCAACCGCCGCCGCCTACACCAAACACCGTGATCTTCGGCTTCAGCTCGGCCAGATTGGGAGCACCAATATTCAAAGCCATGATTCCCCTTCCGAACGCTGATTGAGGTCCCGCTTGCAACTGCTGTCTCGCATGATGCTGGCCGTTTGGATAACAAAAGGTTAACGCGAGCTGAAAAATTGACCGAAGGCGCGTCTCCGGCCCGTTCAACGCTCCGCGTCACGCATCATGGTATTCTGAAGGAAGGGGACGAAAATTCGCGACCGGCCGGCCGGCCGCGGGGACTCAAAAGCTCTCGAAGAACCAGCGCTTCACCCGGCCCAGGTAGCCGCTGGCGGCGTTCAGCATGGCCTCGGCCTGCCACACGGTGGAAAAGCCTTGCGCGTCGCGCCTGAGCGCCGCCTGCGCCAGCCCCGCCACCACCACCTGGCCCGGCCCGGAGAAGGCCGGCGGCAGACCGTTCAGGTTGCGCACCCCGCCCACCCTGACGCGCGCGCCACAAATCTCTTCCGTCACTTCCCTGAGACCGGTCAACTGCGCCCCGCCGCCCGTAAGCACCATATGGCGCCGCACCGCCACCGGCAAATGCGCCGTCGCCGCGCGCACCAGCTCCAGCATCTCTTCCACGCGCGAGCGGATGATGGCCTGCAGATCCGCCCGGCGCACCCGTTGCCAGCCGCCCGGGCCGTTCTCTCCCAGCACCGGCACGCTCAGCACGTCTTCGTCATGCATGTTCACCGGCGCCACCGTGCCATGCTTCGTCTTCAGCCGCTCGGCCTCCGCAACGGGCGTGCTCAGCCCGGCCGCGATGTCCTGTGTGATGTGATGCCCGCCCACCGGCACCACGCCGGTTTCCAGCAACATGCCCTCCTGCCAGGCGGCCCACCCGGTTTGCGCCGCGCCGATGTCCAGCAACAACACGCCCAGTTCCCGCTCGTCTTCCACCAGAGCCGCCTCCGAGGCCGCCATCGGCGCCGCCACCATGCCGGCCACCTCCAGCTGGCAGGCGGTCAGTGTCTGTTCCAGATTGCGCAAGGGGCCGCGGCTCATGCTCACCACGTTCACCCGCCCCTGCAGACGGTCGCACACCAGCCCCTCGGCCTGGGCGATCCACGGTCCTCCGTCAAGAGAGCAGCCCGCCGGCGTGACCTGCACCACCAGCCTGTCGCCGGCGTCGAACCCGGCCAGTGCCTGGGCCGAAAGCAGCGACAGGTGGCGTGCCTCCACCGCCTGGCCGCCCACCCGCACTTCCGACACCAGGCCGTGCGTGCGCAGATTGCCGCCGGAGAGGTTCACCCACACTTCCTGCACCTGCACACCGGCCATGCGCTCCGCCGCATCCACCGCCAGCCGGACGCTTTCCTCCGCTGCCTCCATGTCCACGATCACGCCGGCCTTCACCCCCCGCGACGCGCGCAGGGCGTGGCCGATGATGCGCAGGCCCGGCCGCTCCCTGCGGCCCTGCACCTTGCCGATGAGGCAGGCCACATGCATGCTGCCCACATCCAGCGCGGCCACCAGGTCGCCCGCACGCTCCGTCGGCCTGTCATGACGATCGGGAAACAGAGGAACAACGACATTCATGAGCTTGCCTACCCCCACGACGTGTCCGCGCAAAATGCCCCGCGGACACCGACACACCATCGTCCAGGCCACGCCCCCGCGGGCCGCCGGCCTAACCTCCCTACTCCGGCGGCAAAACGGCGAACGTCAGCCGGTCCAGGTCACGCAGGTCCAGCCGCGCCACGGCACGCCCCAGAATGCCATGGCGACGCTGCAATTCCGCCAACCGTTGCAGGGCCGCGCCTTCATCGCGCTCCGGCAGCAGGATCACCAGCCCGGAACGCAGATGCAGGTTCCAGCGCCGGTTGGAAACACGCACCGCGCGCTGCAACTGCGACATTAGCCAGGGATGGGCTGACATAAGGTTAACGAGAGCGGCGGCGCGCGCATCCGCGCCTTCGCCTTCCACCAATGGCAGATGCGCGAAGCGGGCGGGATCGAGCGAAACGATGCTTTTGCCCTCGCGGTCCACCACTACCGTGCGTGCGGCCACGCGCCAGCGCGCCACCGGCTCGCGTTCCTCGACCGTTATCAACACGCCATAGCGATATTTTCGCACCACTTCGGCGCGCTTCACCCAGTCCAGTTTTTCCAGCGTGGCCTTCGCCCCGACGGCATCGAACCCGACGATGGATTCGCCGGCGCTGATTCCCAGTGGCGCCAGCACATCGTCCGGTCCGTGATATTTCAGGCCGCGGATCACCACCCGCTCCGCCGACAGCCCCACCAGCGCGGCGGAGCGGGAGGAAACGTCGCGGATGCTTTCGTCCAGGTGGCCGCCGTGCTTCAGCCCCAGCACCAGCGCCAGCCCCAGCAAAAGCACCGCGCCGCCACGCGCCGCCACACGCACCTTGAGATCGCCGGCGATGCCACCGGCCCGTTTGTTCTCACCGGTCGACCGAGGCATCATCCACCATCCAGGCCACGAGTTCCTCAAACGAATGCCCAGCATGCTGGGCGATTTCCGGCACCAGGGAGGTGGGCGTCATGCCGGGTTGGGTGTTCACCTCCAGTATCACCAGCTCACCTTCTCCACGTCCCTGGTCATGAAAGCGGAAATCGGCCCGGCTTATGCCCTTGCAGCCCAGCGCCTTGTGCGCCTTCACCGCCAATTGCTGAATGTACAGATACAACCGCTCCGGCAGCTCGGCCGGGCAGATGTGCCGCGAGCCGCCCTCATCGTACTTGGAGGCGTAATCGTAAAAACCCGCCTTCAGCGGCACGATTTCCAGAACCCCCAGCGCCACGTCGCCCATCACCGCGCACGTCAGCTCGCGACCGGGCACGTAGCGTTCCACCATCACCTTGCCGTCCTTCAGGGGCATCTCCTGCAAGGTCTTGGGCGGCAGGGCCTCGTTTTCCGCGCGCACGATGAAGATGCCCACCGAGGAGCCTTCCGCCACGGGCTTCACCACGTAGGGCGGCGGCATGGGATGTTCGCGCATCAGCTCGTCCGGCGTCACCAGCAAGTGACTCGCCACCGGAATGCCCACCCTTTCGAACACCACCTTGCTCAGGTGCTTGTCCATGGCCAGCGCGGAGGCCAGCACCCCGGAATGGGTGTAGGGAATGCCCAACGTTTCCAGCACGCCCTGCACCTTGCCATCTTCGCCCCAGGTGCCATGCAGGGCGTTGAACACCACATCCGGTTTCAATTCCGGCAAGACGCTCATCACGTTGGGCTTGGCGTCCACCTCCGTCACCCGGTAGCCGGCATTGCGCAAGGCCGCCGCCACCGCCCGGCCGGAAGAAAGCGACACCTCGCGTTCCGACGACCACCCTCCCATGAGCACCACCACGTGCGTGGTGGCGGGGTCGCGGCGCGGCCGCCACTGTTCAGGTTCCTGCTCTTTCCTGCCAAACATGGCCATTTCCCCGTTCGGCGCCGGCTCCCGCTCAGTCCTGTTCCGTCACGGCGGCGGGGATGCCGATACGCCGGATCTCCCAGTGCAGCTCGACGCCGCTCGTTTCCTTCACCAGCGCCCGGACGAGCTCGCCCAGCGCCTCTATTTCCGCCGCCGTCGCACCGCCCTCGTTGATGAGGAAGTTGCAGTGCTTCTCGCTCACCTTCGCGCCACCCACGCGCACTCCGCGCATGCCCGCCGCATCGATCAGCTCCCAGGCCTTGTGGCCATCCGGGTTGCGGAAGGTGGAGCCGCCGGTGCGCGAGCGGATGGGTTGCGCCTCCTCGCGCATCGCCTGGATTTCCTCCATGTGCCGGGCGATCTCTTCCCGTTCGCCCGGCCGCCCGCGCAGCAGCGCGGAGGTAAAAATCCAGTCTTCCGGCGCCTCCGAGTGGCGGTAGGACATGCCCAGCTCCTCCACCCCCACCTCGTGTACCCGGCCCTGCCGGTCGATGGCGCGCGCACGAACCAGCACGTCCTTCAGCTCGCCACCATGCGCGCCGGCGTTCATGCGCAGCGCACCGCCAATTGTGCCGGGGATACCTCTCAAAAAGGTTAATCCTTCGATACCGTGTTCGAGGGCGAATTTCGCCACCTTCACGTCCAGCGCCATGGCGCCGGCGCGAATGAGGCAGTCGGCCGGGTCGCCTTGCAGCGAGATGGCGTTGAACCCCCGCCCCAGACGGATGACCACGCCCGGCACGCCCCCGTCGCGCACCAGCAGGTTCGACCCCACGCCGATGACGGTAACGGGTATGTCCTCGTCCAGCCGCGACAGAAACTGCGCCAGGTCTTCTTCGTCCGCCGGGCTGAACAACACCTCCGCCGGCCCACCCACGCGAAACCAGGTGAGCTCCGCAAGCGAGCGGTTGGGGACGAGCCTGCCACGCACCCCGGGCAATCTTTTCAGCAACGCCTCGCCATCGATGCGCATGGGCATTCCCCCTCCTGTGGCCTCATCCCTTCGCCAGCAGTTCCGGCATGGCCTTCGCCCAGTTGGTGATGTCGCCCGCACCCAGGAACACCACCACGTCACCGGGCCTTGCCAGCTCGCGGATGACGGGCGCGATTTCCGCCGCCATGTCCGTGTCCGGATCGCCTTGCGGGTTCACCACCCGCACATCACGCTGCCCGCGCGCCAGCATGGCATCCGCCAACGCCACGTGATTGCGCCCCTCGATGGGCTGTTCGCCCGCGGCGTAAACGGGCGCCAGGACCACGCTATTGGCCTCGGTGAAGCAGGAGGCGAAATCGTCGAACAGGGAATCGAGCCGCGTGAACCGGTGCGGCTGCATCACGGCGATCACCCGCCCATCCTCGCCCGCCACCTGCCGCGCGGCGCGCAGCACCGCAGCGATCTCCACCGGATGGTGTCCATAGTCGTCGAAGATGCTCACGCCGTTCCACTCACCCACGTGGGTGAAGCGCCGGCCCACGCCGGAAAACTCCGCCAGACCCTTGCGGATGTCTTGCGCCGAAACCCCCAGCTCGTGCGCCACCACCACCGCCGCGGTGGCGTTCAGCACATTGTGCTCGCCCGGCATGGGCAGCTCCAGGTCCGAAAGCTCGACCACCTCGCCCTTGCGGCGCTCGTTGATGGTGACGGAAAAGCGCGACCGCCCGCCTCCGGTGACGAGGTCATGCACCCGCGCATCGGCCTGCGGATTGAAACCGTAGGAGATGATGCGCCTGTCCTGCACATCGGCGATGAGCGAACGCACCTCCTCGTGATCGGAGCAGGCCACGGCGAAGCCATAGAAGGGAATGTTCTCCACGAAACGACGGAAGGCCCGGCGCAGCTCGTCGAAGGAGCCGTAATAGTCCAGGTGCTCCGGATCGATGTTGGTGACGATGGCCACGTCCGCCGGCAGGCGCAGGAAGGTGCCGTCCGATTCGTCCGCCTCCACCACCATCCACGGCCCGTGGCCCAGGCGCACATTGGTGTTCAGCGACTGGATGATGCCGCCGTTGATGATGGTGGGATCCAGCCCGCCCGCCTGCAACAGCTGGCCCACCAGCGAAGTGGTGGTGGTCTTGCCGTGCGTGCCGGCCACCGCCACGCCGTTGCGGAAGCGCATGAGTTCCACGAGCATTTCCGCCCGCCTCACCACCGGCAGATGCCGCCTGCGCGCCTCCATGAGCTCCGGGTTGTCCGGCTTGATGGCGGATGACACCACCAGGATGTCGGCCCCTTCCAGGTTCTCGGGCGCATGCCCTATCATCACCTCGATGCCCTTTTCGCGCAGCCGCTGCACGTTTGGGCTGTCCTTTATGTCCGATCCCTGCACCCGGTAGCCCAGCTCGTTGAGCGCCTCGGCGATGCCACTCATGCCGATGCCGCCGATGCCGACGAAGTGAAACAGGCCGACATCGCGCGGCATTTTCATCATGCGTTCCGCCATTATCTCAATCTCATCCGTTTCCTGTAAGCGCCGTTTCGCAGTCGAAAACCGAAGGGTCGAAAGGCCCCTCCGGGCGCTTCATTTACAAGACTGATTCAACAACATCCGCCATTCTTTTTGCCGCATCCGGTCGCGCGTGCGCAACCGCCGCTTCGTGCGCCGAGCGCAACTTCTCCGGCGAATTCATCAGCGCCGCCAGCAGCGCCGCCAGCTTGCCCATGTCCGCCTCTGCCTCGTTCTGCCGCACCACCCACCCCGCGCCCATTTTCGCGAAGGCTTCCGCGTTCTGCCCCTGCTCGTCATCGGCCAGGTAGGGATAGGGGATCAGAATGGCCGGCCGCCCGATGACCATCAGCTCCGCCACCGTGGAGGCTCCGGCCCGGGCGATGACCAGATGCGCCGCCGCCATGCGCCGCGGCAAATCGGAAAAGAAGGATGCCAGCTCAATCTCCCCCACCGGCAGCGCGGCCAGCGCCGTCTCCACCGCCTCCATGTCCTCCGCCCGGCATTGCATGGTCAGCTCCACGCGGCGCAACAGCTCCTCCGGCAGCGCGCGCAGCATGGCCGGCACCGCCTCGGCGAAGAAATGCGCCCCCTGCGAGCCACCGGTGACCAGCAGTCGGAACGGCTCGCCCCGCGCCGGCGGCGCGTAGGGTGTGCGCGCCGCCGCCAGCACCTGCGCCCGCACCGGGTTGCCGGTATGCACGGTCTTGTTCCGGTATTTCTGTGGCAACCCCGTGACCTCGGGGAAGGAAATGAACATGCGCGTGGCCAAGCGCGCCATCAGCCGGTTTGCCCTGCCGATGGCCACCCCGGCGTCGTGCGTCATCACCGGCAGCCCCAGCAGGTGCGCCGCCAGCAGCGGCGGCAGCGAGGGATAGCCGCCAAAGCCCACCGCGCAACGCGCGCTGCGCGCCGCCAAGGCGGCCTTCGCCCTCATCACGCCGCGGAAGATCCGCCAGGTCTGCCCCGGCACCCGCCAGGGCTGGCGCGGGGTGATGGTGGCGGCGGGCACCAGCACTACCTCGTTGAATGGCGCGCTCTCCCCCACCGCGTCACCCACGAACTTGCGCGCTCGCTCCTCCGTGAACAGCACGCACGCATGTCCGCGCGCCCGCAGCTCCTGCGCCAGCGCCAGCGCCGGAAAAAGGTGCCCGCCCGTGCCGCCCGCCGCAAGCGCGATGATATCTTGCTGGTAGTCCATGTGCATTGATCGCCCGAAATGAAACCGCCCGCAATCCGCTCAGGCTCCGCCCGCCGCCAGCGCCCTTGCCGGCGGCGGCCGCCGCCCGGCACGGGGCGAGCGCGCCTGCTTCGCCGGCAGATCGGCATCGCGCCGCAAAAGCGCCAGCGCCATCCCCAGCGCCAGGGCCGAGGCGAACAGCGAGGAGCCGCCGTAAGAGACGAACGGCAGGGTCATGCCCTTGGCCGGCAGGAGCTGCACGTTCACGCCCATGTTGATGAAGGCCTGCAGGCCGAACAGGGTGGCGATGCCACTGACCGCCAACCGCCGGAACGGATCCTTCTGGGCCAACGCTCGGGTGAGCAGGCGCAAGGTGATGAAGCCCACCACCAGCAAGATGGTCACAATCGCCACCAGCCCGAATTCCTCGCCGATGGCGGCGAACAGGAAGTCGGTGTGCGCATCCGGCAGGTAGCGGTTGGCGCGGCCGCCACCCGGCCCCAGGCCCAGCAGCCCGCCATTGCGCAGCGCCTCCAGCGCGAAGTCCATCTGGTCGCGCGCCCCTGGCGGCAGCTCGGGCGGATTGAGGAAGCGGTCCACACGCGCCCGCACGTGCGAAAAGGCGAAATAGGCCATCACCGCCGCGCCGGCGAGCACTCCGCCCAGCATCAGGATGAACCGCCAGCGCAGACCCAACAGATACAGCATGGCGCCCCACACCGCCGTGATCAGCATCGTCTGTCCCATGTCCGGCTGCTTCAGCAGAAGAGCCACGAACAGACCATAGAAACCCCAGGCGACAAGCGCCGGGCCGCGCGCCTCCTTCAGCCGCGACTGTGCGAGCATCCACGCCGCCAGCACGATGAAGGCGGGCTTGACGAATTCCGAAGGCTGCAACGACATGAAGCCCAGGTTCACCCAGCGTTTCGCCCCCTTGATTTCTGGCCCGATGACGAGCGCGGCCAGCATCAGCAGGATTCCCGCGCCATAAACGACAAGCGCCGCCCGCCGCACCCCCCGGCCCGAAAGAAAGGTCATGCCAAGAAAGATGACCATGGCCGGAAACAGGTAGATCACGTGAC
>JALVSR010000047.1 GCA_027024225.1 Hyphomicrobiales bacterium | reverse complement strand
GCTCAACGAGCAACGCCAGGCGGCGACCTTCCTCGATCAGGTGGAGCGCAGCGCCGCCGCCACGGAGGATGCCGTGGAAAGACTGCTGATTGCACTGGCTGAATGAGGAGGGCGACAATGTCGAAAATGGCAAACATGGCGAATGGTGTCATGCCGGAGGCCTGCGGGCACCGGCATGGCCCGGGCCTCGCCGGCGGGCGGGCATTCTGGCGTTGCCGCCGGCTGTTGTTGCCGCCGCTGATGCTGTTGGTATTGCCGGCAGCTGCCGCCCCGGCCTCGGAAAGGGAGGAAGCACCCGCCTTGCAATCGGTGCGCGGCCTGCTGAAGGCGAAGGCGCAATCCGACCTGTCGGTTCAGATAGCCGCGCGGGTGAAGCGCATCAGCAAGCGCGAGGGAGAAGCCTTTCACTACAAGGATGTATTGCTGGAATTCGACTGCGGCCTGCTGGAAGCGGAATGGCGAGCGGCCAACGCGGCCTACAAGGCGAAGAACCTGAAAGCGCGTTCGAAAAAGCGGCTGCTGGCCTATCAGGCGGCTGGCCGCCTGGATGCCGCCATCGCCATGGCCGAGGCGGAACAGGCCGCCGCCCTGGCGCGCCAGGCCCGGCTGAAGGTGCAACAGTGCAAGGTGCGTGCTCCGTACGATGGCTGGGTTGTGGCCCGTCATGTCGACGTGCATGAAACTCCCCAGGCCGGCGGCAAGCTCATTACCGTGGTGCGGCGCGGGCCGCTGGAGGTGGAAATCATCGTCCCCACCGCCTGGCTCAAATGGCTGCGCAAGGGCCAGCCTTTCATCTTCGAGGTGGATGGTCTGGGCGAGCTGCTCAACGGCAAGATCACCCGCATTGGCGCGGTGGCCGACCAGGTCTCGCAGACCATCCGCGTTTACGGCGAGGTGGGCACGCCCCCGGCCGTCGTCCGCCCCGGCATGACCGGCAAGGTGAGTTTTCCGGGCGGCGGAGCCTTGCCGACGGATGAAAGGAACGGCGGCAAGGATGGCGACATGAAGGCCGGCGGGGGAGGGGCTTGACATGCGCCCACGGAAGGTCTCCCCGCAACCCGGCGCGGCGGCGGCGCGCAAAATGGAGTCCGGCATGGCGAATGTTGCGACCGGGGCGGCCCAGGCGGCCGGCGGAAGAGGCGCCGCACACGCTTCTTCCGCCGCTTCCCGTCCCGCCAATGAGCATGGCTCGCCGGAAGGATCGGCCGGCGCACCGGGCGCCAGTGCGCGGCTGGCCACATTGTTGCGGCTGGAAGGAGAATTGCGCGCTCTCCCGGACAGGCGTGCGGTGGAGCTTTACGCGGTCAACGAGTTTCGTCAGCTCATCGCCTTTTCCCAGGCGGCGTTCGTGAGCTTCGACCGGCGTGGCAAGGCGAGGATAACCGCCTTTTCCGGACTGGCTCAGGTGGACAGGCAGGCCCCCCTGGTGCGGGCGTTGGAAAAGGTGGCCACCCACATGGCTCGCAAGGCCGAGGGCTCCAGCGGGGAAAAGGCTGCGGACACCGCCAGCGGCGATCTGCTGCGGCTGGCCGGGGACAATCCCGACCCGGCCCTGAAGGATTGGGCCTTTCGTCATCTGCTCTGGCACATGCTGCGCGATCGCGAGGGCAGGCCGTTCGGCGCGCTCATGTTCATGCGGGCCGAACCTTGGCGAGAGGCAGACGAGGTGATCGCCGACAGGCTGGGCGGCGCCACGGCCCAGGCCATCCGCGCGCTGGCGCCGCGCTCGGTGTTGGACCGCGTGCGGGTTCCACGCAAGGTATGGCTGGGGGCGCTCGTCCTGGTAATGCTGGCGCTGTTCATTCCCGTGCCCATGACGGCCGTGGCGCCGGTGGAGGTGGTGGCGGACAATCCGCTGCCCATCACCGCATCGCTGGATGGCGTCATCGCCTCCGTGCCGGTGGCGCCCAACACCCGTGTGAAGGCGGGCCAGGAGCTGTTCAGCTTCGACGCCACCCGGCTCAAGGCCGAGGCCGAAATTGCCGCCCGCCGCGAGCAGGTGGCGCGCGCCCGCCTGGCCACGCTGCGCAAGGCCGCCTTCGCCGACCCGCAAGCGCGCGAACAGCTGGCCGAGGCCCGAAGCGAACTGGAACTGGCCCGGGCCGAACGTGAATATGCCGAGCGTCTGCTCTCTCGTATCCGTGTGACCGCGCCGCATGAGGGCATCGTCATCTTCGCGGACCGTGCACGACTTATCGGCAAGCCGGTGAAGACGGGCGAGAAGATCATGGAGCTGGCCGATCCGAAGCGCGTGGTCTTCCGTGTCGATCTGCCGGTCAGCGATGCCATCACCATACGTGAGGGAGGGCGGGTGAAGGTATTCCTGGATGCCGATCCGCTCAGCGCCATCGAGGCAAGGGTTCGCTGGGCCAGCTTCCATGCCGAGGAGGTGGCGGGTGGCATGCTGGCCTTTCGCATCATCGCCGATCCCGTGGCGAAATCGCAATCCGAAAGGCAAGAACTGTATCGGCTGTTGCGCATTGGTTTCCGCGGGTCCGCGCAGGTCTTCGGCGAGCGTGTTCCGCTGGGCTTTTACCTGTTGCGCCGGCCCATTGCCGCCGTGCGCCAGTTCATGGGCTGGTGAAACCTTCACGGTGAAAGCGGCTCTTCGCCATGGCGATAGGGGGATGCTCGACCATGCAGTCCGCTTGCAGGAATTGCGCCAAACCCGGGGCGGAGGCCGACCCGGATGAACTGCCCCTGCCGGACCTGCGGACCGAATTGCGCATGCAGGAGGCGGCGGAAGATGCCGGGTGGTCTGGCGGCCACCTTGTCCATGACCCCGTGCGCAACAGCTTCTACCGGCTCTCTCTCCTGGCGGTGCGGGCGCTTTCCTGCTGGAAGGCCGGCACCGTTGGCGGCGTCCGCGCCTGTTTGCAACAGCGCTACGGCATCAGCGCCACGCCCGAAGACATACTGGAGCTGGTGGGATTCCTGGAGAACAACGGTCTGACCCAGCCGGCCGGAGGTGATTGGCGCAAGTTGTTCGAGCGGTGGAAACAGGGCCGCCAGAGCGCCTTCAAGTGGCTGCTGCACCATTACCTGTTTTTCCGCGTTCCGCTGGTCCGGCCACAACGCTTTCTCGACGCCGCGTTTCCGTACGTGCGCTGGCTTGGCTCGCGTGTCGGCATTGGCCTGCTGCTTGTCGTTTTCCTTCTGGGGATGTGGCTCACGCTCAAGCAGTGGGAGGAATTCAAGGCCACCTTCATGAGCTTCGTGAATCTCGAGGGCCTGTTGCTTTTTGGCCTCACCATCATCATCGTCAAGGTGGCGCACGAGCTTGGGCACGCCTTCATCGCCACCCGATATGGCGTGAAAGTGCCGCACATGGGCGTGGCCTTCATGGTCATGGTGCCCATGTTTTACACCGATGTCACCGATGCCTGGCGGCTGAAGAACCGCCGTGCGCGACTGCTCATCGGCATGGGCGGCATGCTGGTGGAATTGGCGCTTGCCGGTATCGCCCTGTTCGTCTGGGGCGTTTCGCCGGAAGGACCGGTGCGCACGGCGGCCTTTTTTGTGGCCACCACCAGCCTGGCAACCACCCTGTTGGTAAACCTGAGCCCTTTCATGCGCTTCGACGGCTACCACATCCTGGCCGACCTGTTGCGCATGCACAACCTCCAACCCCGCGCCTTCGCCTTGGCGCTGTGGTGGCTGAAACGCGTCTTGCTGGGAGTGGATCAGCCGCCCCCGGAGGATTTTCCTCGCCGCTTGCATCGGGGACTGATCCTTTACGCCATTGCTACCTGGATTTACCGGTTCTTCCTGTTCGCGGGCATAGCGCTGCTCGTTTACTACGCCTTGCCGAAAGTGCTGGGCATTTTCCTGGCGGCGGTGGAAATCTGGTGGTTCATTTTGCGGCCGGTGGCGAACGTATTGAAAAACTGGTGGAAAGAGCGGGAGGAAATCATGACCGATGGCCAGCCCAGGCGGCTGCTTGTCGCCCTTGCGGCATTGTTGGTGGTGTTGTTCGCCCCCATCTGGCGCAGCGTGGGTGTGCCGGCGGTGATGCTGGCGGAGCAGGAGCAGGAGGTATTCGCGCCCGAACCTGCGCGACTGGTGAAGCTGCATGCAAGACCCGGCATGCAAGTGAAAAAGGGGCAATTGCTGGCCAGGCTGGTTTCCGACGAGCTGGAGCATGAATGGCGCACCACGCAGGAAAGGCTGCGGCTGGTGGAGCGCAAGCTGGCCCGCATGGTCGCCAACCGTGCGGATTTGCACCATGTGGATGTGCTGCGGCGCGAGCGCCAACAACTGCAAGCGAAGCTCCGCGGTCTGGAAAAACGACGGCAACGGTTGGAGCTGCGCGCACAGATCAGCGGCGTGGTGGGCCAGGCGGCCACAGGATTGCGAGCAGGCGTGTGGGTGAGCCCCGAGCTGATGCTGGCGCGCATCATCGCGCCGCAGGCGCGCAAGGTGGCGGCCTTGGCGCCGGAAACAGTCATCGGCAGGCTTGAGGAAGGGGCGGAGGGAACCTTTGTGCCGGACAATCCGGCCGCGCCTTCCTTGAAGGTTCGGCTGGTGGAAATAGGCGCCGCGCGCCAGCAGGGCAGGGACATCCTGTATCTCTCCTCCGTCCATGGCGGACCGGTGGAGGCCGAGCGCGATCCGGAACAGGGGGAGATTCATACCCGCATCGGCATGTTCCCGCTGAAACTTCTGCCCGAGGAGGTGCAACGGGAAGAATCTCGAGACGATCATGAAGAACAGGTCGGGCGGCGCGCCAATGAAGAACGCGGCGCGAACATGCCCTGCCAACAGGCATGTCGTGGGTATGTGGTGGTAAGGGCCGCTCCGGAAAGCCTGGCCGGGCGCTTCGCCCGCCGTCTCGTCTCCATTTTCCTGCGCGAAAGCGGCTTTTGAAACACGGTCAGGGCATGTCGTGAAGAGTGCGCGCGTCGGCCGCGTTTGCAAGATGCCGCAGGCGCACCCGGCTCATTGTTTCATTGAACGCAACTCCCCGAACGGCTCCGAAAAAGCTTGTGACATGCGGCGAAAGATCGCCTCGCCCATGCAATTTCCGGGGCCTGAAGCTGGCGATGTTGACGACCTTGTGGGGTTTTCCCTTGTTGCGCAACTTCTCGGCGAAGGCCTTCAGGGCCGAATTGTGCTTGCCGGCCTCTTGGGCAGCCTGGAACAGCACATGGCGCACCAATCGCCCGCCGCCGCCGATGGCACGTTTGCCATGCAACGCTCTACTGTCGTGTCCGATGGGAGCGAGGCCTGCAAGGGCGGTGGCCTTGAGCGCGGATATTTGTCCCGGTTCGGGCATTTCGGCGCTGGGCATGGCGCTGGTGATGAGGCCTTGGCCAGGGATCAAGCGTAATACCGAAGCGGTTTTTGCCAGCTCCTCATGCGCCGCAATCTCCTTTTCGATTCTTGCTTCGAGCTTTTATGATCTGACGATCCAGCAAGGCCGTGGGAGCGGCGTCCATGTGGCTGAACATGGTGGCCATGCCAAGTTTGTCGCGTGCTCCGCACTGCATCAGTAAACGCTTGCGAATCTCCGTGAGCTTTCTGCGCTTTGCAATCAGTGCCCTGAGAAGGCGCAGCTTATTCATGAGGCAGAGGGCGCCCCACCTCGGGATGAAAGGCCATGGAGCGCGCGATCAGTTCCGTATCGGTCCGATCCGTCCTGGCGCGTGTTCCCGGCTGGCGGCGAAGGTCTTGATCAACGCCGGTGGCAATTGCCGGTTTGCGACACCGTTGATATCGAGAGCTGTCCACAGACGCCATTCCCGTCCTCCCGTCGCTTCGAAGCGGACCACCGCATCGGTATCTCGAGCCATCTCGATGACTTTGGCGTGCCCCGCTGGAGTATTTGGCAATCGCCGCCTTCAACCATCTGGCAGGGTGTGAATATCCAGCCAATCGCGACTTGCCTCTGTGCCGATGATGCAACGGTGTGCCATCCTGCTCAGGCCCTCTTCCTGCAGGTTCGCGGTCCTGTGGACCGCATTCCACTGTTCGCGCTGATGAGGAAGAGACGGCGCTGGCTCGCTGGCAAAAGTGGTCTTGCCACAAGGCTCAGACGCCATGCACCGCCTCGTCATTCGCCTTGGCCAAGGCGCATGACGGGAGCAATATGGCGGCCGTGGAATACAAAAGGCTCAAGCCCCATGAATTGCGTGGTGCAAGCCTGGCGCAGAAACACTGAACAGGATAAGGCTTGCCATTGTTTTCACGGTCTTTTCGCCAGCCCCTTCGGGCGACGATATCGGCTGCATATCGCCGACTTTTCTTTCTTTCTTGCCAATACCTCGAGGTATTGGCGTTGACGAGAAAAACCAGCGCTGTCTTGCGAGAAACGCCGTCGGCATCCGTGGCTTCATGGAGTCCGCACCCCGGACTCATGCCACCCCATGAACGGCCGCGCCCACCCCGGCCCCCTCGGTGCACTGCCATTCATTCCTTGCCTGCCGAAAACGCCGGCGGACCATGCATTCGCCGCCTCGCCATGCCACCCGTTCTGTCTGCGGGCCGTTTCTGCTCCGTTCAATGCCGTCAATACCGCCGCAGCAGACCCACCAGGATGCCCTGCACCTTCACCCGGTCCGGACCGAAGATACGTGTCTCGTAGGCCGGGTTGGCCGCCTCCAGCGCTATGGAACCTCCCTTGCGGCGAAAGCGTTTCAGTGTCGCCTCCTCGTCGTCCACAAGCGCCACAACGATATCGCCATTCTGCGCCGTGTTGCTGCGACGAATGATGACCGTGTCACCGTCCAGAATCCCGGCTTCGATCATGGAGTCGCCGCGCACCTCCAGCGCGAAATGTTCGCCCGACCCCAGCATTTCCGGGGGTACCATTACATCGTGGGTATGATCCTGAATGGCCGAGATGGGTACGCCGGCCGCAATGCGCCCCATCACCGGCACCACCACCGCCCGTGGCGGCTGGCCCAGGTCGGCTTCGGGCTCAGCCGGCTCTTCCGGCTTGCGCCCCAGTCCACCCTCGATGACATCCGGCGTGAATTGCTGACGCGCCGCGCCGAAACGCCCCGCCAGCGTTTCCGGCAGCCGCACGATTTCAATGGCGCGCGCCCGATGCGGCAGGCGACGAATGAACCCACGTTCCTCCAATGCCGTGATCAGCCGGTGAATGCCCGACTTCGAGCGCAGTCCCAGCGCCTCTTTCATTTCATCGTAGGAAGGCGGAATGCCGCGCTCCTTCATGCGCTGATGGATGAAATTGAGCAGTTCATATTGCTTCGGCGTGAGCATGTCGCCCTCCAATTTCCACTTGTTCCTTCCGCCTGCATGTGTCGCGATGCCGACGAATCAAACAAACCCCGAACACTAGGTAACAGTTCTGAAAACGTTCCGCAAGCATTTTTTGCACTAATATCGAATATGTCGGGCATTTGGCAGTTCGATAGCCTTGGCCGTTCTCTTCGCGGCTTGACTCGCCATGGCGTCGAAGAATATAATGAGAACAATATCAGAATAACGAATTAACTGTGGAGAATGCTTCGCTGGCATTGGCCTCACGTCGTGGCCTCTGCCACACTTGCACGACAGCTTTCTGGTTAGCTCCGAGACAACAGGGACAGGAAACATGGCAGGATCCGTCAACAAGGTCATTCTCATCGGCAATCTGGGCGCCGATCCGGAAATTCGCCATACCCAGGATGGCCGGCCCATCGCGCACCTGCGCATCGCCACCACCGAGAGCTGGCGCGACCGGAACACGGGCGACAGGCAAGAACGAACCGAATGGCATCGCGTCGTGATCTTCAGCGAGGGCCTGGTGCGCGTGGCCGAGCAATACCTGCGCAAGGGCAGCAAGGTATATGTCGAGGGCCAGCTGCGCACCCGCAAATGGGTGGGCCAGGATGGCGTGGAGCGGTACACCACCGAAGTGGTTCTGCAAGGTTTCAACAGTGCGCTGACCATGCTGGATTCGCGCGGCGGCGGAATGGGGCAGTCCGCGGGGCATGGCGGAGTGGGGGCAGGCGCCGCCGCGGGCGGAATGGCGGAAAACGCCGCCCCCGCCTTTGGCCAGATGCCCGAGCCGGGTGCGGACCCGTTCGGTGCTTCCGGCGGCGGCTTCGGCGCTTCCGGTGGCGGCGTGGAACAGGGTGGCTCCACCGGGGCGGCGGATTCGCCCGACTTCGCTCGCGAGTTGGACGACGACGTGCCCTTCTGAGCCATCGGATGTGGCGCCGCCCCTCCATTCCGGCGGATGCGGCAGGGCAGTTCTCCTGATGATGCGACACGTCGGTGTGAAAATCGCCAGAGCCGTTGCCAGGGTTTCCCGCGCCGGCGAAACACGCAATGGGCCGCCCGGAGCACAGGCCGGGCGGCCCTTGTCAATGTTCAAGTGCCAGTGTGAGCCGGTATGGGCCGTTGGCATCGCTCACATTGGCCTCAACGCCATTTCACGTCGAAGCGGTCGAGCTCCATCACCTTCGTCCAGGCGCGGATGAAGTCCTGCACGAAGCGCTCCTTCTTGTCGTCCTGCGCGTAGTATTCGCTCTGCGCCCGCAGTTGCGAATTGGCGCCGAAGACGAGGTCAACCCGCGTGCCCGTCCACCTCACCGCGCCGCTTTTGCGGTCGATGGCCTCGAACAGCGTCTCCTCCTCGTCCACCGGACGCCATTCAACGTCCATGGAGCACAGGTTGACGAAGAAGTCGTTGGTCAGCTGCCCGGCGCGGTCGGTGAACACGCCGTGCGGAACGGAGGAGTGGTTCGCGCCCAGCACGCGCATGCCCCCGATGAGCACCGTCATCTCCGGCACCGTCAGCGTCAGCAGGTTGGCCTTGTCCAGCATCAGCTGCTCGGCCGGCAGGCGGCAGCGTTCGTCCTCCCAGTTGCGCCAGGCATCGGCCACCGGCCGCAGATAGTCGAACCCTTCCACGTCCGTCTGCTCCTGTGTGGCGTCCACGCGACCCGGCGTGAAGGGCACCTCCACGTCGAAGCCGGCATCGCGCGCGGCCCTTTCCACCGCCGCCGCGCCACCCAGCACGATGAGGTCGGCCATTGAAACGCGCTTCCTCCCCGTCTGCGCGGCGTTGAAGCGTTGCTGGATGTCCTCCAGCACGGAGAGCACCTTGCCCAGCCGCTCCGGCTCGTTCACCGGCCAGTTGCGCTGAGGCTCCAGCCGGATGCGCGCGCCATTGGCGCCGCCGCGCTTGTCCGAATCGCGGTAGGTGGAGGCCGCCGCCCACGCCGTGAACACGAGGTCGGACACGCTTAAGCCCGTATCGAGGATGTCCTTCTTCAGCGCAGCCACGTCATCCGCGTCGATGACCTCGAAGTCACGCTCCGGCAACGGGTCCTGCCAGATGAAATCCTCCTCCGGCACGTCCGGGCCAAGGTAGCGCGCCTTCGGCCCCATGTCGCGGTGGATGAGCTTGAACCACGCCCGTGCGAAGGCTTCCTCGAATTCCTTCGGGTTTTCAAGGAAGCGCTTGGAAATCTTGGCATAGGCCGGGTCGTAGCGCAGCGCCAGGTCGGTGGTGAGCATGATGGTGCTCACTTTCTTCGAGGCATCATGCGCATCCGGCGCCAGGTCTTCCTCGTCCGGGTTCACCGGCTCCCACTGCCACGCGCCCGCCGGGCTCTTGGTCAGGTTCCAGTCGTACTTGAACAGCAGCTCGAGGAACTTCAGATCCCACTGCGTCGGCGTGGGCGTCCACGCGCCCTCGATGCCACTGGTGATGGTGTCCGGTCCCTTGCCGGTGCCGAAATCGTTCTTCCAGCCAAGGCCCGTTTCCTGCAGCGGCGCGGCCTCCGGCTCCGGGCCCAGGTGGCTGGCCTCCGCCGCGCCGTGGCACTTGCCAAACGCATGCCCGCCGGCGATCAGCGCCACGGTTTCCTCGTCATCCATGCCCATGCGGGCGAAGATTTCGCGGATGTCGGCCGCCGCGGCCAGGATGTTCGGCTCGCCGCCCGGGCCTTCCGGGTTCACGTAGATGAGGCCCATTTGCACCGCCGCCAGCGGGTTTTCCACCTCGCCATCCGGCATGTGACGCTCATCGCCCAGCCACTCGCTCTCCGGGCCCCACCATGTGTCTTCCTCCGGTTCCCAGATATCCACGCGGCCGCCGCCGAAGCCGAGCGTTTTGAAGCCCATGTCCTCCAGCGCCACGTTGCCCGCGAGGATGATGAGATCGGCCCACGAAATGGCGTCGCCATATTTCTTCTTGACGGGCCAGAGCAGGCGGCGCGCCTTGTCCAGGTTCACGTTGTCGGGCCAGCTGTTTACCGGCGCGAAGCGCTGATTCCCCGTGTTGCCGCCGCCACGGCCGTCCTGCATGCGGTAAGTGCCCGCGCTGTGCCAGGCCATGCGGATGAACAGCGGGCCGTAGTGGCCGAAGTCCGCCGGCCACCAGTCCTTCGAATCGCGCATCAGCTCGCGCAGGTCGCGCTTCACCGCCTCCAGGTCCAGCTTTGAGAAGGCCTCCGCATAGTCGAAGTCCGCCCCCACAGGGCTGAGCGCCTCCGTGTTCTGTTGCAGCACCTTCAGGTTCAGCTGGTTGGGCCACCATTGCCGCACCATGCTGCCACCCAGCGTGGCGGGTTTCAGCGCCTCGTGGGGAAAGGGGCATTTGCCATGCGCCGTCATGATTGTTCTCCTCCGTCACTCTGTTGCCGTAGTGCGCGACTTCGGAGGGTGAAGGGGTGGGGAAGTAGGGGGCTCTCCGAAATCGCTTTTTAGAATTAATCAAATTACAAAAAGTAGGTCAAGCGAAATCGGCCACGCTTGAGGAAAAAGCCGGGCGGTGGTGCGTGACGCGGAGAAATTTCCGGTGCGCGAAGGGAAAGGCGGTGCGGGTGAAAGGCCGGTTGGAAAAAGGGATCCGCGGCGGTGTGCGCCACGTATTCGCGCAGAAAAGAACGGCGGAAGAGGGCGGCGATGCAGGGGAAGGCAGGCAAGCGAGGGGAGAAAGGAGATGAATGAAGGAGCGCGATGCGCAATTCGGCTCAGCGGGAGCGTTCGTCCGCGTCCGGGCGGCTCATCCACTTGATGATGAGCATCACCACCGGCAGCCAGGCCACGCCCGCCACGGCGTGATACCCCAGCTGCACCCAGAAGCCCGGCTCGCGCGCCGCCAGCGCCGCGCCGATGGCCATCATGACGAGCACATAGACCACCAGGAACATGAAGGTGAGAATGACGCCGATGAACTTCCGCGTGCGCTGGCGCATGAACGAACTCCCGGAAAACATCCCTGTTCTTCGTATATGTCATTGCCGGCCTTGTGCCGGTAATCCAGGGCCGCGCATGCCTGAGCCCGCCGCTCTGGACAGCCGGGGCAAGCCTGGCTGTGAAGGTGTGATATGTTCGTCATTCCGGCGCAAGCCGGAATCTCGTGCAGCAAGCTCATGCGTAAGAAGCACGAGCCCCCGGCTTGCCTCGGGAATGAGAAGAGTTTTGCTGTCGCTTTGCCATTTATCCTCAGAACCCGAAGCGGGAAAGCCGGCTTTCTATACCCGAAGCATAGGACAGGCCGCAAATGAGCACGTGCGTCAGGTGCGGGTAGATGAGATAGACATCACGCCGCACATCCATGAAGCCTTCAAGATCGAAGTCCGGCATCAGCGCCTCGTAAGCCGAGAAGAAGGCCCGCCCCGCCGTGCCGAACATGGTCATGAAGGCGAGGTCGTACTCGTAATGGCCGTAATAGATGGCCGGGTCGATGAAGGCCGCCACCTTGCCGCCCGAGTAGATGACGTTGCCGCCCCAGATGTCGCCGTGCAGGAGCGCCGGGTGCGAGGGCTCGTCGATGAACGCGTCCAGGTGCTCGCAGAACTTCTCGATGCGCCGCAATAGGTCGGAAGGCAGGCCCGCGCGCTCGTGCGCAAGCCGCGCCATGAACATCAGGCGCTGGTCGCGGAAGAAGTCGATCCAGCCTTCGCCCTCCACCGGGCGCGGCAGGGTGTCGGGCCGCTCCCCCTCCTGGCCTGCACCGTCAGAATTCGAGTGGCCGGGAGGGGGAGCGGCCCGATGCCGTTTCAAGGGAAGATATATCGGGTTCGGCTGGGGCAGGGGGCCGATGGTGGTGTCGAACGCAAGGCCGAAGTAGGGCTGGCTCTTGCGGTGCATGGCAGAGAGAAGCTCCGCCATGTGCCGCTCGGCGGAAGCGCCGCCACCACCGGAACCGGGGATGTAGTCCATCACCAGCAGATCCGGCTCGGAAAGATGCACGTGCGGCACGGGGATTTCCCCTTCCAGCCGCTTGAGCATCTTGCCCTCGATGATCAGGTGATCCGGCCTTGGGCCCCGGCCATGCTTGGCCACCAGCTTGCGGCCATCTGCCAGCTCCACCATGTCCAGCGACAGCCCGTAGCTGCCCGCCAATGGTGAGGAGCGCCGGACATCGCTGCCCAGCGCATGCGCAATGCGTGTGGCGATGTCGGCGCCGCCGTTCATGCCTGCCAGCCCGGATGCGAGTGTGCTCAGGCGGAAGCCTTTTTCAGCTTCCACGCCGCCGGAATGGCCAGCGCCACGATGGCCAGCTTCACGAGATCGCCCAGGATGAACGGCCAGAAGCCAAAAGCGAGCACCTTGTCCCAGCCGGTGAAGTTGGCAAGCCATGCCAGCCCCGGCGCATAGACCAACGCCAGCCCGATGAGTCCGGCGATGAACAGCTTCAGCGGATGGCGGCTCCAGCCCTTCTCGGCCAGCCAACCCACCACCGCGGCCATCAGCAGAAAGCCCGCGATATAACCGCCCGTGGGGCCCATCATGTAGGCGATGCCGATGCCCTTTTCCGGCGTGCCCGCGAACACCGGCAGGCCCAGCGCACCCTCCATGACATACAGCGCCACCGTTGCCAGCCCCAGCCGCAGACCCAGCAGCGCCGCGATGGCGAAGATGGCCAAGACCTGAAGCGTCATGGGCACCGGCCAGAATGGCACCTGCACCTTGGCCGACAGCCAGATGAGCAGCGAGCCGCCGAACACCAGCGCCAGTTTCAGCGGCCAGCTCTCGGGCGCCACCAGCGCGCCCTGTTGTTGCATGCTTGCCTGCATTGTTCGTCTCCCTGTCCGTTCAAGGCGAATGTAATTCGATTCCGGTCATTTGTTGCTGCGGATTGTGGCAGGCCGCTGCGCCTTCCGCAACCCGTCGTCACGCGGTTTTCGACGTCCGGGTTTCCGTGCTGCCTGCATGCTTCTCCTGCGGCCGGGGCACGATGCCCAGCTGCGCGAACAAGGCTTTGTCGCGCTCCGGCGTGGCGTTGTCCGTGGTCAGCAGCTTCTCGCCCAGGAAGATGGAGTTCGCCCCGGCGAAGAAGCACAGCGCTTGCAGCTCGTCGCTCATGGCGTGCCGCCCGGCGGACAGGCGGATGCGCGAGGTGGGCAGCAGGATGCGCGCCACGGCGATGGTGCGCACCAGCTCGAACGGCTCCAGCGGCGGCGCGTTCTCTAGCGGCGTGCCCGGCATGGGCACCAACACGTTGATGGGCACCGACCGCGGCGGCTCCGGCAATTGCGCCAGCGCCTGCAACATGCGCGCGCGGTCGCGCCGCGATTCCCCCATGCCGAGGATGCCGCCGCAACACACCTTCAGCCCGGCCTTCTGCGCGTTGGCGATGGTCTCGATGCGGTCCTCGAAGGTATGGGTGGTTACGATGTTCGCGTGGTGCTCCGGCGAGGTATTGATGTTGTGGTTGTAATAGTCCAGCCCCGCCTCCTTCAGCTGGCGTGCCTGCTCCTCGGAGAGGAACCCCAGCGTCATGCAGGTTTCCAGCCCTTCCGCCTTCGCGATGCGGATGAACTCGACGATGCGCTCAAGATGCGCCTGCTTCGGCCCGCGCCAGGCCGCGCCCATGCACAGCCGCCGTGCGCCCTGCGCCTTTGCCCGTTTCGCGGCCGCGCGCACCTCGTCTGAATCCATGATGGGCGTGCCGCGGCTGGCCGGACCCTCGTGCCGGGCGCTCTGGCTGCAATAGCCGCAGTCCTCGGAACATCCGCCGGTCTTGATGCTCAGCAGCGCGCAGGTTTCCACCTCGTTGGGGTCGAAGTGCCGCCGGTGCACCGTGTGCGCGCGGTAGAGCAGGTCGTTGAAGGGCAGGGCGAACAGCGCCTCGATGGCCTCGGCATCATCCGGCCTGATGCTGGTGATTGACTGGTCGTTCATGTACTTGTTCCTCGGCCAGGCTTCATCCCCGCACCGGTTTGGCACGGGAGGCAACACAGTGCAAGACACACAAGCAGGGCAAACGCTTTCCATGTGGGAAGCGAAGGAGAGGGGAATTGGCGAATGCCATCAGAACTGGAAGACTTGATTGTTTTTGTGTCGATGTGGGTGCCATACAGATACAGAACTCCAAGAAAGAGAATCGCTTTGGCTGGTATTGTTCCGATTGCCTCAACTTGGTGAACGATGCTGCAAATGGGGCATCAAGCGCCTTTAAGGATATTGAAGAGCTGGTGAAAAGGTTATCCAACACGTTGGAGCGGGGCAGAAAGGTGGCTCTCGGGTTTGAATGCCCATTGTTCATTCCCGTACGGGAAGATCCCAGAAAGTTTACAAGGAAACGGGAGGAAGACGAACAGACTGCATGGAGTGCTGGGCCGGCAGCAACGGTATTGGTCACGGGAATGGCGGAGATCTCCTGGACACTGGATAACCTTTTCAAGCAATTGAAAGGGAATGTCCCCGCAGTGTTCTTCAGTTTCGAGGATTTTCTGCGACATGAAGCTCCTGCCATTTTCTTCTGGGAAGCGCTGGTTTCCGGCAAGGGCAAGGAAGTGGAAACTTCGTGCAAGAACAGCAACGAGGATCAGGAAAAAACGCACGTGCAAGATGCCTGTCGGGGGGTGGAGGCTTTTTTGCGGAAGCTCGACGATTTCAAGAAGGGCAGAAAAACGCCCCTGAAGGCGGGAAAGGGAAAAAGCGAAAAATGTCTGAATATGCTTGGCGCCTGCTTGTTGTGGGCTGGGTATGCCGTTGACCGAAAAGTGCTTGGGAAACGCCCAGTGGTAATTTCTGCCACACCGGAAAAGAGTGGGCGATGAGCGCAAACCTTACGAGATAAATTGCATACGCAGGCACAGAAAAGCGGAAGGGCGGGCATCACCTTGGTGCCCGCCCCTTTTTTGCAAGCGAACCTTTATTGCAAGCGAAAAGGTGTGCTTCGTTGCTGGATTTCGGCTTGGGAGAATGTTTACTCCGCAGCTGCCTTCGCCCGCAGTTTCTCCAGCGCCAGCTCTGCCGCGCGCTCGCCGGAAAGCAGCATGCCGCCAAACGTGGGGCCCATGCGCGACAGCCCGAAGGTTTCCGACACCGCCATACCGGCCACGATGAGGCCGGGGAACACCTCGCAGGTGTGCTCCACGATGGCGGCCTCCGAGGCATGCACGTTCAGCGTGCCCATGCCTTTCATCTCCACCAGCCCGCGCCTGGCCAGCCGCGAAACGGCCACCGCATCATGCCCCGTGGCGTCGATCACCAGCTTGCTCTCAAGCGCGATGGGATCCACGCAGGTGATGGCCTTCGGCAGGCCCTTCACCGGCGACCAGTTCACCACCACGCCGGAAACGCGCTGGCCCGCCTCGTTCAGCATTAGGTCGTCGAGATGCGTGAGCTGCATGAACTTCACGCCCGCCTTCGCTGCGGCAGCGATGAGCGAGGAACACGCCAGCGCGCCGGAGGTGGCATAGAGGTTTTCCGCCATCTGCTCGTAAGCCGCGCCCACCTCGTCCCAGTGGCGCTGGGCCGGGGCGCGCACGGTGACGGTGTTCATGAAGTAGCCGCCCAGCCAGTAGCCGCCGCCGAGGTAGTTGTTGCGCTCGATGATGAAGGTGTTCACCCCCGCATCGGCCAGCAGGCGGCCCGCCGTCAGCCCCGCCGGGCCGGCGCCGATGATGAACACATCCGCGTTCAGCGCCTCTTCCATCTGCCGCGCGAAGTTGCGTACGATGGCGCCGGAAATGGTGCGCTCCGGCACCTGCGGAAACAGTTCGGTCACGTTGTTGGAAGTGGTCTCGGACATGGTTTCGAAGCTCCCTTTGCCTTTTCATGGTTGACGAAAAGGCGCGCAGGAAAGCCCCGGAACCTGAAACGGGATAAAGAAACTCCGGTGATGCCGCCAGCATCCACCGGAGCGCGAAAGAACACCGGAAATGTTGTCCGCCTTCATTGGCCGCGGCCAATTGATTTGACTGCACCCCCGCTGGCCAATGGCCCCCGGCAAGGCGGGCAACACTTCAAGGCGCGCTCCCTTCGCCGGTATTATCCGGATCAGGTTCCAAGGGTTGAGGATTTCCTCTCTCAGCCGGCGCGCCGGTTCATGCGGGAGATCGCGCAAAAACCACCGCGCCAGCACCCCTGGCGCCCGTGCCGGGAAACCCCGGCACGTGCCACAGGTTAAAAAATTCCCAACGGCAGAACAAGCACGCCGTGCGTGTGCTTGTGGAAAAATATGCCGCCTTGAGCGTGTGTTCCGCGGCCCTTATCTCATGGCCTGGTCGAGGTCGGCGATGAGGTCTTCCGGGTCTTCAAGGCCAATGGACACGCGGATGACCTCCGGCCCTGCGCCCGCGGCCACCTGCTGCTCTTCCGTCAGCTGCGCGTGCGTGGTGCTGGCCGGGTGGATGATGAGAGAGCGCACGTCACCG
>JALVSR010000046.1 GCA_027024225.1 Hyphomicrobiales bacterium | reverse complement strand
CATATCGAGATGTTCGGGCAGGACGTCGCCACGCTTTCGCGTCCGGCGCTGGCGCGGCTGCGGCGGCATTTCGGCGTGGTGTTCCAGGATTTCCGCCTGCTGGATCATCTCACCACGTTCGAAAACGTGGCCCTGCCGCTGCTGGTCCGCGGCGAGAAGCTCTCGCAGTTCGGCCCCGACGTGCTGGAGCTGCTGCAATGGGTGGGGCTGGGCCACCGGGTGCACATGCGCCCCAGCGTCCTTTCCGGTGGCGAACAGCAGCGCGCCGCCATCGCCCGGGCCATCGTCTCGCGGCCGGAGGTTCTGCTGGCCGACGAGCCCACGGGAAACGTGGATCCGGCGCTGGCGAAACGCCTGCTGCGGCTGTTCGTGGAGCTCAACAACATGGGCACCACGGTGGTCATCGCCACGCACGACCCGGCGCTGATCGCCGCCACGCCCGGAGCGCTGGTGATGCACCTGCAGGAAGGGCGGCTTTCCATGCACGCATCCGACATCCATACCCCGGAAATGCACGACATGCCGTTCAGCGCGATAGAACCTCCCGAACCGCCACCCGATGCGACCGGGCATTGATGCGCCGCATGTGAACAAATGAAGAAATCACCGAGCGACCTGCATTGCCGCCGAGGCCACCCTGACCGCCCATGAGCACGCCCGTTACACAGCACACCAACCTGCCCGACGTCAGGCACATGCGCCGCAATCTCCTGCCGCGCATGCACGCCCCCATGCGCACCTTCATGGTGGCGGTCATGCTCATGGTGTTTCTGGCCACGCTGGCGGCAGGCGCGGTGTTGCTCACCCGGCTGGCGGTGAAGGAATGGACGGCCGGCGTGATTTCCGAAGCCACCGCGCAGGTGCTGCCAGGAGGAGATGAAGAACAGGCGGCAACCGAGCGCCGCGCCCGCAAGGTGGCGCAATGGCTGCGCAGGCAGCCCGGCGTGGCCTCCGTTCGGGTGCTGGGCGGGCGGGAAAGCCGGGCCCTGCTGGAACCCTGGCTGGGGCGTGCGGGCCTGTCGCTGGACCTGCCGGTGCCGGTGCTGATAGCCATCACGCTGGACAAGGAGAAGCCGGCCAGCCTGGAAAAACTGCGCCGGGGACTAAAGAAGAAAGAATTCGCCAAGGTAGTGCTGGATGGTCATGGCCGCTGGGTGCGCGAGCTGGCGGACCTGGCGCGCACGGCCTTCTGGCTGGGAGTGGGGGTTCTGACGCTGCTGGTGATCTCACTGGTAGTGTTGGTGGTGCACGCGGCGCGGGCGGCCCTGCAGGCCAACCGGGAGGTCATCGAGGTGTTGCACCTCATCGGCGCCCATGACCGTTTCATCGCCCGGCAGGTGGAGGCGCATTTCTTCCGCAACGCCTTCCTGGCGGCGCTGGCGGGCGTGGCGCTGGCCTGGCTGGGGCTGCTGGTTCTGGCCTTCCTGGCGCCATCGGCCGACCTGGGAGAGCACATCCGCAAGCTGCTGTTTTTCGCCGGCGAGCAAACGGCTACCCTTTACCTGGTGTGGGGGGCAATCGTGGTGGTGAGCACGCTTGTTTCGGTCACTACCGCGCGCCTGTCCACCATGCGCATCCTTTCCGACATGTTCCAGTGACCACCCCGGCGGACAATGCCGACTGCCGCGAGGGCAGAAGGGCGCCAGCCGCTCCCCCACCGTGCAGGCTCTCGAATTGCCAAGGGCGCGGAGCCGAGCGGAGTGCGAAATGGTGGTTCCTCCGGCGATGATCCTCGGCGCCGGCGCTTTCGCATGCGACGGAATAATGCCAAAATGCATAAAGGACCACCCACCGCCCCGCGCCCCCATCCAGCCCCCCAATCATGAAAAACAAGGG
>JALVSR010000045.1 GCA_027024225.1 Hyphomicrobiales bacterium | reverse complement strand
CGAAACGGGAAATCCACAGGAGCGGCAGAAGGCCGGTTGAATCGCGGCGCAGAAAGCCGCAAGGATGGGGCAGTTCAATCTGCGGGAAACACCATGGCCGCCATTTCCAGCAATACCGCCGGAGCCCAACGCGCCGTGGCCGAATGCCGTCACGAAGGCATTCTGCCTGCACACGCCATTCGCTGGCTGATGGAAAACGGACACCTGCTGGCCGAATCGCCCATCGAACCAGACCAGGTGCAGCCGGCCAGCCTGGACCTGCGGCTGGGGCGCAAGGCCTGGCGCGTGCGCGCATCCTTCCTGCCCGGGCGCGGCCGCACAGTGGCGGAACGGCTGGAAGGTCTGGCGCTGCACGAAATGCCGCTGGAAGATGGGGCGGTGCTGGAGACGGGATGTGTCTACATCGTGCCGCTGATGGAGCATCTGCATCTGCCGGAAGACATTTCGGCCGCCGCCAACCCGAAAAGTTCCACCGGCCGCATCGACGTCTTCACCCGCGTGATCACCGAATTCGGCGAAGCCTTCGATCGCATTCCGGCGGGTTATGAGGGACCGCTGTACGCCGAGATAAGTCCGCGCACCTTTCCCATCCTGGTGCGACCCGGTTCGCGTTTGTCGCAGATCCGTTTTCGGCGGGGGCAGGCGCGGCTGGATGATGCCGCCACGCGGGCCCTGCACACGCGCGACCCGCTGGTGGTGGGCGCGGAGGCGAATATCGAGGGCGGCGTGGCGCTGAGCGTGGATCTTTCCGGCGGCGACCTGACGCAACCCATTGGCTACCGCGCGCGGCGGCACGCGGGGCTCATCGACGTGGATGCGGTTGGACGGTATAATCTGGAGACGTTCTGGGAACCCATCACGCGGCGCGAACCGCTGATACTGGACCCGGGGGAATTCTACATCCTGGCCTCGAAGGAGGCAGTGCGCATTCCGCCGGATCACGCGGCGGAAATGGTGCCCTTCGACCCGTTCGTGGGCGAATTCCGGGTGCATTATGCGGGCTTTTTCGACCCTGGCTTTGGCCATGTCAGCGGTGACGGCGAAGGCGCGCGCGCGGTGCTGGAAGTGCGGGCGCACGAAGTGCCCTTCACGCTGGAGGACGGGCAGATTGTCGGCCGGCTGCTATACGAACCCTTGTGCGAGCCGCCGGAACAGGTTTACGGGCGGGAAATCGGTGCGCATTACCAGCGACAGGGCCTGAAGCTGTCGAAGCACTTCAGGCAGGGCTGATCCGCACGAGTGAGGCAACGCCATTTCATGCGGCACGAACGACGATGCGGGAAATCTGTCTGGATACGGAAACCACCGGCCTGAAGCCGGAAGAAGGCCACCGGATCATCGAGATCGGGGCGGTGGAGCTGATTGACAAGGCGCCGACGGGGCGGGAATTTCACGTCTATATCAACCCGCAGCGGGATGTGCCGCAAGAAGCGGTGAACGTGCATGGTCTGACGGCCGAGTTCCTGGCCGACAAGCCGCTGTTCGCCGAGGTGGCCCAGGATTTTCTCGACTTCATCGGCGATGCCATGCTGGTGATCCACAATGCCGAATTCGATCGACGCTTCCTGAACCACGAACTGGGCCTGCTGGATCTGCCACGGATACCGCGAGAGCGCTGCGTGGACACGCTGGCCATCGCGCGGGCGAAATTTCCCGGCGCGCCGGCATCGCTTGATGCGCTGTGCAAGCGTTTCGGTGTGGACAATTCGCACCGTGACCTACATGGCGCGCTGCTGGATGCGCGCATTCTGGCGGAAGTCTACCTGGAGCTGGCAGGCGGGCGGCAACGGTCGTTCGCGCTGGCGGAAGAGTTGGAGGCAAGCGCCACGGGCGCCACGAGCGGTCCGGTCACGCACGGCGGCCAGGCC
>JALVSR010000044.1 GCA_027024225.1 Hyphomicrobiales bacterium | reverse complement strand
GCGGCCGCTTTCCGCAGCTTCGCCTGGTGCCAGCCGCGAATGTCGTATGGCGGCGTCATGCCCGGATGCACGAACGGGTTGAACCACGCACCCTGGTCCTCCAGGAATCGCAGGCTCCACGGATACGGCTCCGACACGCCATGCAGCGCGCGCTCGTACCACGCCGCATCCTTTTCATAGGCGACGATGACCGGCGCCCCTTCCGGCCGCTGATTCGGCTTCACCCCCGCCACGAACGGATTGTCCGGCGTGTAGGGAGGTTTTCCCTTCACCACGAAACAGGCCTTGAACCACTCGTCGCAAATTTTCTGACCGTCCTGCGCAAGGGCGGCACCGCCCCCCATGCTCGCCGCCAACAGCACCAGGGCCAACCGCCCCATTCGACGCATCGAGTTGCCCATGAAGTAGTCCCTCCCTGCTTGGCTGCTCGCCAACAGGGAGAGCAACGAACGTGCCAACCGGGAAGGGCGTCTATCAAGCCTTTGATTTTACAGGCTTTTCCATTTGGCGAACGATAATCTTTCCAAGGCTTGCGACCGCCCGGATGCTGACATCATGTCAGCTCCTCTCCGGCCAATTGTTACCAAGTTGTTAATTTTCCGGGATTTCTCGCAAATTGACAAAATGTCAGGGCTTGCCACCCTGTCAGTGTCATGAAAATACCGCTCTTCGACCATTCCCTTTGCTTCCGGCGCGCGCTTGCGCTATGACGCCCGCAAACATGCCGGGCGGCTTTCGCCCGCTTCACGCAAATGCCTGAAAAATCTCGCGGAAGGTAAAGAGCACATCATGGCGCGGCAGTTCATCTACCACATGAATGGCCTGACCAAGGTCATCAACGGCAAGAAGATCCTGGATAACATCAACCTCTCCTTCTACCCGGACGCCAAGATCGGCGTGCTGGGCCCCAACGGCGCGGGCAAGTCCACGCTGTTGCGCATCATGGCCGGCATCGACAAGGACTTTTCCGGCGAGGCCTGGCTGGCCGAGGGCGCAACCGTGGGCTACCTGCCGCAGGAGCCGGAGCTGGACGAGAGCAAGACCGTCTGGGAGGTGGTCAACGAGGGCGTGGCCGAAAAGCGCGCCGTGCTCGAGCGCTACAACGAGCTGATGATGAACTATTCCGACGAGACGGCGGAAGAGGCCGCCGAGCTTCAGGACATCATCGACAGCCAGAACCTGTGGGATCTGGACGCGCAGGTCGAGCAGGCCATGGAGGCCCTGCGCTGCCCGCCGGGCGAAGCCTCGGTGAAGCACCTCTCCGGCGGCGAGCGCCGCCGCGTGGCGCTCACCCGCCTGCTGCTGCAAAAGCCCGACCTGCTGCTGCTGGACGAGCCCACCAACCATCTGGATGCCGAAACCACCGCCTGGCTGGAACATCACCTGAAGGAGTATCCCGGCGCCATCCTCATCGTCACGCACGACCGCTACTTCCTCGACAACGTCACGGGCTGGATCCTGGAGCTCGACCGCGGCCGCGGCATCCCATACGAGGGCAACTACTCCGTCTACCTGGAGAAGAAGGCAAAACGCCTGGAGCAGGAAGAGCGCGAGGCCAAGGCGCGCGCGAAGATCCTGGCGCGCGAGCGCGAGTGGATCGCCGCCAGTCCCAAGGCCCGGCAGGCCAAGTCCAAGGCGCGCATCAAGTCCTACCAGGAACTCTTGAAGGCCAACGAGGAGCGCCTGAAGAACGCCGGCAGCCAGATCGTCATTCCTCCCGGCCCGCGGCTGGGTGACCTCGTCATCGAGGTGGAGCACCTGAAAAAGGGCTACGACGACCGCCTGCTCATCGACGATTTGTCCTTCCGCGTGCCGCCCGGCGCCATTGTCGGCATCATCGGCCCCAACGGCGCGGGCAAGACCACGCTTTTCCGCATGATCACCGGGCAGGAGCAGCCAGACGGCGGCGATATCCGCATCGGCGACACGGTGCAGCTGGCCTATGTCGACCAGAGCCGCGACGCGCTGGATCCCAACAAGACGGTGTGGGAAGAGATCTCCGGTGGCGAGGACGTGATCAGGCTTGGCAACCGCGAGGTGAACTCGCGCGCCTATGTCTCCAGCTTCGGCTTCCGCGGGGCGGATCAGCAGAAGCTGGTGGGCCAGCTCTCCGGCGGCCAGCGCAACCGCGTGCACCTGGCCAAGATGCTGAAATCCGGCGGCAACGTACTGCTGCTGGACGAGCCGACGAACGATCTGGATACCGAGACGCTCTCGGCACTCGAGGACGCGCTGGAGGAATTCGCCGGCTGCGTGCTGGTCATCTCGCACGACCGCATGTTCCTCGACCGCCTGGCCACGCACATCCTGGCGTTCGAGGGCGATTCCCACGTGGAATGGTTCGAGGGCAACTTCGAGGCCTACGAGGAGGACAAGAAACGCCGCCTTGGCGAAGACGCCATCATCCCGCGCCGCATCAAGTACAAGAAATTCGCCCGCAACTGATCGCCTAAGCGGCCGGGCCAATAAGAAAGCCCCCCGGACCGGCCGCTGCCGGGCTCGCGCATGCGACGCTATCGGCCACGGCTGGAGGCCTGCAGCTGCCGCACGATCTTGAAAATGCCTTCCGCCGCGCCCTGCGCCGCGGGCAGGGCATCGGCGCCGAAGCCCTTGTCGAGGGTGCCGGAGGGCACCACGTTGCTCTGATTGATCACCCCCAGCAACCGCCCATTGGGCGCGCGCACCGTCCATTTCAGCCGCACGCGCTGCCCTCGCGGTGTCTTCGGCCCCATCTCCACGCGTCCCGTCACCCACATGGCATCCGCCTTCTTGCGCGTGGTCACCGGCCAGCCCGCCTTGCGCAACACCAGCCTGAGCGCACGCGCCAATTCCACGTTGCCCTTGCCCGGCGCGCCGGTCACACCCAGCACGGCAACGGAAGAAATGCGCACCCCGCCTTTCTTGTCACCTGCTTTTTTCGCGCCGCGCCCTTTTGCGGCCGCCTTCTCCCGGGCATCTTTCCGGGCATTCGTTTCGCCAGGTTCGCGGTCAGTCAGGGCCGATGCACGGGCCTTGTTCTCCAGCCCCAGCTCGGCCCGCGCCCGTGGCGGCAGACCGGCGAACAGATCCGGATCCAGTTCCTCCTCCGCTTTCGGCCCGGGCTTGACGAACACGTGCTGCGGCGGCGGCTCCACCCGCGTCGGCGCGGGCTCCAGCATGGACGGATCGGGTGCACAGGCCGCCAACAGCAAGGCCATGGACAGACCCGAAGGCCCGTATGTCCATTCGCTGCGCATCGCCACGTCACGGCATCAGCATGATGGCGGAAAGCTGCCGGCCATAGTCCGGCTCGCCACGCTGGCACGTGCGGCGGAAGGAAAAGAACAGTTCTTCCTCTCCATGCGTGCAGCGGGCCACATCATGCACCTCACCCAGCCCCGCCCGTCGCAGCCGCCGCGCAACGTAACCCGGCAAATCGAACATCACGTGCCCCGCCCTTTCGCCGGGCGCGAAAAACCGCGCGTTTTCCGCGCTCTCTTCCAGAAAGCGCTGGCGAAAGGCCTCGTCCACTTCGTAGGCCCGCCGCGATATGCACGGTCCCACCACGGCGACGACATTTTTGCGCTGCGCCCCCAGCGCCTCCATGGCCTCGATGGTGGATTCCAGCACCCCGCCAATGGCCCCGCGCCAGCCCGCGTGCGCGGCGGCCACCACGCGCGCCTTCGCATCGGCAAACAGGATGGGACCGCAATCCGCCGTGTTCACGGCCACCATCAGACCTTCCACGTTCGTGGCGATGGCATCCGCCACCGGCGGATTGTCGGATGTCCAGTCGTTCACGTCCTCGATGACGGCGCAGATGTCCGTGTGGCGCTGATACGGCGTGGCCAGGCGTTCCGCCCCCAGCGCGGCCATGGCCCGCCTACGGTTTTCGCGCACGTTGGCCACATCATCGCGCGACCCCAGGCCGGTGTTCAGCGCCGCGTAAATGCCCTCCGACACCCCGCCCCGGCGCGTGAAGAAGCCATGACGCACGCCGCCGCTCGCCAGCGTCTGCAAGGCTTCGTGGGTCAGGAATTGGGCCATCGCTTTCTCCGGTGCTTCCTCGTCATTGCGGCCTTTCTCGTCATTGCGGCCTTTCTCGTCATTGCGGCCTTTCTCGTCATTGCGGCCTTTCTCGTCATTGCGGCCTTTCTCGTCATTCCGGCGAAAGCCGGAATCTCCTGCAGCTGGCACATGAGTCCGTGACACGAGACCCCGGCTTGCGCCGGGGGTGACGAATCCCGCATGCGCGCCATGTTGCGCAAGGGCCGTGGCGCAATCAAGGCACACTTCGTTCAAGCTCCGGCGGGCGAAAAGGGCACCGGCGTGGACATGCCGGAATGATGCGCGCACAAGACCTTGAACAGGCCGCCCATCTGCTCCCTGCCCGCGATGCGTTCCGCCCCGCGCACCAGGCGCGCCGCCTGCGCATCGTTCGCCCTTGCCAGCAACGCGCGCAAACGCTGCTGAAGCCCCAGTGCGAGCAGAAACGCCCCCTGCACCATTGGCGCCGGCGCCACCAGCCCGCCTTCGCGAAAGGCATCGGCCAGCGCGGCGAAATCCACATGCGCCGTGATATCGGCCTCCCCGGGGCGGAAAAACACGTCCACCCGCTCGTGCCGATGCAGCGCCTGCAAGGTTTCGCCCGCACCCGGCCGCACATGCCCATAGTCGAAAACCAGCGCCACCCCACCCCGCGCGGCAATCAGCCGGGCAAGCCCCCGCGCCATGTCCGCCCGCTCCGGCGAAAGCTCGATGACGCCGCCCACCGGCACGTCCACCGCCCATTCGGGCAGGTTCTCCAGCGGTTTCCCCACCGGTGCGAAGGCGAGCCGGCCATTATCCCCGATGACCACCAGCCGCTCCCGCCAGCCGTCTTTCGTGCGCTCGTAATGATGCACCGGCAGAGCGTCGAAGAATTCGTTGGCGATGACAATGACCGGTCCATCGCCGCCCAGCTCTTCCGCCTCCGGCATGCGCTCATGCCAGCGCACATCGATGCCCGCATTTGCCAGCCGCTCCTTCTGCTCCGCCCTCAGGTGCGGCGAAATTTCCACCATGTGCACCGTGAGCGTTCGGTGAAATTCCGGCCAGCTCCTGGCCGCACGCAGCAGGTCCTGCATCAGCAATCCCCTGCCCGGCCCCAGTTCGACGAGGTGCAATCGTCTCGGCCCGCCCATCCGCTGCCAGCAGGCCGCCGCCCATGCGCCGACAAGCTCGCCGAACATCTGCGAGGCCTCCGGCGCGGTAATGAAATCGCCCGAAGCGCCAAATGGCTGGCGCGTGGTGTAATAGCCGTGTTCCGGGTGCGACAGGCACAAGTGCATGTACTCCGCCACGCTCAAGCCGCCCTCTTGCGCAATGCGCCAGCGGATGAGGCGTTCCAGCGGCGTCTGCCCGCCCGTGTCCGTCATGCCGCCCCGGCCCCGCCTTCCGCCACCGGCTTCCGCCGCATGGCCTGCGCGATGAGCCACAGCCCGATGAGCATCAGCGGCACGGACAACACCATGCCCATGGTCATCCAGCCACAGCAGAGATAGCCCAGGTGCCGATCCGGCTCGCGGAAGAACTCCACCAAGAAGCGCGCCGCGCCGTAGCCCAGGGCGAAGGCGCCCGCCACCAGCCCCGGCCGGCGCAAGGCCCCGCGCCGCACCAGCACGTGCAACGCCGCGAACAGCACCACGCCCTCAAGCGCCGCCTCGTAAAGCTGGCTGGGGTGGCGTGGTTCCGGGCCCGCCTTTGGAAAGACGATGGCCCAGGGCACATCCGCCACCCGCCCCCACAGCTCGCCGTTGATGAAATTGGCGATGCGCCCCAGCAGCAGGCCGATGGGCGTGGCCGCGGCGATGACGTCCATCATGCGCCAGAAGGGGATGCCGCGCCGCCGCGCGAACCACCACGTGGCCAGCATGACCCCCAGAAAGCCGCCATGAAACGACATGCCCCCCTGCCACACCTTCACGATGTCCGCCGGGTGCGCGAGAAAATGTGCCGGCGCATAGAACAGCACGTAACCCAGCCGCCCGCCCAGTACCACGCCCAGCATGGCCCACAGCATGTAATCGTCCATGGCCTCAGGGTTCATGAAGGGCTTGCCCGGCGCGAAGAAGCGCTCCTGCCGCAACAGCCACTTGGCGTAAAACACCGCCAGCAGCAAGCCCACGATGTAGGCCAGCGCATACCAGCGTACGGCCAACGGACCGATGCGAATGGCCACCGGGTCGAACGCAGGGAAGGGAATCGCGGCAAGCTCCACCATGGCTCAGCCGTGCCGCATCCACTCTGTCAGGTCAAGGGTGGTGTTACCACCGTTTGCCATGTCTCGGAACAGGGCCTATCTATTGTTTCCATGAAAACGCGCGACTGCCAACGATTTTGCCACCTGGCGACGGGGAGATGATTGGCGACAGGGAGATGCAATGAACGAGCGTGAGCTGATTTCCATCCGCGAGGCACGGCGCCTGGTGGCGCACCTGATGCGGCGAGACGCCCATATCTACTGGGCGGACTTCCTGTTTTCCACCGCGCTGGGCTGGGGCGGGTTCTATCTGGCGGTCATGGCGCCGTTTCCGTCTCCGGGCTTTTTCCTGGCGCTGATGGTGACCGCCCTGGCATTTTACCGTGCGGCCATTTTCATACACGAGCTGAGTCACTTCCGGCCAGACGAGTTTCCATTGTTCCGACTTGCCTGGAACGCCCTCATCGGCATCCCCCTGCTGGTGCCCTCCTTCATGTATGACGGCGTGCACAACGATCATCACAAGCCGGATGTCTATGGCACCGGGGCGGACGGCGAATACGTTCCCTTCGCGCTGCACCGGCCGCTGGAGATGATTGTCTTCCTGCTCTCCGCCCTGCTCGTTCCGCTGTTGTTTGCCATTCGCTTCCTGGTGCTGGCGCCGCTTTCCTGGGTCATTCCGCCGCTCAGGCCCATCGTGTGGGCTCGGGCGTCATCGCTGGTCATCGACCCGGCCTACGTGCGCCCGAAACATGCCATCCGCTCCGATCCCAACTGGCGCGTGCAGGAAGTGGCGGCCACCCTGTGGGCGTGGCTGGTATTGCTGATGATATGGCAGGGAGTGCTGCCCGCGAAGGCGCTGGCTGTATGGTATGCCACGGCGGTCATCGTGTTTTTCCTCAACGGCCTGCGCACCCTGGCCGCGCATGCCTACCGCAACCCGCCGGAACATGTCATGAGCCGCGAGGAACAATTCCTTGATTCGGTGGACGTGCCGGGACACCCGTTTTTCACCACTCTCTGGGCGCCGGTGGGCCTGCGCTATCACGCCACGCACCACCTGTTTCCGTCCATGCCCTATCACAATCTGGGCGAAGCGCACCGCATACTGAAGGCGCGCTTTCCCGAGGCCTACGCCCGCATGACGCGGCCCAGCCTGCGCCTGGCGCTGGTGCAGATATGGCGGGAAGCACGGGAAAAGAGGCGCAGCGGCGCGCCTTGAACAAGCTACAGGTGGCGCGTAGATTACGCAGCAGAACTGCAACTCGCATTGGAGGCTTTGCCAGATGACTTCTACCGGCACGAAGATTTTCGACGAGGTGGCCAAGCTGCTCTCCGGCGCCGCCGGCATGGCCCAGGGCCTGCGTGATGAAATCGACAGCCTCATCAAGAGCCAGCTCGACCGGCTTATCAGCGACATGGAACTGGTCAAGCGCGAGGAACTGGAGGTGGTGAAGGACATGGCCTCCAAGGCGCGGCAGGAAGTGGAAGAGCTGAAAGAGAAAGTGGCCGCGCTGGAGGCGGAGGTGGCGAGCCTGAAGAACGGCAAGACCAGCACGAAAGACATGTAGGGTAAAAGGAGGGGCCTCACGCGACCCCACCCGGCACATGGGCTCGGTGGAGAAGGACATCCTTTCGCTTACCGGCCCTCCGAAAAGACACAAGAGGAGCTGGGCGCAAGCCCGGCTCCCCTTTTCATTCATACCGTGCGGGTGATTCCGATATGAATCCCGTGCTGCTCAAGCCCACATGGGTTCAAGCGTTTCTCTGTCCCCAACCGGTCCTGTCCACGATCATCTTCGCCACCACCCAGGCGATGGGAATGGCAATCACGGCGCCCGCGGCGGTAAGCCAAAGCATGGTCGCATTATCCATCCTCGCGGCCAGCGCCACCGTCATCATGATACCCGCCAGCGTGGGCCCGGCGAGGATGTAAATGATCAGGAACATCTTGAGCATGGCTGTCTCCTTCCCTCCGCAAGAGTTTGGCTAATACCTGGATGGCCAGAACCACATTCACAGCCTTCAGCATCAATGAATATGGCTCTTGCCCTACCCCCTCTTCAATGCCGCAAATCGTCTCGCCCGAAACTGGAACCCGCCCCCCTCTTTCCCGCCTTGACTTTTGTCAAACGCTCGCCGCACCCGCTTGCGACACAAGCGCGCATCGGCACGCAACTTGCAGTTTTCCCGCCCAAGCGACAAGGAGATGATGAAATGAGCAAAAAGTGCCCCGAAACGGCACGGACCGGTCCCGTGGATGCGCCGGACAAGATTGCGGAACGAGACACCTCTTCCGACCTGCCAAGCCGCCGCCAGGCCCTGGCGGCGCTGGCGGGCATGGCCGGGCTGGCCATGGGCGCTTCCCCGGCGGGCGCCATGCCCCCGGCCAACGCTTCCGCCACATCCGTAGGCGCGAAAAATGCCTGCCCTCCCCCCTGCGAAAGGGGCATCCCCGCCACCGAACTGGGCCTTGTGCCCTCCAGCCCGGCCGACCAGTCCAGCGCCTTCGCCGAGGCGCTCTCCCGCGCCGCGAGCATGGGCCGGGCGCTGCGCCTGCCGCCGGGCGAGATCGTCATTGGCGAGGTGGAGGTGAACGCGCCGGTCAGCATCATCGGCATGCCCGGCGCGCGCCTGACTTGCCGCCCCGGCGCCAGGCGCATGCTCACCATTCGCGGTCCGCGGGCCCACATGTTTGGCGTGCGCATCGACGGCTCCGCCCAGCTCAACACCGTGGGCGGCCCCGATGATGCTGAATCGGAGGGGGTGGTGCTGCTGGAAGGTGTCGACGACGTGCACATCAGCGGCTGCGTCATAAACGGCTCCGGCGGCATGGGCCTGGCCCTGGCCGGCTGCAAGGGCCGCGTGGAGGCCAGCACCTTCGCGAACATCGCCGATGCCGCCATCTTTGCGCTGGACTGCCAGGACATGGAGATCATCCGCAACGACATCAGCCACTGCGGCAACAACGGCATCATGGTCTGGCAGTCAAAGAAACGCCGCGACGGCGCACTGGTGGCCATGAACCGCATCCGCCACATCCGCATCGATTCCGGTGGCGATGGTGAATTTGGCAATGGCGTGAACGTCTTCCGCGCCGCGCACGTGCGCGTGGTGGACAACGACATCTCGAAGTGCGCCTACACGGCGGTGCGGGTGGATGGCGGCGATGGCTGCATCGTCGCGCGCAACATCTGCCGCCACTTTGGCGAGGTGGCCATTTTCGTCGAGTTCGCCTTCTTCAAGGCGATCGTGGCGGACAACCTCATCGAGCACGCCGTATCCGGCATCACCATCACCAACTGGGAAGGCGGCAACACCGGGCGCATGGCCACCGTTTCGGGCAATGTCATCCGCGACATGGTGCCAAAACGCGGCCAGCCGGGTGAAGAGGGCTTCGGCATCCAGGCCGAGGCGGAGGTGGCCATCACCGGCAACGTGATAGAGAGCGCGCGCAAGTATGGCCTGTTGCTGGGCTGGGGCCGTTCCGCCCGCAACCTGGTGGCCACCGGCAACGTGGTGCGCGACTGCCCAGTCGGCGCGGCGGTGTCCTTCGTGAAAGGCGCGAAGAACATCGTGGTGGCCGCCAACAGCTTCGACCGCGTGCGCTTTGCGGTGGCCGGCTTTGATCACGACGAGCGCATCACCGGCGACCTGCTGGGCCGCGACAAGAAAAAGCGCCCACCATTCCTGATGCTGCACGCCAACGCCGTCTCGCGGCGCTGAAGAAAGCGCCGCACACACCCGCCACTCGCAACGCGTGGCGGGCAGGCGGAAATGCTTTCGCGAGCCTCAGGCGTAGGTGATCTTCGTGCCCAGCACGTCCAGGAACTTCGCCATCCAGTCCGGGTGCGCCGGCCACGCCGGGGCCGTCACCAGGTTGCCATCCACGTGCGCGCTATCGATGGGAATGTCGCAATACTTCCCGCCCGCGGCCTCCAGATCCGGCGCGCAGGCCGGGTAGCAGGAAACCTCGCGCTCGCGCACGATATCCGCCGCCGCCAGTATCTGCACGCCGTGGCAAATAGCGGCGATGGGCTTGCCCTGCTCGTGAAAGGCCCGCACCAGCTCGATCACCTTCGGGTTCAGCCGCAGATATTCAGGCGCCCGGCCGCCGGGGATGACCAGCGCGTCGTAATCATCGGCTCTCACCTCGTCGAAGGTGGCGTTCAGTGTGAAGTTGTGCCCGGGCTTTTCCGAGTAGGTCTGGTGTCCCTCGAAGTCGTGCACGGCCGTGGCTATCTGCTCGCCCGCCTTCTTGTCCGGGCATACCGCGTCCACCCGGTGCCCCACCGCCTGCAGGGTCTGAAACGGCACCATGGTTTCGTAATCCTCGGCGAAATCGCCCACCAGCATCAGGACTTTCTTCGCCATTGCGTTACCTCCCTGCTTGTTCATCGTTCTCCCGCAGGGGAATGGTAACAGTGGTGACGGCGGCGTCAATTCACACCAACGTTCACGGCCCCAGCCGCACCCGGCGGATGACATGCCCGCGTTTGGCGTCGATGACGATGACCTCGCGCCCGCCCTGCGGCAACTTCAGCCGCAATGCCAGCGTGTTGCCGCTGATCTGCATCTCCTCCACCACCGCACCCTTCGGCAGCGGCACGTGCATGGCCTTTTCCGCGGGCAGCGCGCGCGAGCCGCCGCCGCCGCGCAGCACCACCGCCGTGAGCAGCGCGATGAGCCCCACCACGATGAGCACGCCAAGGCCGATGACCACCGCCTTGAGCACGCGGATCTGCCGCTGTTCGGCCTCCGAGAGCGGCCGTGCCGCGGCTTCGGCCGCCTCCTCCGCCCGGCCGATTGCATTTTGCCCCATCCCGTGCTCATTTGCCGCCATGAACGACACTCCCGCGCAAGAACCCGAACATCATGCCTTCACCGTGTCGGCCGAAGAGGCCGGCCAGCGACTGGACAAGGTCATCTCCGCCCGCCTGCCGGACATCTCGCGCAGCCGCATCCAGTCTCTCATTGCAGAGGGCCGCGTGCGGGTCAACGGCACGGCCGTCTCCCGCCCCTCTTACAAGGTGCGCGCAGACGAAACGGTGGAGCTGGAGCTGCCCCCGCCGAAGCCCCTCGAACTGGAGGCGCAGGATATTCCGCTGAGCGTGGTCTACGAGGACGAGCACCTCATCGTCATCGACAAGCCCGCCGGACTGGTGGTGCATCCCGCGCCGGGGCACGAGGGCGGCACGCTGGTGAACGCCCTGCTGCACCATGTTGAAAAGAGCGGCGGCAGGCTCTCCGGCATCGGAGGGGTGGAGCGTCCCGGCATCGTGCACCGTCTGGACAAGGACACTTCCGGCCTGCTGGTCATCGCCAAGACGGACGAGGCACACAGGCACTTGTCCGAGCAGTTCGCCGCCCACGGCCGCGACGGGCGCCTGCACCGCGCGTATCTCGCGCTGGTATGGGGCGCGCCACGGCTGAAACGCGGCACCGTGAACGCTCCCATCGGCCGCGCGAAGCACGACCGCACCCGCATGACCGTGCGCCACGGCGACGAAACGGCACGCGAGGCCATCACGCACTACGAGGTGCTGGAAACATATCCGCCCGACGCGGAAAGGCCGGTTGCATCGCTGCTGCGCTGCACGCTGGAAACCGGCCGCACGCACCAGATTCGCGTGCACATGGCGCACATCGGCCATCCCGTCATGGGCGATCCGCTCTATGCCCGCACGCACGCCGCCTCCGCCCGCAAGCTGCCACCACCGGCACGAGCCGCCCTGAAGGCGCTAGACCGCCAGGCCCTGCACGCGGCGGAGCTTTCCTTCATCCATCCCGTCACCGGCCAGCGCCTGAACTTCAAAAGCCCGCTTCCGCCAGACATGCAACGACTTCTGAAGGCCCTGCGCGCGGTATGAGCGAACACGCGACGACCGACATCCGAAACACCAACCCATCACAATCATATCGATCATTGCCCTTTGCCGACGCCATTCTATAATGCCCGCTATCGATCGATTCAGAAATCGTTGTTCGCCCCCAGTCCGGCGAGGAGGAAAAAGCTTCTTGCCGAGCCCCGCAACGGGAGAGCAGGCGGAATTCTCCTGAGAGGTCGTATTTTCGGGAAACGTGAGATGGCCAGCCAGAAAAACAAACAGAAAGAACGGTCCATCGATCGGGATCTGCCTCCCCTTGCACCCGAGGCCGAAAACGGGGGCGAGGAAAAGGCCGAGCCGTCCAGGCCGACGGAAGGAACGACAGGCGGGGCGAAACCGGCAGGCGAAACCGGCAAGAAGGGCAAGGCCGCCAGGGGCGAGATCATCTCTGCCGAGGAAGCACGCAAGCGCGCCAGGGAACTGGAGAAGAAGACCGCCGCGGACGTGGCCCTGCCCACCCCGAAAATCACCGGCCAGACCCTGCCCGCCCCTACCGACGAGGGCGGGCTGGCCGCCTACCTGCAGCGCATCCGGCAGTTTCCCATCCTTTCGGCGGAAGAGGAATACATGCTGGCCAAGCGCTGGCGCGAGCACGCCGACGTGGAGGCCGCGCACAAGCTCATCACCTCGCACCTGCGCCTGGTGGCGCGCATCGCCATGGGCTATCGCGGCTATGGCCTGCCCATGTCCGAGATCATCTCCGAGGGCAATGTGGGACTGATGCAGGCGGTCAAGCGCTTCGAGCCCGACAAGGGCTATCGGCTCGCCACCTACGCCATGTGGTGGATCAAGGCCGCCATCCAGGAATACATCCTGCGTTCCTGGTCGCTGGTGAAAATCGGCACCACGGCGGCGCAGAAGAAGCTGTTCTTCAACCTGCGCAAGCTGAAAAGCCAGATCAGCGCGCTGGAATCGGGCGACATGAAGCCCGAACAGGTGAAGGAAATCGCCGAACGTCTGGGCGTGCCGGAAGAGGATGTGATCGCCATGAACCGCAGGCTCGCCGGCGATGCCTCGCTCAACGCGCCGCTGCGCGCCGACGAGGAAAGCGGCGAATGGCAGGATTGGCTGGTGGATGAATCCACCAACCAGGAAGAGGAGCTGGCCGAGCGCGAGGAATTCGAGCTTCGCATGAAGCTGCTGCGCCAGGCCATGGAACAGCTCAACGACCGCGAAAAGCGGATTTTCGAGGCCCGCCGCCTGCACGAGCCGCCGCTGACGCTGGAGGAGCTGTCGAAGGAATTCGGCGTCTCGCGCGAGCGTATCCGGCAGATCGAGATGCGCGCCTTCGAGAAGGTGCAGAAGGCCATGCGCGAGGCCATGCAGAGCATGCGCGGCACCGACTGACCGCCCTCCCTCCCCGTTGGCTTCTCCACGTTCAGGCAATGGCGCGTTCCCGTAATCACGGGGCGGTCAAGCTCGAATTGTTCTGATTCCACGCACGTGAATTTACAACTTCTTCAGAAACCCTTGATATCAGCTACTTCGAAGGATTTTTTCAAATTCTTCCTATTCATGTCACTCGCAGGCGGGGGCGCGCGGGGGCTGTCTTGATTCATCGCCATCAAGGCAAACAGTCTCGTCCAGCTGATTCAAGGCCTGAGAAAAATGACAAAACAGCGCGGGCAACTCTTCTCCTCGTCGCATCTCCTCCTGGCAGGCACCCTGATAGTGCTTGGCCTGTTCGCTCTGTCCACCAGCGATTACGCCAGGAAAGGCATTGGCCGCATCGTGTCATTGGTCGCCACCAGTCGCATCGAGGACTGGGCCACGCATATCGCGGAGAAGCATCCCGAAGTCATCCGGAACTTCGGCAAGGCGCCAATTCCGGACGAAGAGCTGGCCGACCTGCGCCGCGAGGCGGAAATGTATGGCGTGAAGGCTTTCGAGATCTACCCCGCACACGAGCCCCAGGGTGCGTTGCGCATATACGCCAAGAACACCTTTTCCGATCCCGAACACGAACTGGCCACCGCCGCCTTTCACGCGGGCTCCTCCGCGGCGTCGTCACATGACAATGGCCTGGTGAAGGTGCGCGTTCCCCTGAGGGACCTGAAGGGCAACAAGATTGGCGAAGTCGTCGCCATTACCGACGAGAAGAAGCTGCGCGCCCGCCTGATGAAAGGGCTCCGGCATATTCTGCTGACGGCGCTGATGGCGCTGGGCGTGATCCTGCTCATCTCCCTGTCCCTCTTCCGGCGTTTGCAGACAGACGCGCAGCTGCGCATTCATCATGCGCGCGACTTCGACGAGTTGACCGGCCTGCCCAACCATCATGCCTTCGAGGAACTGCTGGACAAGCTCACCGGCGCCAGGGCCGACGACAAGACGCTTTCGTCTCCTTCCGCAAGCGCGACGAGCGCAACGCCCTTCGCCTGCATTTCCTTCAGCATCAACGAGCTGGGCAGCATCACCTGTTCGGAAGGGCATGAAGGCGCGGGCCACGTGCTGCGCACCATGGCCGGGCGTTTCGCGCGCGTCGCACACGAAAACGGCGCCCACATCTTCCGTATGGAAAGGGACGAGTTCATCCTGGTCTTGCCGCGGCCGGACAGCCGCGAGGCAGCCCTCGAGCTGGCCCGGAAACTGGAGCGAGAGGCCCTGCGCGCCGTGTATTGGCGTGGCAAGTCGCTGGCGGTGACCCTGTCTGTCGGCATCACCTTCTTCCCGGAAGATGCCGCCACGCGCTCCGAGGTGGTGCGACAGTCCACGCTGGTGCGCCGAATGGCGAAGGAAAACAACCTGGGCATCTGCGTCTATGATGTAAATCTCGACAGGCGCTACAACGAAGTCGCCAGCATCGAGCGTCTCCTGCACAAGGCCGCCCGCAACTGCGCCAGCTACTTCAGCCTGCATTTCCAGCCCATCGTGGAGCTGGAAGAGGAGGTTCTCTATGGGTTCGAGGCCCTCTTGCGGCTGACGGACGATGAAGGCAACGCCGTCTCCCCGGCCGTTTTCGTGCCCATCGCCGAGCGCCTGGGGCTGATGGACGAAATCGGCGCCTGGGCGCTGGCGGAGGCGTGCGCCGTCGCCGCCCACTGGCCGGACCATCTGCATGTTTCGGTCAACCTCTCACCCACCCAGTTCCAGTCCGGCAAGCTGAAGGCGAACGTGTGGAAGGCGCTCGAGATCTCCGGGCTGCCACCACGCCGGTTGGAGCTGGAAGTGACGGAAAGCCTGATGATGGACAACTGGGAGTCCGCAAGCGGTCAGCTGGAGGAGTTCCAGGCCCGTGGCGTGAAGATCGTGCTCGACGATTTCGGCACGGGCTATTCCTCCATGAACTATCTGTGGAAGTTCCACTTCGACAAGCTCAAGATCGACCGCTCCTTTACCCAGGCCACCTTCGCCTCGGCCGAGGCGCGAAACATCCTGCGTTCGCTGCTGGTCATGGCCAGGTCACTGAAGCTGCCCGTGGTGGCCGAAGGCATCGAAACGCTGGAGCAGGCCGTGTTCCTGCGCAAGTTCCGCTGCAATTTTGGCCAGGGCTGGTACTACGGCAAACCGATGAAGGCCGAAGACCTGTCCGCCCACATCATGCGCGACTGGCAGCGCCGCCAGAGGCTTTGCGGCCAGCAGGATGCCTCGGACATGGCGCACCAGAGCGCGGCCCTGTAGGCTTGGCCCGTTCCACCCATCTCGGCGCCAGCAGCCACGTGCACTTGGGTCCTGAACTCGGGAGTTCATACATCTCCATGAACTCATGAACGGCGGATACGCCGCCGCCATCCACGCCTTCATGGGTCCCGATCCTAGCGGCACTTGCGCAGCATGCGGGCCATTTTCGAAATGGTCTTCTGGTACACCGTGGCCCGGTTCCACTGCTTGATGACCTGATAATTGGCCGAGCCGGGTTCGTAGGACTGGCCAGGGCGCCAGCCATGGGCGCGCAGGAAATTGGCCGTGGAAAACAGCGCGTCCGGCACCGATCGGATCAGGTCACGCCGGCCATCGCCATCGCCGTCCACGGCAAACTGGATGTATTTCGAGGCCAGAAATTGTGTCTGCCCGATCTCGCCGGCCCAGGCGCCGCGCATCTGCCTCGGACTCATGTCGCCACGCGCCACGATTTGCAGGGCCGCCATCAGCTCGCGGCGGAAGAAATCCGCGCGGCGACAGTCATAGGCGAGCGTGGCCAGCGAGCGCAGCACCGACATCTTGCCGGAATTGCGCCCATAGCCCGTCTCCAGCCCCCAGATGGCGGTAATCACCTCGCGAGGCACGCCATAGCGGCGCTCGATGCGGTCGAACACGCGATCATACTTGCGCATCAGCTTGCAGCCCTTGCGAATGAGCGCGTTGTTCACCCGCAGCCGCCAGAACCGGTCGAAGGAGAGCTTGAAGGATTTCTGGTTGCGGTCCAGCTTGATGACGTAAGGATGATAGGTCACGCCCTTGAGCGCGCGCTCCACCGCCCGGCGCGGTATGCCGCGGGCCACCGCCTGCTGCTTGAAGCGCGCCAGCCATTGATCGAAGCCCCGGCCGGTGTTGCCGCAGTCACGCGCCGCCTGCGCAGGCAGCACCAGTGAAATCGCCACCATGCCCGCGATTACGAAAGCCCCCGCTCGCTTCATGATCCCGCTCCTTCGTTCACTGTGACAGGCCCGGCACGCCGCAACCGGCGCGACCGGTTGATTCGCCGCGGAGAATAGCAGATTTTGCGGCGATTTCGGGGAATCGCGGAAATCATCATCCGGTTCCCGGCCCACGCCCCCGCCCAAGCACCTGGCTGCCATGAAAAAGCCCCCGCCCTCTCCCGGCCACCTGGCTTCACAATTTGGGTGGCCGGAAGGGGACAAGGACTGGCGCCGTGCACTTCCGTGCAAAAATAAGGCCCGCTTCCCCACCCAACCACCTCGCCCCACGATCTCGGGTGGTTGGGTGGGAAAGCGGGCCGGAACCGCACGCGCTTCTGCGCAAGGAAAACCCGCGCCTCAGCGCATCGAAAATCAATAGAACAATGACGACACCGAGCGCTCTTCTGCCGTGCGCCGCACCGCCTCGCCCAGCAGCTCGGCCACGGAAATGACCCGGATGTTGCGCGCCACCCGCACCGCTTCCGTCGGCTGAATGGAATCGGTAATGACCAGCTCCTTCAACGGCGAGGCCGCGATGCGCGCCACGGCGCCACCGGAGAGCACCCCGTGCGTGATGTAGGCCGACACCTCCAGCGCTCCGTGCTCCAGCAGGGCCTCGGCCGCGTTACACAGCGTGCCCCCCGAATCCACGATGTCGTCCACCAGGATGCACGCACGGCCCTTCACGTCGCCGATGATGTTCATCACCTCCGATTCGCCGGGCCGCTCACGCCGCTTGTCCACGATGGCCAGCGGCGCGCCGATGCGCTTGGCCAGCGCGCGGGCCCGCACCACGCCGCCCACGTCCGGCGACACCACCATGACGTTTTCCAGGTCGTAGTGCTCCTTCAGATCCTGCACCATCACCGGCGCGGCGTACAGGTTGTCCACCGGAATGTCGAAAAAACCCTGGATTTGCCCCGCGTGCAGATCGATGGTCAGCACCCTGTCCGCACCCGCCCGCTCGATCATGTTGGCCACCAGCTTGGCGGTGATCGGCGTGCGCGGGCCGGGCTTCCTGTCCTGCCGGGCGTAGCCGAAGTAGGGCACCACCGCCGTGATGCGCCGGGCCGAGGCGCGGCGCGCCGCATCCATGATGATGAGAAGCTCCATCAGGTGATCGTTGGCGGGAAAGGAGGTCGGCTGAATGATGAACACGTCCTCGCCGCGCACGTTCTCCTGGATCTCGACGAAGATTTCCATGTCGGCGAAGCGCCGCACCAGACACTTGGTCAGCGGCTGTCCCAGGTAGGCGGCAATGGCCTCCGCCAAGGGACGGTTCGCGTTGCCCGAAATGAGTTTCATGTCCCCATCGCGCTAATAATTGCCGCGCCGGAGCCCTGCCCCGACGTTCCCCTGTCCGCCGTTAAACCAGCCTGTTCCCGCCCGGTCAACCGGCAACTGCACGCCGTCCACCGGCGGCGAGCCCCCGCACGAAAAACGCCCCGAACGAACGGAGCCCGCACCGACGGATCGGCACGGGCTCCAACAAACAACGAACAACCCGAACCTCGCCGGAAAAAGTGCCCAACGGCAGGAGGGCGGATGGGGGTTGACAGCTGCGGGCACCCTATCCCTGCGCCGGTTCGGATTGTCAGATCCTATTTGCCCTGCCGCACATGGCCTGGCACTGAATGTCTCATTCAGCCATCGTTCAGGAAAGAGCGGAATAATGGCGCCGCGGGCCGTGTCCTTCTCCCCCGGCCCCGCGGCCCTCGCCGCAGCCTGCCATGTGGCCCTCCCGAAACGGCGCGCACGACGCGCCAGCCGCCATGCCGGGCCACATCATTTGCCGGCGCATTTCCCGCTTTCGATCCCGGCGCCCCGAACCCGGCGGGGCCCATCACCTCATTTCCCGCCCCGCACCAGCTTCTCGTAATCTTCCATCAGCGCGCGGGTGATGTCGCCCACCTGAAAGATGAAACGCTTCTCCTCGCCCTCCAGCTCACCGGAAATCTCGCCCACCGGCGTGACCTCCGCCGCCGTGCCGGTAAGGAAGCACTGCTCGAACTCACCCATTTCATCGGGCATGATCACCCGCTCCACGACCGGTATCTGCCGCTCCCTGGCCAGGTCGATGACCGTACGCCGGGTGATGCCATCCAGGAAACAGTCGGGGATGGGAGTATGAATCTCGCCCTTGTCGTTGACGAAGAACACGTTCGCGCCCGTGGCCTCCGCCACCTGTCCGCGCCAGTCCAGCATCAGCGCGTCGGTATATCCAGCCCGTTCTGCCGCATGCTTGGACAAGGTGCAGATCATGTACAGCCCCGCCGCCTTGGCCTTCGACGGCGCGGTGCGCGGGTCCGGCCGGCGCCACTGCGCAAGCTGCAGGCGAATGCCCTTTTCCCTCAGCTCAGGGTCGAAATACGACGGCCACTGCCAGGTGGCGATGGCGACGTGAATTTTCGCCCCGCGTGCGGTCACGCCCATCTGCTCCGAGCCGCGCCAGGCGATGGGCCGGATGTAGGCATCCTTCAGCCTGTTGCGCTCAAGCGCCGCCTTGCAGGCTTCGTTGATCTCCTCCTCCGTCCACGGGATTTCCATGTCCAGGATGCGCGCGGATTCGAACAGCCGGGCCGTGTGCTCCTCCAGCTTGAAGATCCGCCCCTCATAGGCCCGCAAACCCTCGAACACGGCCGACGCATAATGCAGCGCGTGGCTCAACACGTGCAATTTCGCGTCCGCCCAGGGAACGAATTCACCATCGTACCAAATCTCGCCTTCCAGTTGGTCGAACCCCTTGCCGGCCATGGCTCTCACCTCCGATTGTCCGGGCGGATATCCACACGGCGCCGCATTTTTTCGCCGCAATTGAAAGGGACATTACAAGCGCACAAAAATATGTCAATATGACTGACGTATTTGCAGGACCGGAACAAGACTCGAAGAAACGGTACGTTCCATGGACGCCACCGCCAGCGGCACGAAAAAAGCGCCATTCTCCGCCAGCGCCGAGGCTGACGCCGACGCCGCCACTGCCGCATCGGTTTCGCGACGAGACCCCCCCGCCCCGGAGCGCGAGGCGGCAGGATTCGGCCACGATGTCATGCCGCTGATGGAGCTTCTGTTTTTCGCCTACCGCGACTTCATCGCCGAGCCGGACGCCATGCTGGCCGAACTGGGCTTTGGCCGGGCGCACCACCGGGTGCTGCATTTCATCGGCCGCCATCCGGGCCTGCGCGTGTCGGAATTGCTGGCCATCCTGCGCATCACCAAGCAGAGCCTGGGCCGGGTGTTGCGCGAATTGCTGGAGCGGGGCTACGTGGTCCAGGAAGAAGGCACCACCGACCGCCGCCAGCGGCTGCTGCACCTGACCCCGGCCGGTCAAAGACTGCTGGAGCGGCTGGAGGCTCCGCAGATCGCCCGGGTTCGAGCCGCGCTCGCCGACGCCGGAGACGGTGCGCGAGAGACCTTCGCGCATATGTTGCTGGGCCTGGTGGACGAGGCCGACCGCCATCATGTGGCCGCCCTGTGCGGCTTGCCGCATTCTGCGACATCACGAAAAACCGCGACCGGAAGCGGCGAGGAGACATCTGTGACGGAGGGCGGAGATGGACGAGGCGCCCCATGTGCTGATCGTGGATGACGATACCCGCATCCGCGACCTGTTGCGCAACTTTCTGCGCCGTCATGGTTTTCGCGTGTCCACCGCAAGCGACGCGGCCGACGCCCGCGCCCGCATGCACGCGCTGGTTTTCGACGCCCTGGTGCTGGATATCATGATGCCCGGAGAAGACGGCCTTTCTCTCACCCGCAGCCTGCGCGAGACCAACGCGAACGTTCCCATTCTCCTGCTTTCCGCCCTGGGGGAAACGTCCGATCGCATCGCCGGCCTGACGGCCGGCTGCGACGACTACCTGCCAAAGCCCTTCGATCCGGAAGAACTGTTGCTGCGGCTGAAGGCCCTGCTGCGCCGTCACCGGCCACAAGACCGGCCGCCGCACGATGCGCGGCAGTTGCAATTGGGCGCCTACACGCTGGATGCCGTAACCGGCGAATTGCGGCGCGATGGCGCATTGCTGAAATTGACCGGACGCGAACGCGAAATTCTGCGCCTGCTGGCCCGCCGCGCCGGAGAACCGGTACCACGCGAAGAACTGCTTGCGCCCGCCGGCGGCGGGGCGCCGCGCACCGTGGATGTGGAGATTGCCCGCCTGCGCCGCAAGGTGGAGGACGATCCCGCAAACCCGAAGCTCATTCGCACCGTGCGCGGGCGGGGCTACATGCTGAACACAACGCCCGCACCGGGTGAAAGTGCGCGGAACCAATGAAGTTCGCGAGAAAAAAGATCCGCCTGCAGGCCAGCGACGATGCCTTCGCCCCGCCACCGCGTCCCGACAGCGGCTGGCCGTTGCTCTGGTGGCGGTTCAACCGTTTCCTGGAGCGGCATCTACCGCGCGACCTTTATCGCCGCGCCCTGCTCATCGTGGTCCTGCCGGTGTTGCTCTTGATGCTGGTGATCATCGGCATCGTGCTGGAACGCCACTGGGAGGAGGTCACGAAGCGCCTGTCCAAGAGTTTCGGGCGTGACGTGGGACTGGTGATCAGGCTCTACGACAACGGCCCCAAGACGCCTCAGGCCCTGAAACGGCTCGAAAGGATGGTGGAGGAAACGCTCGACATCGGGTTTTCCATAGAACGTGGCTCCCTGCCTCCGATAAAGCCGCATCCGTGGTATTCCATCCTCCATTACCGGCTGGCCAAGTACATGGTCCGCTTTGCGCCCGGCCGGCCGTTCTGGATTGACGCCAGCCAACCCGATCGGGTGGACGTGCGCATCCTGGTGGACCAGGATCTGGTGTTTCATTTCCGTCCCCCGCGCGACAGGGTCTATGCCTCTTCCACCCCCTTGCTGCTGTTGTGGATCGTCATCGCCGCCGCCATCCTGATCGGAGTGGCCATCCTGTTCCTGCGCAAGCAAATCGAACCCATCATCGACCTGGCGCAGGCCATGCAAGATTTCGGCAAGGGTCGCGCGGTCGCCAGCACGCGCGTACGCGGGGCGCTGGAGGTGCGCACCGCCTGGAAGTCGTTCCTGGTCATGAAGGAACGCATCGAGCGCCACCTGGAGCAGCGCGCCGCCATGCTGGCCGGCATTTCACACGATTTGCGGACCATTCTCACGCGCTTCCGCCTGGAACTGTCCCTGCTCGATGGCGACCGGGAACACATCGAGGCCCTGAAACACGACGTGGACGAAATGCAGCACATGCTGCAAGGCTACATGGATTTCGTGCGCGGAGCGGAGGCGGAACCCGCCACCGAGCAGGATCTGTGCGAATTGCTGGAGGAAGCCCTGCGGCGCATGCCGGCTTCCGGTCACGACATCCGGCTGCATTGCCAAGATCGGCGGCTGCGTCTGTCGGTGCGCCCCGGGGCGCTGAAACGCGCGCTGCTGAACGTGCTGGAAAACGCCGTGCGTCATGCGCGCAAACGCATAGACGTGCGGGTTGAAAAAGGAGCAAATCACATACGCATCATCATCGATGATGATGGTCCGGGCATCGCCCCCGAATACCGCAAGGACGCTTTCCGCCCGTTCACCAGGCTGGACAACGCCCGCAACCAGGACAATGCCGGCACCGGCCTGGGGCTCGCCATCGTGCGCGACATCGTGCATACGCACGGCGGCGAGGTGGAGCTGGCCGATTCGCCACACGGTGGCCTGCGCGTGATCATCACCCTGCCGGCCTGAATAGGCTAGCGCCCGGAACCCTCAGGACGGATGCACCAGCCGCGGGCGACGGCGTTGCGCATCCCAGCGCGCGGCCAGCTCGTTGGCCAGCTTCAGATCGGTAGGATAATCCACTTCGCACCACTCGTGCCCACTCAGGTCCACCGCCCTTACCCGCACGCTTTTCGCCAGCCGGTCGATGGCGGCGGGAAACCACTGTTGCAGGCCGTCCGGCTCGCGTATCATGCGCTCCAGTGTCTCGCGATACCGGATCACGCCCTGCCCGCGAAACACGTAAAATCCCAGTGCTTCCGCATTCACTTCCGCCAGGGGGAGGTTCTTGCCGATACGCCGCAGAATGCCCCCCCTTTCCACGACCTTCATGTCATCGGCGTCATAGGACTGCTTGCGCGCAACGGCCGCGCTCACCGGGGCATCGTTGACGGCCAGCAGGGCCTTCACCAGCTCGGCGCGAAAGACATTGTCGCCATTGACCTGAATGAAATCGGCATCCATTTCCGCCCGCGCCATCCAGCAACTGGCCAGATTGTCGGCCACGGCGTAAAAGGGGTTGTGGATCAGCCGGATATTCACCCCGTTGCGCCGCCCGATGCGTTCCAGCGCCTCTTCCATCAACTCGGGCCTGAAACCGGTCACCACCACGAAGGTGCGCACCCCGGCCTCGCTCAGCGCGTCGATCTGGCGACCGATGAGCGTTTGACCATGAATATCCAACAGCGCCTTCGGCCTGTCCTGGGTCAATGGCAACAGGCGGCTGCCCTGCCCTGCGGAAAGAATGATGGCCTTCACGAAAAACCTTCTCCCGGAAATGCGGGTTTGACTTGCGCGCTTCCCGCCTTGCATACAGTCAGGCGCGTGAACAAATGGCATACCAGCGTGTGGCCACGGCATGTGACCATTCCTGCAATGGCAACATTTGCCGGCGTCGTCAATGCCAAGCGCCCGCCGGTATGCGCGAATGCGGAAATCCATGACCATCGAACTGGCCCACATCACCGACCCACACCTGCCCCTGGTGGCTACGCGCCCGCGGGAACTGCTGGGCAAGCGCATTCTAGGCTGGCTGTCGTGGACCCTCCGCCGCCGCCGAATGCACCGGCCGGAAGTGCTGGCCGCCGTGCTTGATGACATTCGCAAGAAGGCGCCCCGGGCGCACCTGGTCATCACGGGTGATCTGGTGAACATCTCCACCCACGGCGAATTCGCCGCCGCGCGCGCCTGGCTCGAAGGCCTGGAATCCTTTAGCGGAACTACCCTCGTCCCTGGCAATCATGATTATTACGTGGCCGCGGCCGGCCGCATCGCCGGAGACACGCTCGCCCCCTGGATGGCCAATGCCGACATCCGCGATGCCACGGCCTTTCCCTTCGTGCGCCAGGTGGGCGACGTGGCGCTCATCGGGCTCAACTCGGCCTACGCCGCCCCCTGGCGCGAGGCTTCCGGCCGACTGGGCGAGCGGCAGTTGCAACGGCTGGAAAGGATACTGCGCGACTGCGGACAACGGGGGCTTTGCCGCGTGGTTCTGGTGCACCACCCTCCCCTGCCGGCGCTGAACGCCAATCCCCGCAAGGCGTTGAAGGACGCTCCCGCACTGGCGCAAGTGCTGGCCGAAGCCGGCGCGGAACTTGTGTTGTTTGGCCATACCCATCGCTGGACCCGCCACGAAATGCCCATCGCGGACCCGGCCGGAAGAGACACGCGCCTCATGCATGTGCTTTCCGCTCCATCCGCCTCCATGGCCGCGGGCCACAAGGCGCCGCCCGCGGGCTGGCAGCACATCCGCATCTCGCGCACGCGGGAGACCTGGCGGATCGATGTCGCCCGATACGAGGTGGGCCTTAAGGAAGGACTCGGAAAGCGTGAGGCATTTACCCTGCTCTGCTCCCCATGATACATCCAGGGAGAATCGCACGTCGCGCGTGTGGCCATTTCCGGAGTTGGCAAGGTATGACGATCCTGGACCGTTACGTTCTGCGACAGGTGGGCAAGCCCCTGCTGGTGTCCCTTGTCATAGGCCTGCTCATGCTGATGGCGGAACGCTTCGTGCGCATCCTGGATCTGACCCTGGGCAAGAAGGGCTCGTTGAGCCTGGTGTTCGAGATGCTCGGCTACCTGGTGCCGCACTATCTGGGCCTGGCCATTCCGGCGTCCATCTTCCTTGGGCTGCTGTTCGGCTTCAACCAGATGTCGCGCAACGCCGAGATCGACGCCTGCCTCGCCGCCGGCATATCGCTGCACCGTCTCGCCCGTCCGGTGATCGCCTTGTCGGTGCTTATCGCCATCCTCGCCATGTTCATCTTCGGCTGGTTGCAGCCCTATACCCGCTACGCCTACCGCGCGCTCAAGCACGCCGTTCAGAACGTCGAGGTCTTCTACCTCGCCGAGGAGGGCGTGTTCATGCAAACCGGCAACCGCACCTTCATCGTCGACAAGCTGGAGCGCCGCGACCAGCGCTTCTATCGCATCTTCGTGTTCGAACAATACGGGCGTGACCGGGGCACGCGAACCATCACCGCGCGTTCCGGCTATCTCGTGCGCCAGCAGCGCGACCCGCGTCCCCTGCTGGTGTTGCTTCACGGCCACCAGCTGGAGATCAAGGGCCGGGTGGACCCCACCGCGCGCGAACTGCCCAAGGCCACCAGCAAGCTCTTCTCCCGTGCGGAAACCCCCATAGGCCGCAAGAGCGCCCTCACGTTCCGCCCGCGCGGACTGGACGAACGCGAGCTGACCCTGCCGGAACTGTACGCCACCCTGGACAAACCGCTGAAACTCGCCAGCGTGCGCGAGCTCAGGGCCGAATTTCACAGACGCATCGTGTCCATTCTCACCATCCTGGTGCTGCCATTTCTGGCCATCCCCTTCGCCATTGGCCATCGGCGCCAGCAGCGCGCCTACCGCTTTGCCGTGGGACTGATCATTCTCATCGCCTACCAGGAAGCGCTGCAGCAGGGATCCGTGGCGGCGCGACACGGCGCCCTGCCCATCTGGCTGGGCATATGGGCCCCGTGGGTGGCGTTGCTTGTCCTGGCCAGCTTCCGCTATTACCGCAGTTGCTTCACGCTCAAGGAAGACATTTTCGATTCGGTGTATCTGGCCATGAGCAAGGCTGCCGAACACCTGCGCAGGGCCTGGCCCGCCCGCTGGCGACGCAAGAAACAGGGGGCGGCATGATGGGCATTCTGGGACGCATGATTTCGCGCATGGTGCTGGCGCGTTTCCTTCTCATCCTCTTCGGCGTTTCGGTTTTCGTCATCACGCTGGAAGTCCTGTCCAATCTGGACAGCATCCTGGCCCAGAACGACAGTTACGTCGAACTGGTCAAATACGCCCTCTTGCGCTTCCCCGGCATCGCCGCCGTGTTCTTCGTGCTGGGGCTGCTGCTGGCCATGGTTCTGACCCTGGTGGAGCTGGGCTACCGCAACGAAATCGTTCCCATCTGGGCCGCCGGCGCCACCCCGCTGCAACTTCTTCTCATGCTGGCGCCAATGGGAATCATCATGGGAATGGCGTTGTTTCTGCTCAATGATCAGATCGTGCCCGCCACGGTCAGGGTCCTGTCGAACTGGGGGGTGGGAGAGTTTGCCACGAAGAAACTCCGCGCTTCGCGCGAGGGCGAAATCTGGCTGCGCGCCGGCCAGGACATATTGAGGGCCGGCAAGGCCAACGCCAAGGCCACCCAACTGGAGGATATCATCATATTCCGGCGCGACCGCACCGGCCTGCTGACGGAGCAGATCCACGTCGCACGCGCCCAGCGCGAAAGCGGCCGCTGGCTGCTTCACGACGTTGTCATCTATCGGCGCGAACCCGTGCCACACATGCGGTTGGACACCTTGGTCTACGCGGGCGAGCTGCGGCTGGCGTCGGAAGAATTCCGCTCCGGCGATCCGGAGGAGATGCCACTGGCCGATCTGCGATACTTCATCGAGAACAAGGGATTCGGCCTGCGCCCGGTGCACGTTTACGAGGTCTGGTGGCACCGCCGGCTGGCCAACCTGCTGGTGCCATTGCTCATCATCGCCGTATGCATTCCCCTGGCGGTGCGCTTCCGTCGCGGCGGCATCACCGTGCCGGTGCTGCTGACGGGCATCACGGTGGGATTCACCTTTTTCATCTTCGACGGCATATCCCTCACCGTTGGCGAACTGGGGCTGGTTCCGGCCTGGCTGGCCGGCTGGTTGCCGGTCACTCTCCTGGGGCTCATCAGCGCGGCGTTCTATGTGCGTGCACAAACCGTTTCATGAGCCAGCAGGCGGCCTTTCCCATCCTCGACAAACCATCCCCATGCCGGTATCACAAGCGACGAACACGCGCGCACCTTTCGCTTTCGTTTCAGCATTCTCGACGTGATGGCACACGAAACATCAAAACCAGCCCCCGTGCGGCTACTCGTGATAACCGGCGGCACCCCCGGGCGCCTGTTCGGCCTCGACACGGCCCGCCGCACCACGCGCATCTTCGCCCGCGCCGGGGTGCGCGCCGGCTCCCTGGCGGAGCTTCCCGCATCGCCATCGGAAAACGACACGGTGGTGCTGGTGCGCGCCGACGCCGTGCTGGATCCGGCATTGGTGGAGGCCATCCTGAACCGGCCGGGACTGATACTGTTGAGCTCCGATGAGCGCGCGCCATTGTTGGCGCACGTCCCCCTGGCCGAGGCGGAAACGGCCCGCCGCGTTCTGGAGGAGGGCGACGTGGAGCTCGCCCGCGCCAGGGGTTGGCGGGTGGCGCCCCCCCAACGGTTGGGCGAGGCCGCCTTCCAGCAGAAATTGCGCAAGCGCGAGGCGCCTTACGCTTTCGTCTTCCGGCCGGAAAAGCGCAAGGAGCAGGAATGGCGCGTGTTCATGGGCACCTACAAGGGCGCAACCGATCTGGTGACCAAACGGCTATGGCCCCGGCCAGCCTTTCACGTGACCCGCTGGCTGGCGGAGCACACCTCCATCACGCCCAACATGGTCACCTTCCTCTCCTTCCTGCTGGTGCTGGTGGCCTTCGGGCTGTTCGCGGCCGGAGAATACGGCTGGGGCCTGCTGGCGGCCTGGCTCATGACCTTCCTTGACACGGTGGACGGCAAGCTGGCGCGCACCACGCTGACCTCCAGCAGGTTCGGCGACATCTTCGACCACGGCATAGACCTCATTCATCCGCCCTTCTGGTACTGGGCCTGGGCGGTGGGGCTCGAGACCGCGGGCCACCCCCTGCCGCCGGAATGGTGGTGGGGCAGCCTCATCGTCATCATCGTCGGCTACGTGGTGCAGCGGCTCATGGAGGGCATATCCATCGCCCTGCTGGGCATGGAAATCCACATCTGGCGCCGCTTCGACACCTGGTTTCGCGAAATCACCGCCCGGCGCAACCCCAACCTGGTGCTGCTTACGCTGTTCTGGCTCGTCGGCAGGCCGGACTGGGGGCTTGTCGCCGTGGCCGCCTGGACGCTCGTCTCCCTGCTGGTGCACGCGGTGCAACTGGCGCAGGCGTTCGCCGAAAAGCGCCGCCATGGCAAGCTGACCTCATGGATGGCACAAGAGGCGCATGACTGACACTCCACGCCAACCCGCCGCCGCGCTCATCGTCAACCCGCGCTCCGGTGGCCGCAACCGGAGCGGTCTGGCGCTGGCCGAAGCCTTGCGCGCGGATGCCGGCACGCGCATCGTGCGGCTGGACGAATTCGCCCGGCTGGAACCGGCGCTGGCCGAACTGGCGCAAAATCCGCCGGAAGCGATTTTCATCTCGTCCGGTGATGGCACCATTCAATACGTGCAGACATGGCTGGCCGAACGCAGCAGCCTGCCGCAAGAACGCTGGCCCCTGCTGGTTCTGCTGCCGCACGGCTCCACCAACATGACCGCCGCCGACATCGGCCTGCGGCTGAAAAAGGTGCCGCAACAGGCCGGGCTGATACGACAACGTGGCTGGCGCCAGGCCTCCGCCCGGGTTGCCAGCCGCCCCACCGTTCGCCTGCTCAACGTGAAAGGCGGCCCGCAGCACGGGATGTTCCTGGGCGCCGGGGTGGTGGCGGAAGCCACCCTGTATTGCCGGGATACCTTCAACCGGCGCGGCATGCGCGGCCAGCTGGGGCCCCTGCTGACCCTGTTGAGCGTCGGCGCGAAGGCCATCTTCCGCCCCGCCCGGCCGGAAGACGAACACCGCATCGACCGCCCCCACCGGATGCGCGTGCTGGCCGATGGCGCTCCCCTCGCCGATGGCTGGCAGGTTGCCCTGCTGGCCTCCACGCTCAGGAAGCTGGTGCTTGGGGCGCGCCCTTTCTGGGGGCTTGACGAAACCACCGCCCGGCGCATCGCCAGCGGAGAGGCGCCCTCGCCCTTGCGCCTGTCCGTCTTTGGCTGGCCGTTGCCGTTCATTCCCCGCTGGCTGCCGGTGGTGCTTTACGGCGGTGAAAGCCGCAAGCTGCCCCCCGGCATGGCAAGCCGCGTCATCGAACGCGCCGAGGTCCAAACCCCCGCTCGCTTCGCCATGGACGGCGAGGAAATGGTCCCCGAAAGCGCGGACAAACCACTGGTTATCGAGCGCGGCCCGCAAATGCGCTATCTTCTTTCGGCATGAGCACCGTATCTCGCACGAAGCGCTCCGCGCGCCCATTCGCGCCGGTGGACATCGCCGACGAGGCGGCCCTGCGCGCACTCGTCCGTTCGCGCCTGCTGGCACCGGCGCCGGAGGAGCTGCGCCTGCTGGCGCAAGAGGCCGCCGGACGCCACGGCGGCGAACGAGGCGTGCGCGCGGTGCTGGCCTATGGCTCCACCCTGCGCGACGCTTCCTTCCAGGAAACCCTGGCGGATCTTTACGCGCTCACCACCGACCTTGCGCACGTCAGCAAGAACCCCTTCGCCCGGCTCGGCTGTCGCCTGTTGCCGCCGAACGTCCACTATCTCTCGCTGCCCCGCCCCGACGGCGCCCCCCTGCGCGCCAAGTATGCCGTGCTGCCGCTTGCGCAGTTCCGCCGCTGGTTGGAGCCGGATATCGACAATCCCTATTTCTGGGCCCGTTTCGCCCAGCCCAGCCGCCTGGTCTGGTGGACCGATGACCAGGTAACGGCGGCGCTGGAGGACGCCATCGTGCAGGCCGTGTTCACCACGCTCGCCACCGCCGCCATCCTGTGCGAGACGCCCCGGCCCGGCTGGCGCGAACTGTGGACGACCTTGCTGCGCGCCACCTACCGCACGGAACTGCGGGTGGAAAGCGCCGACCGGGCGGAAAGCATCGTGACGGCGGACGAGGAATGGTATCGCGGCGCGGTGCGCGCCATGTTCGGCGCGGATGAGAACATCGCCTTTCCCGCCTCGCTTGAGAAAATGCGCGGCAGGCTGAACTGGCGGCGCACCATCCGCCGGGGCAAGCTGCTGGCTCTGATGCGGCTTGCCAAGGCGGCCTTCACCTTCAGTGGCGGGGCGGACTACATCGCCTTCAAGATAGAGCGCCATACCGGCGAGCGCATCGAGCTTTCCGACTGGCAACGCCGCCATCCGCTGCTGGCGGGCCTGCTGATGCTGCCCTGGCTGCTGCGCAAGGGACTGGTGAAATAGGCGCCGCGCGCCTGGGAATGGCTGGCGTTTCACACCACCACGCCCACACCTTCGCGGCGGAAGTCGCCCACCGCCTCCAGCCTGCCATCCGCCCCCAGCATCACCGCGTGCACGCCGCCAAAGAACATGCTGGGCCGTGACCAGAAGCGGTGCCGCGGAAAGGCCTTCTTCAGGGCCGTCACGTCGCTCGGCGGCAGGCCGGGCTCCACATCCAGGAAGCCTTCTTCCACGTGCAGCCGTGGCGCGCGCACGGCTTTCTCCAGCGCCGCCATGTCGTGCAACAGGCGCGCCAGCACCAGCAGCAGGGCGGAGCGAATGCGGTTCGACCCACCCGAGCCGAGGGCGAAGCGGGCGCCATCGCGCCGCCGGGCCAGCACCGGCGACATCATGGACGACAGCCGCACGTCTTCCCGAAAATGCAGCGCCCCGGCCGGGTTCACGTCTTCCTCGCCCAGCATGTTGTTGGGCATGAAGCCGAAATCTCCCAACATCCGGCCGTTGCCCTCGCCATTGCTCACGGTCATGGAGCACACCATGCCATGGGCATCCACCACCGAAATATGGGTGGTGCCGCGCCAGCTCGCCGGCAAGTCCGCCAGCAATTTCGTCAGATCGTGATCCGCCGCCCGACGGCGTGCATCGGCGAAGTCCAGGGCCTGCGCCCTGGCGCAGACGGCGCTCCCCTCGCAAGCGGCATCCGCCGCCATCGCCTCCTCTCCATGGCGCTCCAGCCAGTCCAGCGCCAGCGCGATCAACACCCCCGAGGCCGCGGGCAACGGGTTCAGCCACGCTTCCGCCTCCGCCGCATGCAGCACCGCGTGCAAGGGCGCACGCCAATGCACCCGGTAATCCGCCAGGTCATCCGCACGCAAATGCCCCCCCGCATCCGGTCCGGCTTCCGCCAGCAGCAGGGAGCCGACCTCGTTCAGATAGGCCTCCAATCCGCTCGTCGCCATCAGCCGCCAGAAACGCGCCTGACCCGGATTGCGCAGCGTTTCCCCCGCCTCCAGCAGCCTGCCGGAAGGGGCGAACAGCGCCCGGACGCTTTCCGTATGGGTCACGATGGGCTCGATGATGCGCAACAACCCGGCCTGGAAATGGCTGACCGCGTGTCCACGCTCGGCCACCTCTGCGGCCGGCGCGAACAGCTCGGCCCAGGGCAGGCGTCCATGCCGCCGATGCAACTCCGCGAAGCCCGGGATCACTCCCGGCGTCGCCACCGTGCCAGGGCCGATGTGGAAGATCTGCGTGGCGTCGCCGAAGTCGGCTTCCGCCGCCTCCACCCGCGCCCGCGGATTGCGCCGTTTCGGTGTCTGGCTGAAAAAGTCGCAAAACACCGGCTCGGCGCGCGCGTCCCGCTGGACCACGGCGAAGCCACCCCCCAGCGGCCCGGCCAACACCGGCTCCACCACGCAGGCCATGGCCGCCGCGGCGATGGCGGCATCCACCGCGTTGCCGCCCGCATGCAAAGTCTCCACCGCCGCCCGCGCCGTCAGCTCATGCCCCGCCGCGATGGCTCCATGTTCCGCAAGGTGCGCCATGCACCAGCATTTGCGCCTTCCCGTCGGCGGCGTCAACAGGGCAAATCCGCCAGGACAGGCTCCGCCGGAAAGCGGGCTCACTCCCCGCGCGCCAGCCAGGTGATGGTGACATCCACCCGCACGCCCTGCTCGCCCCTGGCGATGGGCACTGGCGCCGCATCGGCCACCATGGCCTTGGCCATCATGCGCATGCCGCGCACCGGCACGGGCCGCGCGCCTCCCTCGCGCACGTCCACCACCGGCCCCAGCCGGAAGCCCACCGCCTCCGCATAAAGCCGCGCCCGGGCCTTGGCCTCTTCCACGGCCTTGCGCCGCGCCTCGTCCAGCAGCCTGCGCCGGTCGGAAAAGCCGAAGGAAACGCCATGCAACCGATTGGCGCCATCGCGCACCACCGCGTCCAGAATGGCCCCCAGCTTGTCCAGGTCCCGCACCCGCAGGTTCAGCATGTTGGAGACATCATATCCCACCACTTTCGGCGGCGGCGTCGGCTTGCCGGGCTTCGGCTGAAAGTGCTGCATCACCGGCGTGATGGAAAAGTTGCTCGTGGCCATGTCCTTGTCCGCAATGCCGAACCTGCCCTTCAGCAGGTCGAAGATCCTGCGCATGGCGGCGGTATTCTTCCGCAGCGCCTCCGCCGCGGTTTTCGCACGGGTCTGCACGCCCACGCTCACGAAGGCCACGTCTGGTTCGGCCTTCACCTCGCCATGGCCGGTAACGGAAAAGCGAAACGATTCGCCCCAGCCACCGCCCGCTTGCGCGGCCGGCGTCAGCGGCACCAGCAGCAACAGCAAGAGCGAAAACAGAAGCTGCATCCGGACCTGACGGAAGATACGCTTGCGCATGGTGGGCCTCCCTGTGTAATGAGACATGGATGCTCGACGCGTGAACACGTATGCGGATTGTGCCGCTGGCAATGGCGATTATATGGCAATGGAGGAAGCCCCGCCGGCGCGGGCGGTGTCGTGTGGCGGCGCCGGGGCAATGCACCTCGCAAGTCTTGGGGCCCGTAGCTCAACTGGTTAGAGCTGTCGGCTCATAACCGACTGGTTGCAGGTTCGAGTCCTGCCGGGCCCACCATTTGTTCCCCTGTCGATGATTTTCCGAAAATCCTGACGTTTTTTCCCGACCACGGCCAGGAGAAGAACGCGCGAAGAAAACTGGCCGATCAAGGCCAAACGGACGGCTGTCCTTTTGGCAAGCGCCATCTCTCTCGCCGCATTTGCGTGATTCAGGGCTGACAACGCCGGGAAAACCGGTCCACCAGGCTCCAGCGCTCGCGTGTCTCCACAAGCGCGCCTTCAGCCACCCCACGTTTGCGAGGTTCAAGGCTGACAACGCCGGGAAAACCGGTCCACCAGGCTCCAGCGCTCGCTTGTCTCCACAAGCGCGCCTTTCACCACCCTACGTTTGCGAGATTCAAGGCTGACAACGTCAGGAAGGCCAGAACGCCAGGCTCCAGCGCTCGCGTGTCTCCACAAGCGCGCCTTTCACCACCCTACGTTTGCGAGATTCAAGGCTGACAACGTCAGTGGCTGGGGCGGCAGGATTCGAACCTGCGATCACGGGACCAAAACCCGCTGCCTTACCGCTTGGCTACGCCCCAACAGGATTGCCGAGAGTTCCTTGCCGGCATGTCTTGCCGATTCGCAATGGATTTATGCCAGCGGTCGGGCGAGAGCAAGCAAAAATGCACAAGGCGGTCATCGTGGCCGGCAACATGCAAGCCCGATCCCTTTGGGCGGCGAGCGCATGATGCCAGACCAGCCCGCCGGAATCAGAAAATGCCCCCGGTGATTCCGTGAGGGCAAGCCGGCATCATGCGGGTGTTGATTACCACACCTTCATCTTTGTCCGCAACCGGCCGACACGCCTCAAGCCTCAGCCGTGCATGGTGGCCATTTTCTTCCGCGCAGCGTCTTGCAGCCGTTGGCGGGCGGCGTTATATAGCAGGCGTAACAGGACTGGCGGAGTGTAGCGCAGCCTGGTAGCGCACCTGCTTCGGGAGCAGGGGGTCGGCAGTTCGAATCTGCCCACTCCGACCATTTCGGATTTCGCCGGGCCGACGTTCCATGCAGGATGTTGGCCCTTGCGAAGCCTTCAAGCCCGCCGCCTTGTCGCGGCGGGCCTTTTTTTGTCCCACTCGCCACAACGCCTGCGCGACTTTTCTCCATTCATGATGTAGTCTTCCCGCTGGCCAGCGATTCACGAACCCCATGACCAGACATACGGGTTGGCGCCTTGACCCAGCACGACTGCCAGAACCGCCCGCAAGGCGAGATCAAGGCACTGAAACAAAAGGCCAGAACGATCGGTCTCGAGGCCAGCGAGGCCCAGCACAAGGCCGCCGATCCGAGGGCTTCGGTGTTTGTCAGCGCGCACGCCGGTTCGGGCAAGACCTATTTGCTGGTCAACCGCGTTATCCGCCTGTTGCTTTCCGGCACGCCACCGGAGCGCATCCTGTGCATCACCTACACCCGTGCCGCCGCAGCCGAGATGCGCTCGCGCATCTTTCAGCGGCTGGCGAAATGGATTCACCTGAGCGACGAGGACCTGCTGAAAAGCATTCACGACGAGTTGAAGCAGAGCGATTTTTCCGCCGATTCCCTGCCGCTGGCCCGGCAACTGTTCGCCCGCGCCCTGGAAACACCCGGCGGCCTGCGGGTGTTCACCATTCATGGCTTCTGCGAGCGGCTGTTGCAGGCCTTTCCCGTGGAGGCCGGGCTGCCGCCCGGTTTCGAGGTGCTGGAAGAGGCCGAGGCGGCGGAGCTCCTGGGCCGCGCCCGCACCCACCTGCTCACCGCGCCCGACGAGACTAGCAGGGAGGTGCGGCGCCACCTGGCCTTGCTGGGCACCTGGCAACAGGAAAACGGCCTGTCCGCCCTGCTCATGGAACTGCTCCGCCACCGCCGCCTGCTACGCAAGATGGCGCAAGATGATGACCTCAGAAACAGCGTTTACGAAGCCCTGGCCCACAAGGTGGGCGCGGCGGAGAAGCCACGCGATGCACACGCCTGGCAGGAGCGCTGGTTCAACCGCCTCGATGCCGCGGAAATCGACGCCCTGCGCAACGCCCTGGCCCCACACGTGCCCCCCGATGCCAGTCCTCGTGGCGCGGACAGACGCGGCCTGACACTGCTGCAGGCGCTGTCCGAGGCCTTGGCGGCAGGGGACGTGCAAGCCGCCTGGAACGCCGCGCGCAGGGGCTTTCTGACCGCCGAGGGCAAAATGCCGAGCCGCGCCCCGCTGACGAAGAAGGTGGCGGCGGAGGTGCCCGGGGTGCATGAATGGCTGCTGGCCGCGCGCGAAGACTTCTGGAACGCCTGGCAGGGCTACCTGGCCCGCCGCCTGCTGGCGGCCAACGTGGCCCTGTATGAAACCGGCATGGCCATCCTCGACCTTTATGAAAAGGAAAAGCTGCGCGCCGGCAAGTTCGATTACGACGATCTGATCATCCGCACCCTCGCGCTGCTCGATCACGAGAACCTGAAGGCCTCCTGGGTGCTCTACCGGCTCGATGGCGGCATCGACCACATCCTGCTGGACGAGGCGCAGGACACCTCGCCCGAACAATGGGAAATCCTGGAGCGCATCACGGAGGACTTCTTCGCCGGCGAGGGAGCGGAGCGTTCCCTGCCGCGCACCATTTTCGCCGTTGGTGACGTCAAGCAATCCATCTATTCGTTCCAGGGCGCAGCGCCGGAGGCCTTTCACGCCCGGCGCCGCTTCTTCGAGCGGCTGGTACGCGAGGGTGGCGAGCATTTCGAGATGGTGCCGCTGGACGTATCGTTTCGCAGCGCGCCGGAAGTGCTGGGGGTGGTGGACGCGGTCATCCGGCAGCCCGACTTCCGGTTGGGTGAAGAGGGCGTGCGCCCACACGCCTCCGCCCGCCCACACGTGCGCGGGCTGGTGGAGCTGTGGCCGCTGGAAGAAGTGGCGGAAAAGGACGACGTGGACGATCCCGCCGCCATCTGGGAGCCTCCACGGGAGCTCTTGCCCACCATGCGCCCGCAGCTGCGGCTGGCCATGCGCATCGCCGACACCATCGCCCGCTGGCTGCGCGACGGCGAGGCCCTGCCCCCGGATGGGCTGGACGATGAGGAGAACGACGCCTGCGAAGGCGAAAAGGACGCCGCCGGGCCGGATGCACCCCGTCCCATCCGGCCGCGCGACATCCTGATACTGGTGCAGCGCCGCTCCGGCTTCATGGAGCCCATCATTTCCGCCCTCAAGCAGCGCGGCGTGCCAGTGGCGGGAGCCGACCGGCTGAAAATCAGCGAGCATATCGCCGTGCGCGATCTTATCGCGCTGGCCCGCTTCCTGCTGTTGCCCACCGACGACCTGTCCCTGGCCGAGGTGCTGAAAAGCCCGTTGCTGGAACGCGACGACGGCCGGCCCTTTACCGACGACGATCTCTTGCGCCTGCGCGGGGAAGCGTTCGATTTCGAGGCCCCGCTGCAAGACATAGATCAAATCCACGCCGACAAGCCCCTGTGGCGGCAGTTGCAACAGGCGGCGGAAAATGGCGCTCCGGTAGGCGAGGCCGTGCGGCGGCTGCGGCGCTGGCGGCGCATGGCCGGTCACTTGCCGCCCTTCGAGCTGTTCGGCCAGGTGCTGTGGCGCGATGGCGGCATGTGGCGGTTCCTGCGGCGCCTGTCGCACGAGGCCGTGGAGCCGCTGGAGGCCTTCCTCGACCTCGCCCTGCAGCACGAGCAGGTCGCCCAGCCTTCGTTGCAGGCCTTCATCCGTTGGCTGGAGCGCGATGCGCCGGAAATCAGGCGCGAGCAGGAAGGCATGGCGCATGGCGACGACCCCGGCGAGGTGCAGGTCATGACCGTGCACGGCGCGAAGGGGCTCGAAAGCCCGGTGGTGTTCCTGGCCGATACCGTGCGCGTTCCGGACAAGGGAAAGCTGGGGCTGATAGAGGTGCCCCTGTCGGCGGATAACCGGGAACTGCGCCTGCCGCTGTGGCCCCTTTCCGCCGCCCAGCGGCCGGAAGCCGTGGAAGAGCTGGTGCAAGACGCCCTGCGCGAGCAGGAGGAAGAATACAACCGCCTGCTCTACGTGGCCATGACCCGCGCCGCCGACCGGCTCATCGTCTGCGGCGCGGAAAGCGGCAGGGGCGGCGGTGGCGATTCCGAGGGGAAAAAGAAAAAGCCCGACGCCAGCCGCATCAAGAGCTGGCATGAGCGTCTGCGCGAGGTTTTGCAGCGCGACGATTATGCCTTGTCCCTGCCCGATGGCCGCACCATCTGGCGTTATCCGCCCGACACCCCGGTCTGCCGCGCCCGCCGGGGGGAAGATGACGAAGCCGCTCCGCGTCTGCCGGCCTGGGCCCTTGCCCCCGCCCGGCCGGAGCCGGGCCCGGCCGAATGGATCGCTCCTTCACGCCTTGCCGCGCCGGGACTGGACGAGGTGCCCGCCACCGGCCCGACGCCATCGACCCTGCCGGAAGAGCCGGTGCTCTCGCCCCTTGCCGGCCAGCGGGCCGGTGCGGACGACCCGCTGGCCGATCCCTTCCGGCGGGGGCAGCTCATCCATACGCTCCTGCAATACTTGCCCGGCATACCGGCGGAACAACGCCGACAACGCGCCCTGCGCTGGCTGAAACATGCCGAGCCGCACCTGGGCGAAAGACAGCTGGCGGACATATGGGAGGAGGTGAAAGGAGTGATGGAGGATCCGCGATTTTCCGCCCTGTTCGGGCCGGGATCACGGGCGGAGGTGCCCTTCGCCACGCGCCTGCGGCCTTCCGCCAACGAGGCCGGCGCCCAAGGGAGCCCCATCCTCATCGGCGGGCAGATCGACCGGCTGGTGGTGGGCGAAAGAGAGGTGCTGCTGGCCGATTTCAAGACCGCCCGCCCTGTGCCGGAGCGCATCGAGGACGTCCCCGCCTCCTATGTCCGGCAGATGGCCATCTATCGCCTGGCCATGCGGTATCTCTGGCCCGACAAGGCCATTCGTTGCGTCCTGCTCTTCACCGCGGGGCCCAAGTGGCTGGAAATTCCCGCGCGCATGCTGGATGCCGCCGCGTCGGGCACGGAGCTCATGAAGAGCGCGGAAGATGGCGGCGTTTTCACGGATTAGCGCCGATCCTCCGCCTCCGAAAAGGAGGGGCCAGGGCCGTTTCCAGGAGCGAAAGACAGCAACATGGAGTGCAGACAGCGAAATGAAGTGAAAACGCCTCCGAAACGCCTCCGAAAGGTCCGGTGGCGCAACGGCCAAAAGGCCTTGGCGGGGGGCTCGCGCACGATCTGAAAGGTGAAAACCGCAGCAAATGGGCAAGCCAATCGAAGCGAAATGACGAATGGCGCCCCCAAGGGGACTCGAACCCCTGTTTCCGGCGTGAGAGGCCGGCGTCCTAGGCCGCTAGACGATGGGGGCGGAAAGCCAAGCGCGGCATGCCCTTTCTATAAGTGCATGCGGGCGTTTGTGCAAGAGGCCGCACGATCCGTTTTCGTTCATGCCGGCAATGCAACGCCGGCAACGATGGAATCGGGGCCCCGCGCATCGATCCGCCCGCCGCAAAACCGTTGGCGCCATACACCCGGCCATACAGCCGGCGCGCCATCCACTGACACGCCATTCAGCCGACATGCCATTCACCGACGCGCCAATATCCGGCGTTTCAGCTCGGGCGTGGGAAAGCAGGTGGGAAACATGCCCGCCGCTTCCTGCCAGCGGCCAATCGAACGGCGGGTCTTGAAGCCGAGCAGGCCGTCCACCCCGCCCACGTCATGCCCCAGCCGTTCCAGCACCCGCTGAATACGCGCCACGTCCGCCCGGCTCATGCGCCCCACGTCCTGCCAGCGCGTGGCGAAAGGCCCCTTCGCGCGGCCCGTGATGCGATCGCCCAGGTGCCCGACGAACAGGGCGTAGAGATCGCTGGTGTTGTAGTCCTTCAACACATGGAAATTGCGGCTGACGAGAAAGACGGGGCCGTGCCGTCCGGCCGGGGTGAGCAGATGGATCGCCTTCTGTTTCCACCAACTTCTGGGAAACGGCCGGCCGTCGATGCGCGTGATGCCGGCGCGCACCCAGGCGCGCAGCGGTCTGCCCTGATCCGGCCCCTCCAGATGGCAGGGCACGGCCTTGGGCAGCTTCACCTCCACGCCCCAGTGCACGCCCCGGCGCCAGCCGTGCCGCGCCAGGTGGTTTGCGATGGAGGCCAGAACGTCCGGCACCGAGCGCCAGATGTCCCGCCTGCCGTCACCGTCGAAGTCCACCGCATGTTCCAGAAAATCCGACGGCATCATCTGCGGCTGCCCCAGCGCCCCGGCCCAGGAGCTTTTCATGCGCTCAAGCGGCACCTCGCCCGAGGCCACCAGCTTCAGCGCCACCAGCAGCTCGTGACGAAACAAGTCCTTGCGCCGCCCCAGCCAGGCCTGCGTGGCGAGAATGGCAAAGGCATCATGAACGATGCGCGCGCGGCCATAATTGGATTCGCGCGCCCAGATGGCCAGCACGATCTCGCCCGGAACGCCAAAGCGCTTCTCGATGCGGCGCAGCAGACGGGCGTGTTGGCGATAGAGCTTCCGGCCCCGCCGCGCATGCAGGCGCAGACCGCGCTCGTTGAAATAACGCGCCGGAGCGGAAAACTCCGCCTGCCGCTGTTCCGGCGGAATGGGCGCCGTGCGGGGCAACACCAGGTCGGGCAGCTTCAGGTTCGCCCGTACCCCTTCCAGCGCGGTGTCGAACACCCGCGTCGGCACGCCGCTTTTCAGCGCCTGCTGGCGAAACGGCCCCTGCAGCCAGCGCCGAAAGTCCGCCTGCAAGCGCGCCTGCTGGCGCTCCGTGACCTGCAACGCCAATGCCGGCATGGCCGGCGCGGCCACCCCGGCCAGGATCAGCAGCGACACGAGCAACGCCGCGCGCAGACGCCCGCGAAGGATCGATGGAGCGTTCATGCCCTCACCTCGACGCCGGGCGCAAAAGCGATGAATCCGGGGTTCAGGAAACCCGTCTCCGCATGGCCATAGGTGAGCGGCCCCGACCCGTCCGGCAAAAGGACGACGCCGCCCGCGGCCTCCAGGATGGCCTGCCCTGCGGCGGTGTCCCATTCCATGGTGGGGCCGAAGCGCGGATAGACATCCGCCTCGCCCTTCACCAGCAGGCAGAACTTGAAGGCCGAGCCCATGCGGATGAGCTCCTCCACTCCATGCGCCCGCAGCCACTCCACGGTCTTTTCATCCAGGTGGGAATGCGACACCGCCGCCCGGCGCATGGACCGCGCCTCCCCCACGGGCGCAAACGGCTCCAGCGCGGCGGCACGGAAGCTTTCATGCGCGTCCACCCGCGCCCGCCACAGCCCCATCTCCGGCCCGCCGACGAACAACTCGCCGCTGGCGGGCGCATACAGGGCGCCGACCTTCGGCCGGCCATGTTCGACGAGCGCGATATTGGTGGAAAAGGAATCACGCCCGGCGATGAACTCCTTGGTGCCGTCCAGCGGATCCACCAGGAAGAACCGTTCCTTTGGCGCCACCTGGCGCCCGGCCGCAACCAGCTCCTCGCCAATCACCGGCACGCCGGGAAAGGCCTTTTCCAGCTCCCGCTCGATAAATTCCTCGGCCAGGGTATCGGCTTGCGTCACCGGTGATTCATCGGGTTTGCGCCGCACGTTTATACCGCCCTCGCGCACATCAAGCACGATGCGTCCCGCACCGTGCGCCATGCTGGCGATGCTTGCGATCGGTTCCGGCACGGAAAGGCTCATGTGTTCTCCCCTTGCAATGCGCCCTGCGCCCTGTATGGAAAATATGGCGCTACAATGCAACGATTCGCAAAAAACCGGGGGCTGAATTCCACCATCCTGGCTCTCCGGCGCGCAATGGAGGGGAACACTTGCCATGACCGACGCCAGCCGCCTGAACGACCTGCAGCTTGCCTCGCTGCTCTGCAGCCGCATCTGCCACGACATCCTCCCTTCCGTGGGAAACATCGAGAACGGACTGGAAATGATGCAGTCCGACGACCCGGAGCTGCGCGAGGCGGCGCTGAACATGCTCCTCTCCTCGGGCAAGCGCGCGGCCAGCCGTCTGGCCTTCGCCCGCCTGGCCTTCGGTGCTGCGGGTTCCATGGGCACGGAAATCTCGCTGGAGGAAGCCGGAAAGCTGGCCAGGGACCTGCTGGCGGATGACCGGCGCGCCACTCTGAGCTGGCAGGCGCCACGGCAAACCGCGCCGAAATCGGTAGTGAAGCTGCTGCTGAACCTGCTGCTGATCGCGCGTGAATGCATTCCGCGCGGCGGCGAGCTGACGGTGGACATGAACGGCGCCGAAATCGTGCTGACCGCCAGGGGGCCGCGCGCCATGCTGCCGGAAAAGGTCGCCGCAGTGCTCACCGGCGAAATGCCTGCGGAAAAGATCGACGCCCACCTGGTGCAGACCTACTACACCCTGCTGTTGCTGCGAGAAACGGGCTATGGGCTGGACGTTGAGCAGGGCGAGGACGAGATCGTGCTGCACGCCGCGCCCTGAGCGGGCGCCATTTCATCGCCGGACTCCTTCCCCGGCGGCTCCTTTCACGGCGGCCATTCCGCAGCGGCTCCCTTCCTTCTCCGCTTCTTGCCTCCCACGATGGGGGCTTGCGTCATCGATGAAAAAGCCCCGGCGGTCGCCGGGGCTTTCGTGAATTCCCGTTCATTGGGCGGGCGGCCTTGATCATCGCAAGCCGCCCTCGCGGCAAATCCGATGAACCCGCGCGGCCCTACGCCTTGGCCTTCATTTTTGGCTCGGCCTCATCCACTTCCTCGGGCTCCAAGTCCTTCAGCATGTAACCGCGGCCCCAGACGGTTTCGATATACTCCCGGCCGCCAGAGGCCTGCTTGAGCTTCTTGCGCAGCTTGCAGATGAACACGTCGATGATTTTCAGCTCGGGCTCGTCGATGCCGTTGTAAAGATAGTTCAGGAACATCTCCTTGGTCAGCGTCGTGCCCTTGCGCAGGGACAGGAGTTCCAGCATCTGGTATTCCTTGCCGGTCAGGTGCACGCGCTGGCCGCCGACGGAGACGGTCTTGGTGTCCAGGTTCACTTCCAGGTCGCCGGTCTTGATCACGGACTGCGCATGTCCCTTCGAGCGGCGCACGATGGCGCGGATGCGGGCGATCAGCTCATCCTTGTGGAAGGGCTTGGTCATGTAGTCGTCAGCGCCGATGGAAAGGCCCTGCACCTTGTTCTCGGTGTCCGCCAGGCCGGACAGGATGAGCACCGGCACGTCTTTCTTGCTCACCCGCAGCGCCTTCAGAACGTCATAGCCGCTCATGTCGGGCAGGTTCAGGTCCAGCAGAATGATGTCGTAATAATTGTCATAGACCTTCACCAGGTCGATGCCCTCTTCGCCCAGGTCGGTCGTGTAGACATTGAATCCTTCCGATTTCAGCATCAGCTCGATGCTCTGGGCAGTGGCAGGATCGTCTTCAATCAAGAGCACACGCATTGTCCAAGTTCCCCTGATATCCCCCAAGCGGCAAACCGCGTTTCATGAATCCGGCCATCCGCCATGCCAGCTTCCGGCGCGGCCAGGCCAATCAACTCAAAATCACCAGACCCCAAGGCCCGAAGGCAGTCCTTGATGATCACAAGCCCGATGGCTCCGCCTTTTCCGGCCGCCCTCCCCGCGGGGAAGCGCTCCCTGGCCAAAACCGCCTTCGTCATCCGTCACAAACGCAAGATAAACAAAAATGGTTAACCGAAGTTAAAGGCGCCGCCACCGGCGCATCTCCGATTTTCACGGCTCCCCTCCGCTGTCGCGCCCGGCCTGAACTGGCGGAAAAGTTCCCACGGTGGAATTTACCCGCCCTTAAGGGAGGCGGCGCTTAAATACCGCACGAAACGCCAGCCCGGCGAACAATTGACGGGCGAACGGCAGAAAGCCCGAATCACCGTCTCTTTCATGGAGGCTATTTGATTCGGGCACGTGGCGCAAAGCCATTTGACTGCCAGCCCTGCCGGCGCTGGAGAGGAATGTGTGTTTGTCGCGTGTATTCAAGGGAGTGGGTAACGTGTCTATCCGTCAGAGAGAATGGGAAGCCCGGCTGCGCCTGCAGACCTTCCAGCTCGAAGAGGTGCGCCGCCAGGTGGGCGATATCGAGCTGATGATCGCGGATTTCCGCAAGAAGCAGCAGGAGCTGGAACTGGCCATCAAATACGAGGAAGAGCGCGCGGGAATTTCGGACCCCAAGGATGTGCGCTATCCACTGGCCGCAGCGGAAATGCGCAAGCGCAAGGAAAACCTGGGCAGCTCCATCGAGGACCTGGAACAGCAGCTGAAACTGGCGCTGAAACGCGTGCGCGAGGAAGAGGCGGAAATGGAGCGCCTGCGCGAAGCCGCCGAGCGCGATGGCGTGGACATGCCGATGATGCCCGGCTCACACCCGAGCCTGCACGCCTCCATGTAACGCCAACTCGTGCAAGGGCACAGCGGCAGCGGCACGAGACCCGCCCAAGTCCCTGTTCTCGGC
>JALVSR010000043.1 GCA_027024225.1 Hyphomicrobiales bacterium | reverse complement strand
GCATATCACCTGAAGAATGGAAGCAATATATCGCACAGAGCCGGCCACACCTTCGCAGCACGTTGCGCCCCCGTATCCTGCCATACGGCCTCGGCATCGCCCGCAGGGAAAAACGGACGCGATTTTTCAGAAAAACGCCGCTTGCATCCCCGCTGTTCATGAATCTCCGGCCTTGAAACATTTTCCGGGCGGGCCGGGTCAGTTGCCGCGGGCAGGCGTGAAATTGTACCGCTTGCGCACCTGGAAGACGCCCGCCTCCCCGCGCTTGGCGGAAGTTGCCTCGCCCGTCTCCGCCTCTGCCTCCGCCCTGCCCTCTGCCTGCCGAATCTGTTGCAGGACATCCGGCGGCAGCTGTCCCAGCCGCACGAGGTTGCGAATGGCGGCCGGATTGTTCTGTTCGCGCGCCAGTTCGTAGTAGATGATGGCCTTTTCGCGGTCCTTCAGCACGCCCCAGCCCATCTCGAACATGGCGCCCAGGTTGTTCAGCGCCCAGCCGTCACGCTTTTCCGCCGCCTGGGCGAAAAATTCGCGCGCCTTTTCGAAATCGCGCGGGCCGGCCTGCCCTGTCAGCGCCATCACCCCCAACGCCACTTGCGCTGGCACATGTCCCTTTTCGGCGGCCCTTTCATACCATTTGCGGGCCTCTTTCACGTCGCGCGGAAGACCAACGCCATGTTCCAGCATGTGCGCCAGCCAGTGCATGGAAGGCACATGTCCCTTCTTCGCGGCGGAAAGAAACAGGGCGGCGGCCACCTTTGGCGCACGCCGCACGCCTTCCCCTCCCTTCAGCAACAACAGCGCAAGCGCGTAAGCGGCCTCGGCATCGCCCGCCTGGGCCGCCTTGCGGTACCAGGTGGCGGCCTTGGTGATGGATTTTTTCAGTCCAAGCGCCCCTTTTGCATAAGCCTCGGCCAGTTCCCGCATGGCGCCGGCATCATTGGCCCGGGCTCTGCCGAACAATTCCTGGCGCTTCTTGCGCCACTGCTTGTCCGGCGGGGCGGCCCTTGCCTCGGGGCCTTTCTGCGTCAAGAGAATGCCGGCGTCCTGAGCGGTGGCGGCCATAGGCAAGGCGGTTGCCAGTTGCGTCAGCAGAAACAAGCCGGTGAGTGTGGCCCACCTCGGCCTGCATGTCCCTTTTCCTGCCCGCGAAACACCGCGAGACCTTGTCGCGGATACCGCGCCAGTCCCCCCTGGGGTGGTCCGCCCTCGCGTTCGTCTTGCCGGCAGATTGATCACTTCTTTCTCTTTTGCGAAAGGTCGAAGGCTTCCTGAAAACTCATCTCCAACAGGTAGGCGAGAAACTCGAAGTCGTTCTGCTTGGCCATGTTCCTCAATTCAAGCACCATGTCGGAGATATATCCTGCAACTTCTGCGGGAGTTTTCCCCTCTTCCCCGTTTGCCACCTCTCTCTGGCCATTCAACATGTCATCGGCTTTCTTGCGTGCACTCACTGAACATCTCCTTCCGGAATATTTGGCTCCATTCCCCACCAGGTGGCACGAACCATCCTCGGTTTACAGATACCCGTCTAGGCTGGCGAACTCAATAAGGCTCCCAGCCGCTTTTTTTTCTGGTGCATGAATACCCGCGCCTGCGCAAGAAAAAAAGGACAACTTTAAATTGTCAGGTCATTTGCGACAATCTGCCCAGCACCAGGCGCAATCCGCGTAACCGGTTGTCCAGTTTTTCCCAGCGCCCGCGCACCACCAGCCGCATGTCGGGACGCAATTTCACCGCTCCCTTCAGCTCGGCGATCCAGGCCATGAGCCTTTCCGGCGCGGGAAATTCATCCCTGTGAAAGCGCAGCACCGCACCTTTCACGCCGGCATCAACATTGGAAACATGTGCCTGTTTCGCCAGTATTTTCAGCCCCACGACATCTATCAGGTGACGCACTTCCTCCGGCAAGGGGCCGAAGCGGTCGGCCAGCTCCGCAGCGAAAGCGTCCAGCGCCTGTTCGTCCTGAAGCTGCGCCAGCCGCCGGTACAGCCCCATGCGCAGGGAAAGGTCCGGCACGTAATGCTCAGGGATGAGCACGGAAACACCGATATTAATGGTTGGCGAGAACTCTTCCCGTCCTGTGGACAAACCGTCGCTCTCCCGCAGGCTGGCCACGGCCTCTTCCAGCATCTGCTGATACAGCTCGAATCCCACCTCGCGGATATGCCCGCTCTGTTCCTCGCCCAGCAGGTTGCCCGCGCCGCGAATGTCCAGGTCGTGGCTGGCCAGCTGAAACCCTGCGCCAAGCGAATCGAGCGACATAAGCACCTCCAGCCGCTTCTTCGCCGATGGCGTCAGCGGCACGTCCGCCGGAACGGTAAGAAGACACCACGCCCGCACCTTCGAGCGCCCGATGCGCCCGCGCAGCTGGTAGAGCTGCGCCAGGCCGAACATGTCCGCGCGATGCACGATCATGGTGTTGGCATTCGGAATATCCAGCCCCGACTCGATGATGGTGGTGGCCAGCAACACGTCGAACTGCTTTTCCTGGAACGCCGTCATGACCTCGTCCAGCTCGCTGGCGCTCATGCGCCCGTGCGCCACGGCGAACTTCACTTCCGGCACATGTTCCTTCAGGAACTCGGCGATGTGGTCGATGTCAGCGATGCGTGGCACCACGTAATAGCTCTGCCCGCCGCGGTAATGCTCGCGCAGCAGGTGCTCGCGGATGGACACCGGGTCGAAGGGCGAAAGAAAGGTGCGCACCGCCAGCCTGTCCACAGGCGGCGTGGCGATGACGGAGAGCTCGCGCACGCCGGAGAGCGCCAGTTGCAGCGTGCGCGGAATGGGCGTGGCGGAAAGGGTCAGCACGTGCACACCGGCCTTCAGCTTCTTCAGCTGCTCTTTGTGTTTCACGCCGAAATGCTGTTCCTCGTCGATGACCAGCAGGCCCAGGTCGCGAAAGGCCACGTCCTTGCCCAGCAGCGCGTGCGTGCCGATTACGATATCCACCGTGCCCTCGCGCAGGCCCTTCTTGATCTCGTTGATTTCCTTGCGCGGCGTCAGGCGCGAGACATGCGCCACCTTCACGGGATACCCGGCGAAGCGCTCCGCGAAGGTCTGCGCGTGCTGGCGCGCCAGCAGCGTGGTGGGGGTGACCACCGCCACCTGGTGCCCGCTCATCACCGTGGCGAAGGCCGCGCGCAGCGCCACCTCCGTTTTGCCAAAACCCACATCGCCGCAGATGAGCCTGTCCATGGGCCGCCCGGAGGCGAGGTCGGCAAACACATCCGCGATGGCCGAGAGCTGGTCTTCCGTCTCCTCGAACGGAAAGCGCGCGCAAAACTCCTCGTAGAGCCCCTCCGGCGGGGTGATTTTCGGCGCTTGAAGCAATTGGCGCGCGGCGGCGATGCGGATGAGCTCGTCGGCCATTTCCTTCAGGCGCTTCTTCAGCCGCGCCTTGCGCGCCTGCCACGCGCCGCCGCCCAACTTGTCCAGCTTCGCCGTGGCTTCCTCGCCGCCGTAACGGGTGAGCAAATCGAGGTTCTCCACCGGCAGATACAGCCTGTCGCCGCCGTCATAGGTCAGGTGCAGGCAGTCGTGCGGCGCGCCGCCCACGTCGATGGTCATCAGCCCCTCGAAGCGGCCGATGCCATGCTCCACGTGCACGACGAGATCACCCGGCTCGATGGCCGAAAGCTCGGTGATGAAGTCGGAGGCCTTGCGCCTGCGCGCGCGCCGGCGCAGCCGCTCGCCGAGGATATCCGTTTCGGTCACCACGGCCAACTCGGCGCTCTCGAAGCCCTCTTCCAGCGGCAGGGCCACGGCGGAAACCACCTTCGCCCCCTGCTGGCGCGCCTCGGCCCAGCTGGCCGCGGTGGACACGGGCTTGAGCCCATGATCTTCCAGGATGTGCGCCAGCCGTTCCGCCGCGCCTGCGGTGGCCGCCGCCAGCAGCACCTTGCGCCCGCCGCTCTCGCCATCCTTGCCCGCGCCCTTGCGCAGCTTCGCGACGTGCTGCGCCACGGCGTCATAGAGCCCGCCATCCTGCGCGGCGCGCTCGGCGGCGAAATTGCGCCCCTTCCTGCCGCCGGCGGAGATGGCCAACCGCTCGGGCGTGCTCACCTCGGCAAAGGGCGAAAACCGCGCCACTGCGAAGCACGAAAGGCGCTCTTCCCACTCTTCTTCCGTCAGCCACAGCCGCTGCGGCGGCAGCGGACGATACGGGTCGGCGCCGAAGGTCTTCGCCTCCAGCGCGGAAAGCCGCGCCTCATGATGCTCGCCGATCTCCTCCAGCCGCGCCTTCACCACCGCATCCGTTTCGTGTTCCTGCGTGATGACGGCGCGCTCCGTTCCGCCCACGTGGTCGAACAGCGTTTCCAGCCGCTCGTGAAACAGCGGCAGCCAGAACTCCATGCCCGGGTAGCGCCGCCCGGCGCGCACCGCCTCCACGATGGGGTCGCGCAGTGCCTCGCCACCGAAAGCTTGCGCATAGCCGGTGCGAAACCGCGCGATGGCTTCCGGTGTGAGCATGACCTCGCTGCCGGGTTTCAGCGACACCTCGTGAAGCTCGCGCACGGTGCGCTGCGTCTGCACGTCGAACGCGCGGATGCTTTCCAGCTCGTCGCCGAAGAAGTCCAGCCGCACCGGGCGCTCCATGCCGGCGGCGAACAAGTCGATGATGGAGCCGCGCTGGGCGAACTCGCCGTGTTCCATCACCGTGCCGGTGCGGGAAAAGCCCTGCTCGGAAAGCCAGCGCGCCAGCTCTTCCGGCGGATGCACCATGCCCGGTTTGAGATGCAGCGAGGTGCGCGCCACCTCCGCCACCGGCAGCGTGCGTTGCAGGGCCGCGTTCACGGTGGTGAGCACGATGAGCGGCTTGCGCGCCTCACTCCCGCCCCGCTCCACGGCCCGCCGCCATTGCGCCAGCCGCGCCAGCGTGCCCATGCGCTCGGCCAGAACGGAAGCGTTGGGTGAAACGCGGTCATAGGGCAAGCAGTCCCACGCCGGAAAGCGCAGCACTTCCACCTCCGGCGCGAAGAAGGCCAGCTGCTCGGCCAGCAGCGCCATGCGCGCATCCATCCGCGCGATGTGCAGCAGCACCTTGTCCTCGCGCGCCAGCAACCGCGCCATGTCCGCCAGCCACACGGCGTCCAGCCCCTCGGGACACTCCCCGATGGTCAGCGCCCGCCCGGGCCGCAAACTCTGACGCAGAATGTCAGCGTCCATGCTCATGCCTTCGCGTTACCCGAACCTTTCCCTCACTTCTCGCCAACACCTTCTCCGTCATTCCGGCGAAAGCCCGCTGATATCCGGGAAATATTCCGGCGTCACCCGAATTTCGTCATCCCCGCGAAAGCGGGGATCCATGGAAATGTAGCGTATTGCCGGTCAATCATGGATTCCCGCTTGCGCGGGAATGACGTGTGGGGCTGGTTTTTCAACAAATTTCCCTGAGCGGAACGGGGTTTTTAACCCCGTCCGGAACGTTTCCGAAGGGGTTTTCAACCCTTTCAAGTCAACACCGGCTCACCCTCGCCGTTCACAGGTTCTCGCCATAACTGTCAGGACCGAACCAGTAGGAACGCAACCGCTCAAACAGCTCCGTGTCGTGCTCCGGCGGCGGCGTGGCCTCACCTGCCACCCAGTCCAGTATCACCGCGTCCGGCACTTCCAGCAGCCGCTCGAAGGCCGCCACCCCCGCCTCATCGAGGTCAGGCAGCATTTCGTCCGCCAGCCGTCCCAGCAGCAGGTCCGTCTCCTTCATGCCCCGGTGCTTGGCGCGGAACAGGATGCGGCGCTTGCGCCGGTTGAGTTCTTCTTCATCCATTGGTAAGGCTCCGCAGCGATGCTTGAACCCGGATGGCGCCTATGAAGCACCACCCGGCAAAGGCAGCAAGGGTATAAACACATGCCTCCCCACTTCCTCTCCCCACCTCCCTCAATGGTGTGCAAAGAGGTGGGGAGGGGAGCGGGGAGGGCCGACGGACGCTTGAACGAACAACAAGGGATCAAACCACCCCGCGC
>JALVSR010000042.1 GCA_027024225.1 Hyphomicrobiales bacterium | reverse complement strand
GGGTGGTCGGGAGGGGGAGCGGGCTGGAGCCGAACACATGATTCGTGATGACCCGCTGGCGGCAGCGCCTGGGCGAGGAGAAGGTGATGGCGCTGTTGCAGGCGAGCCTGCAGGCGGCGGTGCGGCTTGGGGCGGCGCGGCCCTCGGACTTCACGCGGGTGATCGTGGACACCACGGTGCAGGAGAAGAACATTGCCTAGCGGCGGGCGGCCATCGAGCCGGTGATTGGGCATCTGAAGGCGGGCCACCGCATGGGCCGCAACTATCTGGCTCATCCGCTGGGCGATGCCGTCAACGCCATCCTGGCCGCCGTGGGCTACAACTTCCGGCTGCTGATCAACTGGATCATCGCGATCCTTTTGGCCCTCTTGCAGCTGGCCTTCACCAGCCGCCACCGCAGCAACCAAAAACCAAAATGCGTTTAGTTCGCCGGCGACTTTTCCGATTTGAAAATTTGAAAAAGCCACGCTCCCTTGCAGGCAGCGTGGCTTCCGTTCTTTCCCGTCTCTCTTGTTCGCATCCGCCGAGAGAAAGTGGGGCGACGGCGGCGAAGCGTTATTTGTCGGATTTCCCGGCTTCGGGCCCGTCTTTCTCTTCAGCCTTTTGCGCCTGATGCGCCTCAAGCGCCTTTTCGGACTTCTTGTCCCTGTTTTCCGGCTTTTTCTCCAGCATGGCGATGCTTTCGCCGTGCAGGAACCGAATGGCCGCCTTCAGCTGCGTGTCCTTGCTCTTGTCGCGCGGCACATAGACCAGCGAGGGCGAGGCCACTTCCTCGGCCTTGTCGTTCTTGAGGTGGCCCTCCAGGCCGGCCTCACCCTTAATCCGCAGCTGATCGGCCTTGTCCTTCAGCTCATCCGGCAGCTCCTGCTCCACTACGTGATCCGGCGTGATGCCGCGGGCCTGAATGGAGCGGCCCGACGGCGTGTAATACCGCTCCGTGGTGAGGCGGATGGCCCCGCGGTCGGGCGGCAGGGGGATGATCTTCTGCACCGAGCCCTTGCCGAAAGAGCGCGTGCCGATGATGACGGCGCGCTTGTGGTCCTGAAGCGCGCCGGCGACGATCTCCGAAGCGGAGGCCGAGCCGCCGTTGATGAGCACCACGATGGGCTTACCCTGCGCCAGGTCGCCCGGTGTGGCGTCCCAGCGCTTGGCCTCGCGGCGGCCGCGTACGGAAACGATCTCGCCTTTCTCCAGGAAGGCATCGGACACTTTCCAGGCCTGGTCCAGCAGGCCGCCGGGGTTGTTGCGCAGGTCGATGATGTACCCCTTGAGCTTGTCGCCCAGCTTCTTTTCCAGATCGGCGATGGCTTCCTTCAGCCGCGGCTCGGTCTGTTCGTTGAACTGGGTGATGCGGATGTAGCCAATGTCGCCCCCTTCCACCGACCATTTCACCGAGCGGATGCGGATGATGTCGCGCACGATGCGAATGTCGAAGGGCTCTTTCCTGCCCTTGCGCAGGATGGTGATGGTGATGGGGGTGCCGGGCTTGCCGCGCATCTTTTCCACGGCCTGGCCCAGGGTGAGGCCCTTTACCGGCTTGCCGTCGATCTTGATGATGAGATCGCCGGCCAGCACGCCGGCCTTGGCCGCCGGCGTGTCATCGATTGGCGAAACCACCTTGATGACGCCGTTTTCCATGGTCACCTCGATGCCCAGCCCGCCGAACTCGCCGCGGATGTTCACCAGCATCTCGTTGTAGCTCTTGGCATTGAGATAGCTGGAGTGCGGGTCCAGCGACTTGAGCATGCCGCTGATGGCGGCCTCGATGAGTTTCTTCGTGTCCGGATCTTCCACGTATTCGCGTCGGATCCGGTCGAAAACCTCGCCGAACAAATCCAGCTGGCGGTAGATCTCGATATTCTTTTCGGCGGTATCGGCGCCATCCTTGTTTTTGCCGATGGCCTGCAGGGAGAGCCCCGCACCGGTGGCCAGCAGCGCACCCAGTCCGACCAGCGCCGCCTTGTGCATGAGGTTTTTCATGTGATCCACTTGCTTCACTGCCTGTATGCCTGTTTGCGCGACCGGATGAGCCAACGGGCCGGATCTCGCAACCTGTCGTGATGTCGTATTTCCATGTAGAGGATAGGACGGCCCTGTTCAATGCGATTGCCGATGACAATGGCCGGAGCGGGTCTTTCGCCCATCCGCCCCAGTGGTTCGCCGGCACGCACCCAGTCTCCGGTTTTCACGTTCAGCCGAGCCAGCCCGGCCAGCACTATACGATATCCTCCACCCACCTCCAAAATGACAAGTTTGCCATATGTGCGAAACCGGCCGGCCATTTCCACCCGGGCGTTGACCGGAGTGGTGACCACCGCGCCGGGGCGGGTGGCGAGATATATGCCGCGCGATTTTCCAAGCAGTGGCGTTTTCTGTCCAAACCCCACCAGCTTGCGCCCCTGCGCAGGCCACGGCAGCCGCCCCTTGAGGACGGCGAAATCCGCCAAGGCCAAACGGCGGAGGCCGGCGGAGGGCGTGTCCTTTTTCCGTTCCTGGCCGAGGGGCGCTCCCTGCTCCGGCTCGCCCTCGGCCATCGCCTTTTCTCGCTCTGGCTTTTGTTCCCTTTGCGCCTTCAACGTCTTTTCCCGTTGCGCGCGGGCCTGTCGTTGCCGTTCACGCTCGCGCTCCAGCGCCGCCAGCAGCTCTTCCAGCGTCCTGGCCTGACGGGTCAGGCGGGCCAGTCGCCGGGCCTGATGGCTCAGACGCCGACGGGTGCGGGCCAGCAGGTCTTCCTTCAGCCGCAGCATGCCTTGCATGCGGCCGGACGTTTCGCGCAGTCGGGCCAGCGCCCGGGCCCGCTGCCGGCGTTCTTCCTTCAGTTGCCGTTCCAGCCGCACCAGCTTTTCCAGGTCGGCCTTCAGTTTGCGGGCGCGGGCATCCAGACCGGGCAGAACCGCTCCCATCATGAGAGCGCTGCGCACGGCTTTCAGCACATCCTCGGTGCTGGTGACGAAGGGGGGCGGCGGATCACGCCGCAGCCGTTGCAGGGCCGCCAGCAAATGCGCCATCGCCTCCCGGTTCGCGTGCAGGCGCGAGATCAACGTGCCGCGTTGGCTTTCCAGCTCGGCAATGCGGCGTTCGGCCTGGGAGAGGCGTTGTTCCAGCGCCTGCATTTTTGCCGCCATGCGCACCAGCCCGCCGGAAATGCGCGCTGCCTCCCGTTGCAGCGCCTGCTGTTCTTCCCGCAGGTTCCGGTGCTGCCTTTCGGCTTCCTTGATGCGCTGTTTCAGCAGCTCGAGCTGACGTTGCTCCGGAGGGGGGCTGGCGGGCTGTTGCGCATGTGCCGCAGGAACCAGAAGGGCCAGCGACCACGCCAGGGCGAGCGCTTGCGCCTGGTGGCCGGAAGGGACCTTCGGCATCGGCGCCAACCACCGAAGAAGACCGCGCATCATGTGAATCCAACTAGCCACCCCCGGGAGCATTCCTTTCGCATGAGGGCCGACGTGTGCATGATCGTGCCGGCGTCATGGGCCGTGTGTCCGTCGCGCCATGGTGCCGGAGCATGGTTAACCCTTTGCTTACGCCTGGTGCGCGGCGTGGGGCAGCCGCACCACCAGGCGCGCCCCCTTGATGACCTCGCTGCCATCAGGCTGGCGCTCGGTGATGTTTTCCGCCCAGATGCGGCCGCCGTGGGCCTCCACGATCTGGCGCGAAATGGCCAGTCCGAGGCCGGAATTCTGACCGAAAAATTGCGCCGGCCGGTGGGTGTAGAAACGCTGGAAGATCTTCTCGAGGTTTTCGGGCGGAATGCCGGGCCCCTGGTCCTCCACCGCGAACTCCACGAAGTGGCGGGGGCGGCGCAGGCGGATGGTGATGACGCCGTTCTCCGGCGAGAAGGAACGGGCGTTGGCCAGCAGGTTGCGCACCACCTGGGCCAGGCGCACATCGTGCCCCATGACCACGTAGGCATCCTTTTTCGGCACACCGCGTGGCAGGGGATCGCGCACGATCTCTATTTTCGCCTCGCCCTCGCGCGCGGTCTCGTTCATGACCGTTGCCAGGGTCTGCAACAGCTCGGCCACGTCCACCGGCTCGGCATGGCTGCGGGCCAGCTCGGCATCCAGCCTCGAAGCGTCGGAGATGTCGGAGATGAGCCGGTCGAGCCGCTTCACGTCCTGGGTCACCACCTCTATCAACCGGTCGCGTTGCTCCTTCGTGCGGGCGAATTGCAGCGTCTCCACGGCGGAGCGCAGGGAGGTGAGCGGGTTCTTGATCTCGTGCGCCACGTCCGCGGCGAAGGATTCGATGGCGTCGATGCGCTTGTAGAGCGCCTGCGTCATGTCGCGAAGCGCCCCGGAAAGGTGGCCGATTTCGTCGTTGCGACTGGTGAAATCGGGGATTTCCACCCGGTTGTCCACGCCCTTGCGCACCTTTTCCGCCGCCCTGGCCAGCCGCCGGATGGGGTCGGCCACCTGCGAGGCCAGCGACACCGACAGCAGCAGCGTCACCAGGCCCGCCACCAGGAACATGAAGATGATGAGCCGCCGCTCGGCGCGGAGCACCTCGTCGATCTCGCCGCCGCGGGTGGAAAGCAACAGCGTGCCGAGCACCGAATGCTGGCGCGAGACGGGCACCGCCACGGTGACGATGATTTCGCCCCGCTTGTTCACCCGCACGACGGAGACGGATGCGCCGTTGAGTGCGGCGCGCACCTCGGGAAAGGACTTGCCGTTGGAGAAGGTATAGTCCTTTTGCAACGGATATTCGTTGGCGAACAGCTTCTTGTCCAACCAGCGCCAGAAGCGCTCCCACCAACCGGGCTGCTGTTCCGGCAGGGCGGGGACCTCCTGTTCCAGCAGACCGCCGTAGAGATTGCGCGAATCGGCCACCAACAGCCCTTCCGCATCATAGACGCGGGCGATGGTGTCGGTGGAGCGCGTGATTCGCCGCAGCACGGGCGCCACCCTGTCCGGCCGGATGATCCAGGACAGCGATTTGGGGGGTGAGGCCGTGACATCACCCATTTCCGCCAGCAGGCGGTCGGGGTCGATGATGATCTCTCCGGTGTCCACCGTGGCGGCCGAGGCGATGGCCGCGGCCATGATGCGCGCCTGGGTCATGAGCGAATCCACGCGCGCGTCGATGAGGCTCTCGCGGGACTGGTTGAAATACAGAATGCCGCCAACCAGGATGAGCAGGCCGAGGATGTTGGTGAGCACGATGCGTGCCAGCAAGCTGGTGGGGCGCAACCTGCGCAGCCACTCGAGCAGTGGAAAGGCCTGCCCTTCTTCCTTGTTGGAAGCCTCCGCTGGAGCGGCTCTCGCCGGGGCATGTCGTGCTCGGGAGAAGGCATTTGCGCCATCCTTGCGTGACGCGGCGTCACTTTCGGCCGCGGGGATGGCGTGCTCCGTTTCCCCGCCCGCCGCCTGGTCTGCGGGCGTGGCGCGCGCCGTCTCCTCTGCCTTTCGCGCCAGCGTGGCCTTCATGCGTGCAGCACCCGTTTCCGTTCATGACCGAAGAGCGGTGCGATACGCATGCATGTCCGCTCGCATTCCGCCATCATTCGTCACCCATTTCACAACCCATTGAAAGATATAGCAGGCTTGCGCGAGAATGCGAATTCCGGCCGGTGCGGGGCGGCGTTGGGCCGCTGTTGCGGGATCATGCATCCTCGCGAAACCGGTAGCCAACGCCGTAGAGCGTCTCGATGGCGTTGAAGTCCGGATCGACGGCGCGGAATTTCTTGCGCAGCCGCTTTATGTGGGAATCGATGGTGCGGTCGTCCACGTAAACCTGGTCGTCATAGGCCGCGTCCATGAGCGCCTCGCGCGTCTTCACGATTCCCGGACGCTGGGCGAGCGCCTGGAAAATGAGAAATTCGGTCACCGTGAGCGTCACCGAATGGCCATTCCACAGGCAGATGTGCCTGTCGGGGTCCAGCACCAGCTTCCCGCGGCGAATGACGCGGTCGGACTCCTCGTCATCGCCTTCCGCACGAGAGCGGGCGCGGCGCAGCACGGTCTTCACACGTTCCACCAGCAGCCGTTGTGAAAAGGGTTTGCGAATATAATCGTCCGCCCCCATCTTCAGACCGAAAAGCTCGTCGATCTCATCGTCCTTGGACGTGAGGAATATTACCGGTATGTCGCTTTTCTGCCGCAGCCGGCGCAACAGTTCCATGCCATCCATCCGCGGCATCTTGATGTCCAGCACGGCGATATCGGGCGGATCTTCCAGCAGCCCTTCCAGCGCGGCTGCACCGTCGGTGTAGGTGCGGGTGCGAAATCCTTCCGCCTCGAAGGCCATGGCCACCGAAGCGAGGATGTTGCGATCGTCATCTACCAGGGCGATGGTCGGCATCGGTCCTCTTCTTCCATGTTATGCCGGTTCATGCCGGTTTGGCATGTGCGCCGCATTGCACACGTTACTGCTTGAAGCGTGCAAGCGCGACAAAATTATGACAACCGCACTCTCGGCAATCGGGGGCGGGACAGGACAAGCTTCCTGCCGCGCACCGCCCTTGCCCATCAGGAATTTGGGCATGAAAGGCGCGATTTCCAGTTCGTCGGCACACGCTCATGCATGTCTCCCGCGAACGATGACCACTTTCATGCAAGGTCCCTAAAATTCGACCCTTTGCGCCAAAGTGGCCTTTACTCCTTATCTGGCAAAAACAGAATCCGCGCACCGGACGCTTTTTTCCTGGCTGGCGGGCGGATTGCATCGTCAGCTTTCCATGTTGGCAAAAAGGACACCCGAAAATGGTGCATGATTCCGGCCATCCTCCGTTTTCGCTGGCACGTCGACTGTTGTCGCGCCTGGCCCGGGCGTGGCGCGGCACCGGAGCCGGACCGCGGCGGAAACATCGCGTCCGGCCTTCCGAACGTGCTTCCCCTGGTAGCGCGCCCGGCCGCGCAGCCCCGGAGGTGCCGGCACACAGCGCCACCCGCGACCGCATGCTGGCCATCGTCAGCCATGAGTTGCGCACGCCGCTGCATGGCATTATCGGCCTGGTGGAGCTGTTGCGCAACACGCCGCTGAATGCCGAACAGCTCAGCTACGTGCAGAATCTGGATGCCTCCGGCCGCCTGCTGTTGTCGATGGTGGACGAGCTGCTGGAGCGGGCCCGGGCCAACGCGCTGGGCGCCACCGATGCCGGCGCGCCTTGCGCCTCCCAGCCCTTCGATCCGGTCCGGGTGGTGGAGAACATCACGGAAATGCTGGCTCCCAGAGCCCATGCGCGAGAGCTGGAGATGGCCTGTTTCATCGCGCCGGACGTGCGCGGCCGCTGGCTGGGCGACGAGTTGCGCCTGCGGCAAATTCTGCTCAACCTGGCCGGCAATGCCATCAAGTTCACGCGGCGGGGGGGCGTCTTCATCTCGCTGGAGCGAGAGGCGGCGGGGCTGCGGCTGGTGGTGGCGGACACCGGCCCGGGCATGCCGCCAGAAGTGGAAGAGCGGCTGTTCACCCCCTTCGCCCGCGAGGCGGCGCATGACGTGGCGCAGGAGGGCGGCGCGGGCCTGGGCCTGGCCATCGTGCGGGAGCTGGTGGCGAGCCTGCAGGGCACGCTGGCGCTGGACAATGCACCGGGCAAGGGGGCGACATTTCATGTCTTTCTGCCCATGCGTCCGGTAGCCGAACAGGAAGCCGATGAGAAGGATGAGGAAGCCTTGACTCGACCGCTGCGGGGCGTGCGCTTTCAGGTGGTCGCGCCCGCCGGCCCGGCGCGGAAGAGCCTTGCACGCTACATCGAGGCCCATGGCGGCCAGGCGCAGGTGGTGGCGCCGGAGATGTTGCACGATCTTCTGGCCGATCCCGGCGCGGAGATCATCGTCGATGGCCGCAATGCCGACACTCTGCGGGCGGCGCTCTACCGGCTGGAAACGGGCGAGCCGATGGCGCGCGTCTGGCTGCTGCTGGCGCCGGAGGAGCGCTTGCGGCTGCAGGACCTGCTGCAGGACGAACATCTTTACGGATACCTGCTGCGCCCCCTGCGCCGGAACACCTTCGAGGAACGTCTCGTAAAGGGGCATACGCCGGAGCGGATCGCATTGTCGGTGGCCTCGCTGCGGCATTTGAGCCACCGCGCGCACAAGGCGGGCAGGCGCTCCGAGCGCAAGGGACCACTGGTGCTGATCGCGGAAGATAATACGGTAAACGCGCAGATCGCCCGCGCCATCCTGGAGCGGGAAGGATATCGTGTGTGGCGCGTGGATGATGGTTCGCTGGCCCTGGAATGGATGAAACAGGCGTTGCGCGGCGCACTGGAAAAACCGGCGTGTATTCTCATGGACGTTCACATGCCACGCATGGACGGGCTGGAGGCCACGCAGGCCCTGCGCCAGCTGGAGCGTGACCTGCGGGCCGAGCCCACGCCGGTGCTGGCGCTCAGCGCCGGCTCTTCCGAGGACGAGCGTCAGCGTTGCCTGGCCGCGGGCATGGATGGCTTCCTGCCCAAGCCGTTCGATCCGGATGACCTTTTGGCGGCGGTGCGCAGCGCTCGAAGAGGCGAACCCGCCGCCCCGGCAAAAGGATAGGCCGCGCGCCATCGCCTCCCCGTGCCTCCGGCACCTATTGTCAAGAAGCTTCAAAACGGCAATCCTTTCATCGGCCGGAACCCTCTGCCCTTCCGGCGTGTTGGAACGCTTCTTTCAGAATCCCGTTCTTGTCCGAAGGGAGGCACCTCCACATGAAACCATTGCCACCGGGATCGAAAATCGTCATTGCCTCGCACAACCCGGGAAAAGTGCGCGAAATCGGCGACTTGTTGCGCCCTTTGGGGCTTGAGGTGGTTTCCGCCGGCGAGCTGGGTCTGCCGGAGCCGGAGGAAACGGGCAAGACGTTCGAGGAAAACGCCATCATCAAGGCAAGGGCCGCGGCGGAAGGCGCGCGCCTGCCGGCGCTGGCCGATGATTCGGGACTGTGCGTGGACGCTCTTGGAGGCGCGCCCGGCATCTATTCGGCGCGCTGGGGCGGGCCGGAGAAGGATTTTTACAAGGCGATGGAAAAGGTCGAGGAGGGCTTGCGCGAAAAGGGCGCCACCACGCCCGAACAACGCAAGGCGCATTTCGTGTGCGCATTGGCGCTGGCCTGGCCCGATGGCAATGTGGAAACCTTCCGCGGAGAGGTGCACGGGCATCTGGTATGGCCGCCACGGGGCGAGAAGGGGTTCGGCTATGATCCCATCTTCGTGCCGAAAGGGCATGACATCACCTTCGCCGAGATGGAGCCGGAGAAGAAACACGCCATGAGCCATCGCGCGCGAGCCTTCGAAAAACTGCTGGCGGCCTTGAGGGCGGCGCGTGAAGAGAGCTGAAGAGGCCGCCGGGCCGTGTTGCATTAAATGATGGAAAATCGGCACCGCGCACATTGGCGAGGTGAAGCGGGCGGAGTAGAAAGAAGGCCATGGACGAACGGCTGAAAAAATATGCCCTGCAGGATGTCCCGCGTTACACCAGCTATCCTACGGCGGTGCAATTCGCGAGCGATTTCGCGCCGGAAACCTGGGTGAACTGGCTGGGTGAACTGCCCGAGGATGCGAGTCTCTCGGTGTATGTGCACATCCCCTTCTGCCGGCAGATGTGCTGGTATTGTGGCTGTCACACCACCATTCCCAACACCTATGAGCGCGCGGCGCGCTATACCCAAAACCTTCTGCGCGAAATCGAGCTGACCGCGCCCATGCTGAAAGGGCCGCAGGGGCGGGTGCGGCATTTTCACTTCGGCGGCGGCACGCCCACCTATCTGACGGAAGAGGATCTGGGCAGCATCGTCGCCAAGGTGCGGGAATTGTTCGGATTCACCGACGATGCCGAAATCGCCATCGAGATGGATCCGCGCACGCTCAGCCGCGCGAAGGCTTTTGCCCTGGCGGAAATGGGCTTCAACCGTGGCAGCTTCGGTGTGCAGGATTTCAACGAGCGGGTCCAGAAACTGGTGAATCGCATCCAACCCTACGAGATGGTGGCCGAGTGCGTGCGCAACCTGCGCGAGGCCGGCATCACGGCCATCAATTTCGACCTCATGTACGGTCTGCCCGGGCAAACGGTGGAATCGGTGGTGGAATCGGCCAAACTGGCCGCCGGGCTGGCGCCTGACCGCATCGCCGTGTTTGGCTATGCGCATGTGCCCTGGTTCAAGAAACACCAGAAGATGATTCACGACGAGGATCTGCCCGGCATCGAGGAACGCTACGAACAGGCCATCGCCATCGGTGAAACCCTCAAGCAACATGGCTATACAGCCATCGGGCTCGATCATTACGCGCGCAATGAGGATTCCATGACCGCCGCGCTGCACGAAGGCACGTTGCGGCGCAATTTTCAGGGCTATACGGTGGATCCGGCCGATGCGCTCGTCGGGTTTGGCTGCTCCGCCATTTCCTCGTTGCCACAAGGTTATGCGCAATCCGCCCGCGACATGGCGAAATGGGCCACGCGCATTTGCGATGGCCGCCTGGCCATCGACCGCGGACTGAAGCTAACGGCGGAAGACCGCATGCGCGGGGAGATCATCGAAAAGCTCATGTGCTTTCTGCGGGCCGATCCGCGCGCCATCGTGCAGGAGCATGGGTTTGATCCAGCGATTCTGGACGAGGCCTATGAGAAACTGGAGCCGTTGGAGGCCGATGGGCTGTGCAGGATTGACAGGGAGAGCGGCGTGGTGGAGGTGCCGGAAGACAAGCGCCTTTTCGTGCGTACGGTCTGCACCGCGTTCGACGCCTACTATCAGCCCAAGCCGCAGCGTCATGCCAAGGCAGTATGACTGATTGCCTCCAGGATGGGCGTGCTCGGCGCGCGACATGGTGCGCATAATGAAAGGCCGGCACTGCGCCGGCCTCTCTTGAAGTTTCGCGATGGATGCCGGATGGCCTCTTCCTGGCGTTCAGCTGTAACGCGCGGCGATGAAGCTGTCGCGCAGCACGTTGGCCTCCAGCTCCTTGTCCCGCAGTTGCATGGCCAGACAGTCGCGAATGGACAGCATACCCCTCAGCTCGCCGCTATCGCTCACGATGGGCAGGTGGCGGAACTTGTGGCTCAGCATCACCCGCATGGCGTCACACATGTCCTTGTTCTCGTTGCATGTAACGGGCGGAGAGGACATGACATCGCCCACCTTGAGCTGCATCAGCTGCTGCGGCCGTTGAGACAGAGCGGAGACGATATCTCGTTCGGACAGGATTCCCACCAGCTTGCCATTCACGTCCAGCACCGGCATGGCGCCGATATGATTGGAATGCAGCAGCATGGCCGCGCTCTGCAAGGTGTCTGCCCGGCGACAGGCCACGACGGTGGACTGCTGACCATCCAGAAACTCACGAATTTTCATTTTCATTCCTCCCTCGACATGATGGGCTGACGGCCCGGCTTGCGCCGTGAAATGCGCAGGCTCTCCCCTCCAGCGAGCCGCAGCCGCAAGGCCGGATATACATGCAGCGAATACTATATGTCGAAAAGCGAAATGGCAATCGCCATTCCAGCACATGACGCCCATTTGAACAGTCGTGTTCGCAATTCGGGCAGAGGGACCCAACGCCCAAATTGAAAAGGCCACCCCCGACGGGATGGCCTCTTCATGATCGCCCGAACCGATGTGTATTACGGACGTTCCGGAACGGTATACTCGGCTTCCTTGTGCCAGGGCTCCCAGATGGTTTCGAAGCCCACGAAGCCCTTCTCGTTTTTTGGCAGAGGACGCGTTTCATAGAAACGAGTCTTGCACGGCGGCACGGTGGCCGGATCAGCAGGCTTACCCATGTGCTTTCCCTCCAGCTTGTGGTTTGTTTCCCAGTTTCTCTTACCAGCCAAGGCCGGTTGCTTGCAACGGGCTAGCGGCAAATTTTGCACCGATCGCCCACTTCATGCCTGGCCGCCTGGCATGGCAGCCCAAAAACCTCACATCAGCTCAACGGCACCTTCTTGCCGGGCAGGTTCACCATCTCGGGCTGTACAATACCGCCCGCTTCGATTTCCTCTTCGGTCGGCTCGCGCACTCCCAAGATCTCGAGCTCGAACTTGAGCGCGCGCCCGGAAAAGGGACTGTTGCCGTCTATGATGATCTTCTCGTCATCCATGTAGGTGACGTAAAAGGGACGCACATCGCCCTTTTCGTTCTGCATCATGATCTGCAGGCCGGGCTTGCGGTATTCCTCAGGCACGTTTTCCGGTCGCTCGATGATGACCAGGCTCTCATCGCGCGGACCAAACAGGTCATCGCCATTCAGCTCCAGCTCGATGACCTCGCCGGCACGCTTGCCTTCGAGCTCCTTCATGATCTCGGAACTGAGAATTTCGTTCTGCCCGTGAATGTAGTTGAGCGGAAATTCAACGGCGCTCAACACCTGGCCGGTCTTGGCGTCCAGCAGGCGATATTTCAGCTCTACCAGCTTGCCGTATGAAATCTTCTCGGCCTTTTCGTTTTCACTCATGGAACCGGCCCCTGCCCTTGCGCCTGGCCTTCAAAAGAAGGAAGCGCCGAAAATCTTGATCCTGCCGTCTTCAAATCCCAGCACCAGGCGGCCCAGCCATTCTCCCTCCTTCACCTTGCATCGCTGGCGGTAAAGGACCGTCACATGCTCGCCGCGGCGAATGATGCCGAGAAAGTCGAAATCTTCAGAGAGATTCCTGGCCAATTCGCTATTGTGATACTGGTGATTGAAGGCCACCATGTTCATGGCCTGAGCGAATTCACGGGCCAGATAGCGCGCAAATTCGCCATAGTTTCCGTCATTGGAGGCCTTGATCAGATGCGCCCAGTACTTGTCGGCCACTTCGCGGATTTCTTCATCCGTCAGCTGGGTAATGTTGGTCGGCGCGGCCTGATCCGAGGCCCTGACCATGTCTTCGGCCAAATCGCGAACATTGCCATTGTCGGCCATGGCAACTCACTCCCTTCAATCAAATCATGCCGGAGGCGCGGCCAATGCGCCTCCGGCAATCATCGTGTCTACGCTCAGGTTCAAGAAGCTTTCTTCTTGGCCTTTTTCTTCTTCTCGTACTCTTCCTCGACATCGCCGACGATATGATACAGCGGTGCCTTTTCCATGGTGTACTCGCCGGTCTTCGGATCGCGGCGAGACACGGTGAGAACGTGCCAGTTCTCGTCGTCGAGGTAGAGGTGGTCGCCACGGTAGTAGTAACCCGGCCAACGCGTCTCCTTGCGGAAGAGCGTGTGATGCATCACCGCCTCGGAGGTCAGCACGCGGTGGTGCAGCTCCCAACAGCGCAGCAGCTCGTGCAGGTCGGCTGCCGCCAGCATCTCCATGTCTTCCTTCAGCAGCTGCAGCTTCATCAGACCGATGTTCAGCAGCCTCTCGTTGGTCATGTACTGCATGCTCACGCCGCCGCAGTATTCGTCCATGATCTTCTGCATGCGGATGAGGCCCTGCTTGGGCAGCAGCACCGTCGGGCTGACCGTGCCGGCAACGATCTCGTTGCGCCAGATCTTGTAATTTTCCAGCGGCTTGTAGATCTTCTCGCGGAGCTCCTCGATCTGCCGCTCGGAAACCACGATGCCCTCGGCCTTGCCATCGTCGATATACTGGCAGGCGGCCTTCGCGGCCAGGCGACCCTCGGTGAAGGAGCCCGACGAGAAGGCATGCGGCGTGCCGCCGGCGGCGTCACCGGCGCCGAACAGGCCATGCACCGTCGTCATGCGGTTGTAGCCCCAGAAGTATTCCGGCGGAGAGACGTCTTCCGGGCCGGACACCCAGGCGCCGCAACCCGTGGCGTGCGAGCCCATCACGTACGGCTCGGAGGTGGTCAGCTCCGGGTTCTCGCACTTCGGATCGACGTCGTTGGCCGCCCACAGCACCGCCTGGCCGACGGTCATGCCGAGGAAGTTGTGCCAGCCCACCTCCTCCAGGTGCGGATCCTGGAAGGAGTGCATGGTGACCATGTGGATGGGACCACGGCCGGCCAGCACCTCGCGGATGAGCGCGTGGTTGCGCAGGCAGGTGGGCACCGGGTGGTGGTCGATATACTCGCCCACCATCTTCTTCAGCTCGTCGTACCAGTGGGACTCGTATTCCTCACCATAGGCGTTCTGGGTGTAGGTCTTCAGGTGCAGGAAGTAGGCGCCCACCGGACCGTAGCCGTCCTTGAAGCGGGCCAGCACGATGCGGTTTTCCATCTGGGTCATCTTCGCGCCCGCCTGAATCAGCAGACCATAGGCGGAGCCGGACGACCACGGGGCATACCACACGCGGCCCGCACCTTCGCCAGTGGAGCGCGGCTTGTAGATCATGGATGCGCCGCCGGCGGCCACGATCACCGTCTTGGACTTGAAGACATAGAAGTCACCGGTGCGAACGTTGAAGCCCACGGCGCCCGCCACGCGGTTCTCCTTCGCCTCGTCCATCAGCAGGTGCGTGACGCAGATGCGGTTGTACACCTTGTCGGCGGACTTGATGGCGGCCATGGCCACGATGGGCTTGTAGGATTCGCCGTGGATCATGATCTGCCACTTGCCCTCGCGCTGATACTTGCCCGTCTCCGGGTCGCGCATCAGCGGCAGGCCCCACTCCTCGAACTGGTGCACCGCCGAATCCACGTGGCGCGCCATGTCGAACAGAAGGTCCTCGCGCACCATCCCCATCAGGTCGTTACGGGCGTAGCGCACGTGGTCCTCGGGGTTGTTCTCGCCGAAGCGCGTGCCCATGTAGCAGTTGATCGCGTACAGGCCCATGGCCACGGCGCCGGAGCGATAGATGTTCGCCTTCTCGGCGATGACGATCTTCTTGTCCTGCCCCCAGTAGCGCGCCTCCCACGCAGCACCCGTGCCGCTCAGACCAGCGCCAACCACCAGGATGTCGATATTGTCGACGACGATAGTCTTGTAAGCCATCAGTAGTAAACTCCCTGCCTCATCTTCAGACCCTGTGACTCCAGCGTGTAGAGGTCGCCGTCGTCCAGCCGGATGTACTTCGGTTCATTGAACAAGAGCTGGCTCTTGCGCTGCTCGTCCGTGGGCGGCGCCACCTCCCTGAGGTTCGGAATGAACTTGCCCCACGGCTTGGTGGTGATCGGCGCCACCAGGTCCTTGATGCGGCCGCTGCGGAACTTGATGCGCCAGGCGATGATGCCTTCCTCCTCGTCGCGGTGCACGCGCACGGCGTGGCCCAGCGGGCAGAAGTCGGCATAACCGCGCACGTCGATGGCATGCATCGGGCAGGCCTTCACGCAGGAATAGCACTCCCAGCACATGTCCGGCTCGAGGTTGTAGGCGCGACGCCAGGTGTCGTCGATGTGCATGATGTCGGAAGGACAGATGTCGACGCAGTAGCCGCATCCGTCGCACCGGGTCATGTAGACAAAAGTGGGCATTTCTCAGCTTCCCCTCTTGATGAAACTTCCTCGTTCCCGATCCGGCAGGATCAGTAATGCTTGGGTTCGTCCTTCATGATGCACAGGCCGAACTTCTGATCCTTCGGAATGTCGCGCACCAGGTCCATGGTGGACTGATCCAGCACTTCCGCACGCTTGTAGAACGGCGGCAGGTTCTCGCGCGAACCGTCGGCCATCAGCTTGCGCTTCTGGTAGGCCGCAGCCGGCTTGAAGAACATGTGCGCGAACTTCGACCAGTAGACGGAGCCGAACAGTACCGCGGTGGAAATGATGAACAGGGCAAACAGCACCACCGTGCCAAACAGCGACCACAGCAGGCCGAAGGTGACGGTGGCCAGCAGAGAAACGATGAACAGGTCGCGCTTCTTCAGGTTCCACCACTTGTTGCCTTCCGACTGCACATCCACGCGCAGGCTGAAGAAGAACCAGTAGCCGCCAATGGCCACCATGATGGCACCCAGGTGCCACAGGAAGGCCCAGAAGGGCGCATCAGCCGTGGTCGGATAAGCAAAGATGAGCACGGCGCTGGACAGAACGAACAGCACGAAGCCGTACATCTTCAGCAGATGCGCGAGGCGGCGCTTCGGGTTGTGGAACTCGGACGAGGTCAGCACCTCGCTGGTGATGGTCTGAATCAGCATGCTGGTCTTTTCCGCCGAGCTCAGCTCGCGCGTGGCCAGCTTCTTCATCCGCTCCTCATGCTCGAAGAAGTACTTGTGGCTCTTCTTGTGGAGCACATCGAGGGCAGTGCCCACCACCACCGCCAGAACCATCAGGATGACGAACGCCATCATCATGCCCGGCGTAATGCCATATTCGGCAAGCCCGGCGAATGGATTGGTCGTGATCATTGCTACAGAATCCCCTTAGCTTTCAGTTGCCGGCGATAGTGCGGGACTTGCGGAACCATGACAGCCCTGGCAACCACCCTGACCAGAAATTCCTCAAGCCCCCCGCCTGAAAAGGTCTGCTCATTCTCCGCCCGGAGCGTTTGCGACCGGCCTTGCGGACACCCCGGTGGCCGCGCCCGCTGGGAGCATGTCGGCCACTTTCATCCGCACCCTTCTTGCGGCGTTACGGGAAGCCAGCGTGGAGAATGCCGCGCCTTGCGAGAAGTGCACAGCCCCCCAAACCTGCTACCCTGCTCTGCCAGCCACGCCGCTCCGGCGGCGCAGTTTTCTCCCTCTTGGCGTCTGGTCCGCCCGCCACGGGACATCCTTGCATCGCAAGGATCACGGCGGGAAGACACCGACGCTTGGGGCGGTCTATAGCATGTCTGCAAGGGGCTGAAAAGGGGACATATGCGAATATCACGAAATATGCGCATGAGGCCCACAAGCACCTGTTTCGTTTGAGGAATGCGCGGTTACAGCCGCTTTTGGGCACCGGGCAAGTGGCCTCGTGCGCCCTTCCTGCCGCATTTTTGACGGATCGCCGGCGCGCATGCGTGGACAAAATGGCATTTTCGGCCTTTCCAGGGGTGCCTTGCGCCTGCGGGGAGCTAAGCCGGGGCATTTTTGGCATTTGCAGCGGCGCGGCGGGATGCTAAAGGCTTTGGCTGGTTGTTCGACCGGGTGCGCCGGCGCCCTTGCCCATGAGCTGGGCGGCGCACCGGAACCACACCGAGGGGGACGGCGGGGGGCAGCCCCGGCCACCATCCGGGAACCACTAGCAAGAGAGGGAGACGATCAGATGTCGAAACTGGTGCCACCGCATGGCTCCGATGAAGTCATGCCGCTGCTGCTGCCGGAGCTGGAGCGCGATGACGAGCTGAAGCACGCCGAGACGCTGAAGCAGGTGCCGTTGCGCTCGCGCGAGGTGTCGGACGTGTCCATGTTCGCCATGGGCGCCTACACACCGCTGACCGGCTTCATGGGCCGCGAGGACTGGGAAGGCGTGTGCCGCGACATGAAGATGTCCAACGGCCTGTTCTGGCCCATTCCCATCACTTGCCCGGTGGACAAGGACATCGCCGATTCCATCAACGAGGGCGAAGAGGTGGCGCTGGTGGACCCGGAAACCGGCACCATCATGGCGGTGATGGAAGTGAGCGAGAAATACGAGCTGAGCAAGGAAGACAAAGAGTTCGAATGCCAGCACGTGTTCCGCACCACCGACCCGGAACACCCGGGCGTGCAGTCGGTGATGAGCCAGGGGGACGTTAACCTGGCCGGCCGGGTGAAGGCGCTCTCCGAGGGCATCTACGCCGAGAAATACAAGGACCTGTTCATTCGCCCGGCGGAATCGCGCGCCATGTTCCTGGAGCGCGGCTGGTCGCAGGTGGCGGCCTTCCAGACGCGCAACCCCATGCACCGCTCGCACGAGTATCTGGCCAAGCTGGCGGTAGAGACGCTGGACGGCGTGTTCATCCACCAGGTGCTGGGCAAGCTCAAGCCCGGTGACATTCCGGCCGAGATCCGCACCAAGGCCATCCAGGCGATGATCGACAACTACTTCGTGCCGGGCACGGTCATTCAGGCGGGCTATCCCATCGAGATGCGCTACGCGGGCCCGCGCGAGGCGCTGCTGCACGCGGTCATTCGCCAGAACTTCGGCTGCTCGCACCTGATCGTGGGCCGCGACCATGCCGGCGTGGGCGACTACTATGGCCCGTTCGACGCGCAGCACATCTTCGACGAGCTGTGGGAAGGCGCGCTAGTGACCAAGCCGTTCAAGGTGGACATCACCTTCTACTGCAAGAAGTGCATGGGCATGGCCTCGGGCAAGACCTGCCCGCACGGCAAGGAAGACCGGGTGCTGATTTCCGGCACCGAGCAGCGCCGCCGCCTGGCCGCGGGCGAGGATATTCCGCCGGAGTTCTCCCGCCCCGAAGTGGTGAAGATCCTGCAGGAATACTATGCCTCGCTGAAGAACAGCTGAGGGCACCTGCAAGGTCAGCAGATGGACGACAGCATGAGGCGGGGCCGGAAGCCTTTCCGGCCCCGTTTTCTTGTATGCGGACGCGGCTTGTCGTCTGCCGCCCCCACATTCCGTTCATAAATCCGCCGCAAAAAAGGGGCATTCAGGCGCACAACACGCAGCGTATCGAAGCAATCAAACCGAGGGGATGAAACCCATGAAAAAAACGGTTCTGGCGCTGGGGGTTTCCGGCGCGCTGGTGCTGGCGGGTTGCACCACCGACCCCTACACCGGCGAAGAAAAGGCCTCCAACACCTTGCTGGGAGCGGGCGCGGGCGCGGTGGCCGGAGCGGCCACGGGGGCGCTGGTGGGTGCGCTGGCCAGCAAGAAGTCCGGCAAGGGGGCGAAGAAGGGCGCGCTCATCGGCGCGGCGCTGGGCACCATCGCCGGCATGGGCGTGGGCGCCTACATGGACAGGCAGGAGGCCGAGCTGCGCAAGAAGCTGGCGGGCACCGGCGTGCGCATCGTGCGCGAGGGCAACGACATCCGCCTGGTGATGCCGTCCGACATCACCTTCGACGTGGACCGGGCGGACATCAAGCCGCGCTTTTACCGCACGCTGAACGCGGTGGCGACGGTGCTGAATGGTTTTCCGGAAACGGATGTGCTGATCGCCGGGCATACGGACTCCACCGGCTCGGAAGAATACAACCAGCGGCTTTCCGAGCGTCGCGCGGCGGCGGTGATGCACTACCTCGTCTCGCAGGGCGTGGATGCGCGGCGCATCGACGCGCGCGGGTTTGGCGAGCGTTACCCGGTGGCGGACAACAGCACACCGGAGGGCCGGGCGCTGAACCGCCGGGTGGAAATCCGCATCCGCCCGCGCACGCGCTGAGGCCTTCGGCCAAGCTTGGCAGCCACGACAAGATGCATGGAAGGCGCCAGTGGCTTTTCCCGCTGGCGCCTTTTTATCCGAAATTTTCTTGCCTTCCCCCACGAACGGGGTGGAAATTTCACGAATCCCCTTGCCGATGTGAAGGTTCGGCACACTCCGTCAGGAGTCCGCCTCCTGCTCGGCCAGCCAGTGCTCCACCTCCAGCGCGGCCATGCAGCCCATGCCGGCGGCGGTGACGGCCTGGCGATACTTTTCGTCGGCCACGTCGCCGGCGGCGAATACACCCTCCACGGAGGTCTTGGTGCTCCAGCACTCAAGCTCGATGTATCCGCGCTCGTTCATCTTCACCTGGCCTTTGAACACCTCCGTGGCGGGCGCATGGCCAATGGCGATGAAGATGCCGTCCACCTCTATTTCCGTCACCTCGCCGGTCTTCACGTTCTTCAGCCGCGCGCCGGTGACGGACTTCGGGTTTTCCGTGCCCAGCACCTCCTCCAGCACGGTGTCCCAGATGACCTTGATCTTCGGGTGCTCCAGCAGGCGCTTCTGCAACACCTTCTCCGCCCTGAGTTCATCACGCCGATGCACCAGGATGACCTCGGAAGCGAAGTTGGTGAGAAACAGCGCCTCTTCCACGGCGGTGTTGCCGCCGCCCACCACCATGACCTTCTTGCCGCGGTAGAAGAAGCCATCACACGTGGCGCAGGCGGAAACGCCGAAGCCCTTGAACTTCTCTTCCGAAGGCAGGCCCAGCCACTTCGCCTGCGCGCCGGTGGCGATGATGACGGCGTCGGCGGTGTACTCCGTGCCGGAATCGCCCTTCAGCCGGAAGGGGCGGCTGGAGAAGTCCACCTCCGTGATGAGGTCGTTGACGATCTCGGTGCCCATTTTCTCGGCCTGCTGGCGCATGGCCTCCATCAGCTCCGGCCCCTGCACGGGCTCGGCGAAGCCGGGGTAGTTTTCCACATCCGTGGTGATAGTGAGCTGGCCGCCGGGCTGCATGCCGGTGATCAGCAGGGGTTGAAGCATGGCGCGCGCGGCATAGATGCCGGCGGTGTAGCCGGCCGGGCCGGAGCCGATGATGATGACCTTGGCGTGACGGGTGGACATGGTTCTATCCTCTCGAAAGGTTGTTCGGTGAACTCCGGGGCTTCTCAGGCCGAATGCGCGGCCAGCGCCTCCTTCTGCTTCTCCACCAGCCGGGCGATGCCGGCGCGGGCGAGCCCGAGCATTTCGTTGAACTGTTCCTCGGTGAATGGTTCTTCTTCCGCCGTGACCTGGATTTCCACCAGGCCGCCGGAGCCGGTGATGACGAAGTTGGCGTCCGTCTCAGCCTCGGAGTCCTCGGCGTAGTCAAGGTCGAGAACGACCTCGCCACCATAGATGCCGGTGGAAATGGCGGCCACGTGGTCCTTCAGCGGATCCTTTTCCAGCATCTCGCGGGCCTTCATCCACTCGATGCAGAGCTTCAGCGCCACCCAGCCGCCGGTGATGGAGGCGCAGCGGGTGCCGCCGTCGGCCTGGAGCACGTCGCAGTCAATCACGATGGAACGCTCGCCCAGGGCGTCAAGATCGGTCACCGCGCGCAAGCTGCGGCCGATGAGGCGCTGGATCTCCTGCGTGCGGCCGGACTGGCCGGACTTGGCCTCGCGCCGCATGCGCTGGCCGGTGGCGCGCGGCAACATGCCGTATTCCGCCGTCACCCAGCCGCGGCCCAGGCCCTTGAGCCAGCCGGGCACGCTTTCCTCAAGCGTGGCGGTGCACAGCACCTTCGTGTGGCCTACCGCGATAAGGCAGGAGCCTTCGGCGTGGCGGGAGACGCCCGTTTCGATGGTGACAGGGCGCATTTCGTCTGGCTTGCGGCCGGATGGGCGCATGGTGGGTTCCCCTCTGAGCGATAATGAGTGTCCGTGTATGTTTTTCGTGCCCTTGGGAAATGTTGCACCAGCTGCCGGCTGTCAAGGCCATGGGGCGGAAACGCGACCGGAGTGTTGCGCTTCCATGTCCATGTCAAGGGGGTCACCCGCCAAAGGCGGTGCTTTCGCGCCCTTGACATGGACATGGAAGCGGAAAAGGCTGGTGCGCCCTCCCCCACCGAAAGAAAAAGCGCTTGTTCATCAGCGCTTTTTCTTTCGATGGGGGAGGGCAATTTCACTTGATTCAACTGCGGTAGTCAGCGTTGATGTCGATGTAGGCGTGGGTGAGGTCGCAAGTATAGACCGTGATTTCGCCACCGCCCTCGCCCACGCTCACGGCAATGTCGATTTCGCGGCCCTTCATGTGCTCGGCCGCCTTCGCTTCATCGTAATCCGGCGCGACGGCGCCGTTTTCGGCCACCAGCTGGTCGCCGATCCAGATTTTCAGCCGCTTCTGGTCCACCTCCACGCCGGCCTTGCCCACGGCCATGACGATGCGGCCCCAGTTGGGGTCTTCGCCGGCGATGGCCGTTTTCACCAGCGGCGAATTGGCAATGCTCATGGCGATCCGCCTTGCGGCGGCGGCATCGGGCGCGCTTTTCACGCGGATGGTGACGAACTTGGAGATGCCCTCGCCGTCTTTCACGATTTGCAGGGCCAGGTCATGGCACACCGCGTGCAGCGCTTCGCGAAAGGCCGCCACCGCTTCCGGCATGTCTTCCCGCACCCGCGCTTCCCCCTGCCCCGTGGCGAAGGCGAGCACGGTGTCGTTGGTGGAGGTATCGCCATCCACCGTGATGCAGTTGAAGGTATCGGCCACGCATTCGTTCAGCAGCCGTTGCAGCAAATCGGCGGGGGCCTCGATATCGGTAAAGACGTAGGCCAGCATGGTGGCCATGTTGGGCGCGATCATGCCCGAGCCCTTGGCGATGCCGATGACGTGAAACGGCTTGCCGCCGACCTGGCCACCAGCGTGCGCGCCCTTCGGATAGGTATCCGTGGTCATGATGGCGCGCGCGGCCTGCTCCCACGTGGCCTCGGGCCCGTGCAACATGTCGCGGAAGTGCCGGGTGAGCGCCTTGGCATCGAACGGCTCGCCGATGACGCCGGTGGAGCAGACCATGACTTCCTCCGGGTCGGCCTCCAGCAGGCCTGCGGCCTCCACCGCCGTTTGCCACGCGGTCTCCATGCCCCGCTCGCCGGTGAAGGCGTTGGCGTTGCCGGCGTTCACCACCAGCGCCCGGGCCACGCCACCGGTGGTCCGCAGCGACTCGCGGCACAGCAATACGGGCGCGGCGGCCGTGGCCGACCGGGTGAACACACCCGCAGCCTGCGTTCCCCGCGCGAGGATGGCCAGCAGCAGATCCGGCCGTCCGGCGTATTTCAGGCCGCTTTCGGCCACCGCCAGCCGCACGCCGGCGATGGCGGGCAGGTCGGGAAAACGCTCCGGAGCGAATGGTGATGGCGCAAGATCAAGAGACATGCCGTTTGCTCCGACACCACCCAAGGGCGGGCGAACAGATCACTTCTTCGCCTTCTTCGCGGCCTCGGCCTTCTTTTTCAGCTCTTCGAGCTTCTTGCGATTTTCTTCCTGGAGCTTCTTCAGCTCCGGATCCAGCAGTTCGATCTTGCTGGCCTTGCCCAGTTGCGCCACTTCCTTCTGCACCTCCTGGCGCAGCAGCAGGGCCTCGATGCCCGGCGCCACTTCCTCCAGCGGGCGCGGCCCCACCTTCTTGCGGTCTTCCAGCTTGATGATGTGCCAACCGTACTCGGTCTTCACGGGCTTCGACACCTCGCCCACCTTCAGGGCGAAAACGGCCTTGGAGAACTCCGGCACCATCTCGTCGGCGGTGAAGTAGCCCAGATCGCCGCCGAACTCCTTCGAGCCATCCTTGGAATACTTGCGCGCCAGGTCCTCGAACTTCGCTCCCGCCTTGAGCTCCTTGAGCACCTTCTCGGCCTCTTCCTTCGTGGAAACCAGGATGTGCCGGGCGCGCACCCGCTCGATGGGCTTGATCTTCTTCGTTTCGCGCTCGTAGACCTCCTTGATCCTTTCCTTGCTGACGCGCGGCTTGATCTTCTTGTGGAAATAGGCGTCGCGCAGCGCCTTGTACTGGTAGAATCGCAGACGGCGCTTGTATTCCTCCGACTCGGCCAGCCCCTCCTTCAGCGCCTTCTGGGCCAGCAGATGACGCTCGATGAGATATTGGACGATCAGCGGATAGCGCATCTTCGGCGGCACGTCCTTCAGCTGCGCCGCAACGTCCTCCGCCGCCAGCTCCACTTCTTTCGCGGTGATCTCATAACCATTCACCCGGGCGACGACGGTGCTGGCCCTGTCACCATCGACCTTGCCGGCGCCGCCCTTTTGCTGCGCCATGGCCAAGGGGGCCGCGAGCATGAACAGGGAGACAACGAGGAGCGTCTTCGTGGTTTTGAACATGGCTTTCATCTTCAGCGTTCCGCGACAGCCAAAAAAACCTGGGCTTTCTGCCTGTGCGGCTTTGGGTTGCTTGTTCATCGGGCTGCTTGCTTGATGTCGACAAAACCCGCTTGCCGGCCTGAGCTGGGTGCCTGCGGAATGCGGCAACAATTTGCTGGCAGCGGCAAGGCGTGCGCCATATCTCACGTAACAGACCGACAGCGTGCATGGATTACACGCATCTGCCACGCCTGACAACCATGATTGCGCATTCGGCCGCACCCGCCTCCCCCGCCTGGCGAATTGACAAGGCCATTTGCCGCCCACACAGCTTTCCTGCTAAGGAACGCACTTGAAAATGCCGGATTCGCGCCGCAGATACGGTTTGTCATCAGGCGGACACAATCCGGCGCGATCCGGAAGCGGCATTGCGTATCCGCGAATCACGCGATGCCTTGAGATTTCTGCAACACAGGTAGGAAACATGCTGGGTCTTGGCGCTATCGCCTCCAAAATTTTCGGCAACGCGAACGAACGCAAGCTGCGCCCCTATCGCAAACGGGTGGAAGCCATCAACGCCCTGGAGCCCGAATTCGAGAAACTTTCGGATACGGAGCTGCGCGCGAAAACGGACGAATTCAAAAAGCGCCTGAAAGAAGGCGAATCGCTGGACAAGCTGCTGCCGGAGGCCTTCGCCACGGTGCGAGAAGCAGCCAAGCGCACGCTGGGCCAGCGGCACTACGACGTGCAGCTCATCGGCGGCATGGTGCTGCATGATGGCAAGATCGCCGAGATGAAGACCGGCGAAGGCAAGACGCTGGTGGCGACATTGCCGGTATATCTGAACGCGCTGACGGAGCGCGGCGTGCACGTGGTGACGGTGAACGATTATCTCGCCAAGCGCGACGCCGAATGGATGGCCCCCATCTACGAGATGCTGGGGCTGAAGGTGGGCGTGATCGTGCACGGCATGGACGACGACGAGCGGCGCGAGGCCTACGCGGCGGACGTGACGTATGCCACCAACAACGAGCTGGGTTTCGACTACCTGCGCGACAACATGAAATACCATCTCGAGGAGATGGTACAGCGCGACCATTATTACGCCATCGTGGACGAGGTGGACTCCATCCTCATCGACGAGGCGCGCACGCCCCTGATTATCTCCGGCCCCGTCGAGGACCGAACGGAGCTGTATGTGGCGGTGGACAGGCTCATTCCGCAGCTGCAGCCGGATGATTACGAGGTAGACGAGAAGTTGCGCTCGGTGACCCTGACGGAAAAGGGCAACGAGCACATGGTGGAACTGTTGCGCGAGGCCGGCCTGCTGAAGGAGGGCGACCTGTATGACCCGGAAAACGTGACCATCGTGCACCACGTGAACCAGGCGCTGAAGGCGCACAAGCTGTTCCACCGCGACAAGGACTACATCGTCAAGGACGGCGAGGTGGTCATCATCGACGAATTCACGGGCCGCATGATGCCCGGCCGGCGCTACTCGGACGGCCTGCACCAGGCGCTGGAGGCCAAGGAAGGCGTGCAGATCCAGCCCGAGAACCAGACGCTGGCCTCCATCACGTTCCAGAACTACTTCCGCCTTTACGAGAAGCTGGCCGGCATGACCGGCACCGCCGCCACGGAGGCGGAGGAGTTCATGGACATCTACGGGCTGGACGTGGTGGAAATTCCCACCAACAAGCCGGTCAAGCGCGTGGACGAGAACGACGAGGTCTATCGCACCGAGCGTGAAAAGCTCGAAGCCGTGATTGCGCAGATCGAGGACTGCCAGAAGCGCGGCCAGCCGGTGCTGGTGGGCACCACCTCCATCGAGAAATCCGAGCGCCTTTCCGAGATGCTGAAAGAACGCGGCATCGAGCACCAGGTGCTCAACGCCCGCTACCACGAGCAGGAGGCGAAGATCATCGCGCAGGCCGGGCGGCCCGGCGCGGTGACGATTGCCACCAACATGGCCGGCCGCGGCACCGACATCCAGCTGGGCGGCAACGCCGAGATGCGCATCAAGGAAGAGCTGGCGGACATCGAGGACGAGGCCGAACGCAAGCGCCGCGAGGCGGAAATCCGCAACGAGGTGGAAGAGGCGAAGAAGAAGGTCATCGAGGCCGGCGGCCTGTACATCATCGGCACGGAGCGCCACGAATCGCGGCGCATCGACAACCAGCTGCGCGGTCGTTCGGGCCGCCAGGGAGATCCGGGGCGGTCGAAGTTCTACCTGTCGCTGGAAGATGACCTGATGCGCATTTTCGGCTCGGAGCGCATGGATTCCATGCTGCAGAAGCTGGGCCTGCAAGAGGGTGAGGCCATCACGCACCCGTGGATCAACAAGGCGCTGGAGAAGGCGCAGCAGAAGGTGGAGGCGCACAACTTCGACGCGCGCAAGAACCTGCTGAAGTTCGACGACGTGATGAACGACCAGCGCAAGGTCATCTTCGAGCAGCGCAAGAGCATCATGCGCGGCGAGGAGGTGGCCGAGACGGTGGAGGACATGCGCCGCGAGGTTATCGAACGGCTGGTGAGAACCCACATCCCGCCCGGCGAATACGCCGACAAGTGGGACGCGGAGGGCCTGCAGAAACGGGTGGAAGAGGTGCTGGGCCTGCAATTGCCCATTATCGAGTGGGCCGACGAGGAGGGAATCGCGGATGAGGAGATCCGGGAACGCATCCTGAAGGCGGCAGAAGAACATTACGCGCGGAAGCGCGAGAAATACGGCGACGAGATCATGGAGCTCGTCGAGAAGGAAATCCTGCTGCGCAGCATCGACGAACTGTGGCGCGAGCACCTGGTGAAGCTGGAGCATTTGCGCCAGGCCGTGGCCTTCCGCGGCTATGGTCAGCGCGATCCGTTGCAGGAATACAAAACGGAAGCCTTCGTGCTATTCGAGAACATGATCGGTGAGCTGCAGGAGGTCGTCACCAGCCAGCTGATGCGGGTGGAGCTGATGAGCGAAGAGGAGATGCAGCAGCTGCAACAGGGCGGTCTGCCAAGCGCGGACGAGCTGCCCGAGATGCAGGCGCATCACTTCAACCCGTTCACCGGCGAGGACGAGCTGGACGACGAGGTCATCGAGGCCGCCTTTGGTGAAGGCGAAGCGCCGCTGGCTTCCGCCGTGCGCGTGCCGCCGGAGATGCGCGACCCGAACGATCCTTCCACCTGGGGCAAGGTGGGGCGCAACGAGCCCTGTCCGTGTGGCTCGGGCAAGAAATACAAGCGCTGCCACGGCAAGCTGGCCTGATTTCTGGCTGGCCTGATTCCTGATTGCCGCGGCCATTCCGCCGGCAGGCGCCGTGGCTGGCGCTCGCACTGTCTTGCGCCACGCATTCGCAAACGAAGACACAGCGAGGGCGCCCATCCCGGGCGCCCTTTTCGCCGGGCAGAAACATGAAGAGCGATGGACGGTGGACCACGCGCTATGCGCCGCCGATGAACAGGCCCACCAACAGCACAATGGCGCCGCCAACCACGATCTGGATGAAGGCCCGGTGCAGGGGGGTTTCCATGAAGCGATAACGGATCCAGGCGATCAGTCCCAACTCCAGCACCACCATGATGATGGAGACCCAGAAGGCTGTCCAGAACTCGAAGAACAGGAACGGCCAGGTGAAGCCCAGGCCCCCCAGCATGGTCATGAGGCCGCTGGCCAGCCCGCGGATGAGCGGATGCCCACGCCCGGTCAGCTCGCCATCGTCGGACAAGGCCTCGGCGATGCCCATGGAGATGCCCGAGCCCACCGACATGGCAAGGCCCACCTGGAACGTCTGCCACGAATCCTGCGTGGCCAGCGCAGCGGCGAAGATGGGGGCGACGGAGGACACCGCGCCGTCCATCAGGCCCATCAGGCCGGGCTGCACCACCTGCAGGGCAAACAGACGCCGCGCCGCCTCGCGTTCCTCCAGCCGCGCGTCGGCGTCCACATATTCAAGCTCCAGCCTGGCGGCCAGGGATTCGTGGTGGCGCTCCTGTTCGGCCAGCCATTCCAGCAGCTCGCGCACTTTCGGGTCTTTCGCCTTCTCCGCCGCGCGCTTGTAGAAGCGATAGGTCTCGAGCTCCATCACCAGCGCCAGCCGCCGGGCGCGTTCGATGTCGAAATCGGGCAGCAACCACACGGGAGAGTGCCTGACGAAGCCGGCCACATCCTCCTTGCGGATGAGCGGGATGATGTCGCCGAACTTCTCGCGATAGAGCTCTTCCAGACGGCGCTTGTGCTCCAGCTCCTCGTGCGCCATTTCCATGAAAATGCGGGCCGAATGCGGAAAGTTCTCCTGCAGCCGGCTGGCGATGGACATGTAGATGCGCGCATCCTCCTCCTCGCCGGAAATGGCCAGCGCCAGGATTTCCCGCTCGCTCAGTTCGGAGAACTTCTTCTTGTGATTGCGGGGAATGGCCATCTGATACGCTCCGTCGCAATAATCTTTCGCCGATGAAATCCTCTATAGCCCCACTTCGCCCTCGCACGGGAGAAAAAACGACTCACAAGGCAAATTCGCCCCCTGGCAGCGGCCCGCAACATTTCGTGCCAAACGGCCGCAAGGCGGATATCCATGCAGCCAGGCAAGCCGTTTGAGGATATCAAGTGAGGATATCAAGGGATTTTCAGGGAGAATTTCGTGGTAGCGGGGGAGGGACTCGAACCCCCGACACGCGGATTATGATTCCGCTGCTCTAACCAACTGAGCTACCCCGCCGGAAGACGCCAAGGCGCCGGAAACAGGCGATGCATCCGCCCGCCCCGTTCCGCCCCGTTTGGCGATACACGGCATATATGAAGCCATGCGAGAAAAAGTCAAGCCTGCGCCACACCGCTGATGGAGGAATTTTTATGGTATTTCCAAATGAAGGCCGGGGGGAAATTGAAGGTGACGAATTGCGCTATTTTTCCATGCATGCCATTTGCCTCGGCAACTTCCGGCGGCAGGGGCGGCACGGGAAAATAGCTGAACTGCGCCAAGATGCCGCCACCGGCCAGGCTCTTGGCCACCGCCTCCCCTATGCGATGGCGCAGCGCAGGTGGCATGCTGCGGAACGGCAGGCCGGAAAGCATTTGCCTGACAGGCCCCACGCCTTCGTTCCGCAGAATTTCCGGCAGGGTGGCAACATCGGCCTCGCAGACGCGCACGCGCGGGAACCTTTTGCGCAGGAGTTCGGAAAACTTCGGATCCAGCTCCACCAGCAGCAGTTTCTCCGGCGGCATGCCATGGTCCAGCAAGGCCTGTGTGAACACCCCGGTGCCCGGTCCCAGCTCCAGCAGCACCTCGTCGGGATGGGGGCATAACTGCTTCACCATGGCCCGCGAAAGCCAGCGGCTACTGGGAATGACAGACCCGACCTGGCCAGGCATGGCGAAAAAGCGCTTGAGAAAAACAAGTCCCCCCATGAAACAGCCCCCGTATTGAAAGCAAGACAGCCGAATTGATCAGATGGCGGCTGAGGCTTGCGGCGTCTTGCGCAGACGCAGAATGTCGAAAATCCCGAACGGGAAGGCCTTCCGGCGCTCGTCCAGCACCAGGTCATTGCAGACCATGATTTCCGATTCCGGAAATTCCGGGCGCCAGCCGAGGTTTTCGGCATATCGGGCCAGACGCTTCTCTATCAGGCCGCGCAGGCCGCCGTCCTGGCTGAAATGATTGACCACCACGACCTCTCCGCCAGGCTTGCATACCCTGGCCATTTCCCGCATCACCTTTTGCGGGTCGGGCACCACCGTGAGCACATAGAAAGCCACTACGATGTCGAAGCTATTATCGGGAAAGTCCATGGCCGCGGCATCCATTTCCAGCAGGGCCTCGACATTTTTCAGCCCCTGGCGTCGCACCCGCGCACGGGCGCGCTCCAGCATGTCGGGGGAAAGGTCGATGCCGGTTATGCGGTGTTCGGGCTTGTAGGAGGCGAGGGAAATGCCGGTGCCCACACCAACCTCCAGGATGCGGCTGGGCGGACGCTTGTTGAGCTGGCGAATGACCTGCTGGCGGCCGGCATTGGTAATGATGCCGAAAGTGAAGTCATATATGGGAGCCCAGCGGGCATAGGCCCTGCGGACAGCTTCTTCATCGATGTCTGCCAGCGCCCTTTCCTTGCCTCCATTCAGTCGTTTGCCATTCATGTTCACGCCATGATTCCCCATCATGCGGGCAAACCACGGAAATTCCGCCCGCCAAACCGCGGAATGCCTGCCGCTCCCGTGCGATTTGCGCCACCCTACACCAGAGCCCCGCGATACGTCCAGTATCGGCACATGAAAAGACTTTCAAGATGTCCGCGCGGAAAATGTCCGTGCGCCATGAGAATCCACAAGCGCCTCCCCCGCCGGCGCACGGGTGATGACACCGCCGCCGAACACGCGCGCGCCGGAACCGGCATGCTCGTAGAACACGCAGGCCTGCCCCGGCGAGACGCCGTATTCCGGCGCATCCAGCAGCACATGCACCTGCTCCGTCGTGGCGTCGCGCCACGCGCGCGCGGGCACGGCGGGGCGGGTGGAGCGGATCTTCACGTGCATGGGCAGGGCCTCTTTCTGCGTCTCGGGCAATGGTGCATCGCCCAGCCAGTTCACCCGCTCCAGCACGATGTGGCGGCGCGCCAGCGCTTCCTTCGGCCCGACGATGACACGGTTCGTTTCCGCGTCGATGTCCACCACGTAGAGCGGTGATCCCACGGTAACGCCCAGGCCGCGGCGCTGGCCGATGGTGAAGCGGGCTATGCCCTCGTGCCGGCCCAGCACACGACCATCCACGTGCACGATCTCGCCGGGCCGGTTCGCTTCCGGCCGCAGGCGCTGGATGAGCGCACGATACCCTCCCTCGGGCACGAAGCAGATGTCCTGGCTGTCCTGCTTGTTGGCCACGTGCTCCAGCCCCAGCGCGGCCGCCGCGCGGCGCACATCGGCCTTTTCCAGCCGCGCCAGCGGAAAGCGCAAGTGATTCAGCTGCTCCTGCGTGATGGCGTACAGGAAATAGCTCTGATCACGCCTCATGTCGGCGGGCGTGAACAGGCCGAAACGCTCGTTTCCGGGACGCAGGCGGCGGATTTCGGCGTAATGCCCCGTCACCAGCGCCGCCGCTCCCAGCTCGCGGGCGCGCGCCAGCAGGGTGGTGAACTTCACGGTGCGATTGCATTCAACGCACGGGTTGGGTGTGCGCCCGGCAAGATAGCTGTCAACGAAGGGCTCCACCACCTCTTGCCGGAAGGCCTCGCGCAGCTCCATCACGTGAAACTCGATGCCCAGCCGCACCGCCGCCTGGCGGGCGTCCAGGATGTCCTGCGCGCCACAGCAGGCCTTTCTGCCCGCCGCATGCGCCCCACCGGGGGATCCCAGTCGCATGTGCACGCCCACCACCTCGTAGCCGGCCGCGCACAACAGCCCGGCGGTGGCGGTGGAATCCACGCCACCGGACATGGCCACCACCACCCGCGCTCCCGGAGGCAGGTCGGTGGCGGCGCGCACGGCCTCCAGCAGGCCTTGCGAAAGAGCGCGAACATGATCGGCCGGCAAAGTCACGCGTGTAGTTCTCCTCCTGATCATTGGCCGGTTGTGGCGGTGTGCTGGAATGGCAGCGATCTTAGCAAATTGTTTGCCTTCGCTTAGACGTTTTTTAAGTCGCGTGGCGGTAAGGTGCCCATGGTTGACGCGAAAGCGCGTGTTGTTTGTGTGTTAGTGTATCGTATTCTGACGGGTGTATGCGTATGAGTAATCCTGTACTTTCCCGAGTGAAAGTCGTGATCGGGCCTGATGGCTCTCCGTTGTCCATTGCCGACCTGCCGCCGCCGGGCACCCGGCGCTGGGTCATTCGCCGCAAGGCGGAGGTGGTGGCGGCCGTGCGCGGCGGGCTGTTGTCGCTGCGGGAAGCCTGTGAGCGCTATGCGCTGACGGTGGAAGAATTCCTCAGCTGGCAGCGGGCCATCGACAAATATGGGCTGAAGGGCCTGAGAACGACGCGGCTGAAGGAATACCGCGCCTGATCGCCGCGGCGATCGGACGCCTCGTTCCGACCTGGCCGACCTCAACCCTGCAACAGGATGCCCCCGTAGCGCTTGTCCCGGGCGCTGCGGGGGCTTACCTATGGAGCAGGCGCTCTGCCCGCATTGCGGGCGTGTTTTCATCGGCCTTGCGCCATGCAGAAGGACGACAGGAGCCGTGCGAGGGGGAGAACGGTCATGCGCATGATCTTCATGGGATCGCCGGATTTTGCCGTGCCCACCTTGCGCAAACTGGCGCAACAGCACGATATCGCAGCCGTCTACACCCAGCCGCCACGTCCCGCCGGCCGCGGCAAGAAAGAGCGCCCCACTCCGGTGGCGCAGGCGGCGCGGGAGATGGGGGTGGAAGTGCGCTGGCCAAGATCCCTGCGCGACAGAGATGAACAGGAGGCGCTGAGGGCGTTGCGGCCCGATGTCATCGTGGTGGTGGCCTATGGCCTCATCCTGCCGCGCAAGGTGCTGGAAATCCCCCGCTACGGGTGCTTCAACCTGCACGCCTCGCTGCTGCCACGCTGGCGCGGGGCGGCGCCGATTCAGCGCGCCATCATGGCCGGGGACACAACCAGTGGGGTGTGCGTGATGCGCATGGATGCAGGGCTGGACACGGGCGACGTGTGTGGTTGCCTGGAGGTGCCCATCACGGATGATACCACCGCCGGCGAACTGCACGACCTGCTGGCGGAACAGGGGGCGGAGCTGATGGCCGCGGCCATGCAAGAACTGGAGGCGCGCGGCACGCTCGACTGTGTGCCGCAACCGCAGGCGGGGGTGACCCATGCGGAGAAGATCAGCAAGAAAGAAACGCAAATAGACTTTTCCCGCTCCGCGCGAGAGGTGTTGCGGCACATTCACGGGCTTTCGCCCTATCCGGGCGCATGGATGTGGCTGCCCAGGCCAGAGAAGCCAGAAGAAAAGGTGCGCGTGCGCATACTGAAGGCCGAGCCGGCGCGGGATGCGGATACGAACAAGGCCGCGCCGGGCGAGATACTGGACAAGGACCTTGCCATCGCTTGTGGCGAGGGGGCCATTCGCCCACTCGTGTTGCAGCGCGAGGGCAAGGCGCCGCTTGAGCGAGAAGCCTTCCTGCGCGGGTTTCCGGTGAAGCCGGGCATGCGCATTCCTCCGCCGGAAACAACCTCAAACCGGCAAACCGGGAGCAAATCCTGATGCCGCGATATGCCTTGAAGATCGAATACGACGGCGCCCCCTTCGTCGGCTGGCAGCGCCAAGCCAATGGGCTGGCCGTGCAGCAGGTGCTGGAGGAAGCCATCGAGAAACTCACCGGCCAGCGGGATGTGCGTGTTCAGGGCGCGGGACGCACCGACACCGGCGTGCACGCGCGTGGGCAGGTGGCGCACGTGACCCTCGAGAAGGACTGGCCCGCGCACAGGCTGCAAGCGGGGCTGAACTTTCATCTGCGCCCGCACCCGGTGGTGGTGTTGGCCGCGGCGCGGGTGGAGGAGGAATTTCATGCCCGGTTTTCCGCCATGCGCCGGCATTACCTCTATCGCATTCTCAACCGCCCTGCGCCGCCGGCGCTGGACAGGGGGCGGGTATGGCACGTGCCGGTGGCGCTGAACGCCGGCATCATGCACGAGGCGGCGCAGGCGCTGGTGGGGCGGCACGACTTCACCACCTTCCGCGCCAGCCAGTGCCAGGCGGAAAGCCCGGTGAAAACGCTTGACGCCATCGCCGTGGAACGCGTGGGCGAGGAAATCCACATCACCTGCTCGGCACGCTCCTTCCTGCACAACCAGGTGCGTTCCATGGTCGGCTCGCTGAAACTGGTGGGAGAAGGCAAGTGGACGGCCGGAGACCTGCGCGCGGCCCTGGAAGCGTGCAATCGCGCCGCCTGTGGCCCGGTGGCGCCGCCGGAGGGATTGTATCTCATGCGGGTGGACTACCATCCCGACCCTTTCGCGGCGGCGAAGACTGAGAATGGGATCGCGGGCGGGGATGCACGAACTCCCCGAACATGATAGCTTGCCGCCGGATCAGGCGGCACGGCGGCGAAAACCATGGGCTGACGCGGCAAATGGAAACGTTCGACCATATGGCGGAGAAGGCCACACGCGCCTCCCACCGGGTGGGCGGGCGCAGTCCGGCCATCGACCCCTACCGCGTGATGTTCGTGGTGGGAGCGTTGATGCTGGTTCTGACGCTGCTGATGATTCCGCCCATGCTGGCCGATCTGGTGGCCAATAATCCCGACTGGCAGGTGTTCGCCGGCTCGGCGCTCATCACCGGCTTCATCGGCGCCATGATGGTGCTCATCTCGCGCGATGCCTGGTCGGAGCGGGTGCGGCTGAAGGAGGGCTTCGTCATCACGGTGGCCAGCTGGCTGACGCTTTCGGTATTCGCCGCCATTCCCTTCGTCTTCATGGAAAAGCCGCTGGACTTCACCGATGCCTGGTTCGAGGCCGTCTCGGGCCTCACCACAACGGGCGCCACGGTGCTGACGGGGCTGGACGGTCTGCCCGAAGGCCTGTTGCTGTGGCGTTCCCTCACGCAGTGGGTCGGCGGGCTGGGCATCGTGGTGATGGCGCTCATCATGCTGCCTTTCCTGCGGGTGGGCGGCATGCAGCTGTTCCAGACGGAAAGTTCGGATCGCTCCGACAAGATCATGCCGCACGCGCGGCAGTTCATCAGCTGGCTGGCGTTCGTCTATGTGCTGCTCACGGCCATGTGCGCGCTGGCCTACCGCCTGGCGGGCATGCGCATGTTCGACGCGGTGAACCACGCCATGACCACCCTTTCCACAGGCGGCTTTTCCACCCATGACGCCTCGTTCGCCTATTTCACCAGCCCGGTGCTGCACTGGATTTGCATCGTGTTCATGATCACCGGTTCCCTGCCCCTGGTCATCTACGTGCGCATGATCCGCGAGCGCAAGCCATCCTTCTTCGGCAGCGAGCAGGTGCATGGCTTCCTCACCCTGCTGCTGATGAGCGTGCTCATCATTGCCCTGTGGCTGATCTGGCAGAAGGGCATGACGCCGGCGGAGGCGCTGCGGCTGGCGGCCTTCAACGTCACCAGCGTGATCACCACCACCGGGTATGCAACGGCCGATTATTCCGGCTGGGGGGTGTTCGCCATGGCGGCCTTCCTGGTGTTCATGTTCTTCGGCGGCTGCACCGGCTCCACCGCGGGCGGCATGAAGATTTTCCGCATCCAGGTGATGATGATGTCCATCGCGGCTTACGTGAAGCGCCTGGTGATGCCGCACCGGGTGGTGAGCATGGCCTACGAGAACCGCACCGTGACGCAGGATATCGCCATGGCGGTGTTCGCCTATGTCTCGGTGCTGTTCATGACGGTAGGGCTATTTGGCATGCTGGTGGCGCTGACGGGGGTGGATCTCGTCACCGCCCTTTCCGCCGTGATCACGGCGGTGACCAACGTGGGCCCCGGCCTGGGGGAGATGATCGGCCCGGCGGGCACCTTCCGCGCCATGCCGGATGCGGCGAAGGTGCTACTGTCCATCGCCATGCTGCTGGGGCGGCTGGAATTCTTCACCGTGCTGGTGGTGTTGCAGCCATCGTTCTGGCGTTGAACGGGAGCGGGAAGAAATGTCCAGGAGGCAAGACGAGGAAAGCCCGGACCTGGCGGAACTTACGCGCCGGCTGATTGCCTTTCGCGACGCGCGGGAGTGGAAGCGGTTTCACACGCTGAAGAACCTGCTGCTGTCCCTGACGCTGGAGGCGGCGGAAGCGCTGGAGCTGGCGCAGTGGAAAACCGACGAGGAGCTGGAGAAGGCGCTGGCCACGGATGACAAGCTGCGCGCGCGACTGGAAGAGGAATGCGCCGACGTGTTGCTGTATCTCCTGCTGATCGCGGAAAAGGCGGGCATTGATCTGGCCGCCGCGGCCGCCCGCAAGATCGAGCTGAACGCGCGCAAGTATCCCGTGGAAAAGGCCAGGGGCCGCGCCGACAAGTATCACGACCTGTAGCCCTCCCCACTCCACCGAATGCAAACCGGGCCAGGAGAATGATGAAACGCATGTGGGCGGGAATTTTCCTGTAATCATTTTAAGTTTTTGCTTTTCCGTCCCTGCTGGTATGTTGGGACGGATGAGAAGTCCACCAGACCTTCCCTGTATGTGATGAACACATGAACAAGCGCCCGGAAATGGACATTCCCGCCCAACCCCTGGCGGGGGAAGAGGACACGCCGGCAGCACCCCCCGCGCCGCGCCGGGCGCGCCTCGGCCGGCAGCTGTTGCTGGCGCTGGTGCTGCTGGCCCTGGGCGCGGCCGGCTGGAAGGTCATCATGGCATTTGCGCCCACGCCCCATGTGCGCAAGGCGGTGGAAAAGCCGGTGGCCGTGCAGGTCATCACGGCCCGTCCCGTCAGCATCCGGCCGACGTGGATCCTCTACGGCGAGGTGGCGCCCGCCCGCATGGCCACGTTGCAAATGCCCGTTTCCGGCCGCATCAGCCAGGTGTCGGCGAAGTGGAAAAACGGCGCGGAAGTGCGCAAGGGCGAGGAGCTGTTGCGGATCGAGGACCTTGTCTATCGCGCCGCGGTCCGCGAGGCGGAAGCGCAATTGAAGGAGGCCGAAGTCCTGCTGGCCGAGGCCCGCGGGAAGATGGAATCGGAGCAGCGCCTGCTGCGCGAGGCCGAGGCGCAGTTCCGCGTGGCGCAGCGGGAATTCGACCGCGTGCGCACGCTGGTGCAGCGGGGCACCCTGCCGAAGTCGAAACTGGACCAACAGCAGCAGAAATACCTGAGCGCGCGTGAAAAACTGGAAAGTCGCAAGCAGGCGCTGGCGGTGGCCCGGGCCCGCCTGGCGCAACGACAGGCCGTCCTCGCCCGCGTTTCCTGGGCGCTGGAAAAGGCCAGGGACAACCTGAAAAAGACCGTCCTGCGCGCTCCCTTCGACGGCCAGCTGACCAACGTGCGAGCGGAAGTGGGGCAACAGGCAGGCCCCAGCGTGCAGCTGGCCACTCTCGTGGACGCCGATGCGCCGGAGGTGCTGTTCCAGCTGCCCGAGGCGCGGCTGCTGGCCCTGCGCCGCGCCGGCGAGCAGGCCGTGGGGCGCAAGGTGCGCGTGGTGGTGAACACGCGCACCGGAGAGGTGTCGTTGCCGGCCACCGTCACCCGCGAGGGCGCGCGGGTGGATCGCAAGAGTGGGGCGATAAGCCTTTACGCCACACCCGACGACCCGCAACAGGCGGCCTGGCTGAAGCCCGGCGCGTTTGCGCAAGTGCGCATGCGGGGGCCGCTGCTGCGTGATGTCGTGTTGCTGCCGGAAGCCGCGCTGGCCGATGGCAACAGCGTGATGATCGTGCGTGATGGCCGGCTGGCCCGCCTGCCGGTGAAATTGCTGGGCATGGACGAAGGCAAGGTCATCGTGACGGGGGTGCCGGCGGGCGTACGGGTGGTGAGCCACCGGCTGGCCCATCCGCAACCCGGACAGCCCGTGCGCATCGTGTCCTCGAAGGCCGGGGCGGGGTGAATGGCCCTACACCGGCTTCGGGCCGGACCTGGCGGCGCGAGCCATTGCACTCCGTGATCCATCTCGATCGTTTCCGCTTGTTTCCGCTTGCAGTCGCGGCGGGCATGCTGCGCCGCCACCTTGGTGCCCACGGCACGGTGTCGGGCGATGCCGGGCATGAAAGCCGCCCGACACCGAAACGCACGAAAAAAGCTGGCCCAGATAACGAGCTTGCCGTTTCACAACTCATTGAATGTCAAGCACGGCCCCATGGGCCGTTGCGAAGCGCTTTCATGCCTGACATTCAATAAGTTGCGAAAAGGATGGCAAAGAAGCGCCAATGGCAGAAAATCGCCATTGGCGCTTCTCTCAACCCTCGAAAACCATGTTGTCGAGATGTTGGGAAATCATGATGATTTCAATGACATGAAACGATGTTGAGCAATTTGTCCGGGCCAGCCCAAAAAACGTATTGCGAACCACCCACCACCCCGTGCCCCGTTTGCGCCCACCGAACCGGAAGCCTCAGGTTCAGGGCCGGGCAGTTTGCGCCAGACAGCCCCTTTGCAATCTTGCATGATGCGCGTGCTCACCCGTTTTCGGAAAGGGTGAATGCCGGGCCCATATCCCCCGATCCCTCGCTTGGAGGCCCTTGGCGCGGCGCCCCCTTGGGTGTCTCTTACCCCTTCCGTTTTTTGCCCAGCTGCGGTCAGCGCACAAATGCGGCGGGAGATACAGCCGCTTAATGAAATGTTTACCTTAATTGTCGACGTTTGTGAGCAGGCAACATGGCCCGGTCGCAAAACGAAGCGCGCCAGGCCCTTGCATGCACGAGCCAGAGGCCCTTGCGCATGGCGGGGAAGAAGAACGGCGGCGGAGATGCACGAGCGCTGCGCAGCGTGCGCGATCAGTTGCAGGAACTGCTGCGCGATGCGGTGCCCGTTACGCCGTCCGGCGGTGACGGTGATGCCCGGCCGGCCGTGGCCGCCAGTCGCGCCAGAAGGGTCACGGGCCGTGACGGTATAGTCGGGGAGAATGGAAAGATGGCTCTGAATGCCAGCAGGATGGACGGATTCGAGGAACTGGTGCAGCAACAGCTGGCCGCCATCGCCGGACGGCTGGAAGAACTGGGGCGGCGGCTGGAAGAGGAACGGCCCTTCGCGCCCCAGAAGCCCGAGGAAGTGCCAGGCTACGCGGAGCTGAAAACGGCGCTGCACAACCTCATCGAACACTTGGAGCTGGCGGAAGGACGCACGGCGGAAGCCATCGGCAGCCTGCGCGAGCAGCTCGAGGAAGTGAGCAAGCGCACGGCGGAAGCCCTGCAACTGGCTCGGGGCGGCGGTGGCCCGGTGGAGGCCGTGCAGACGCTGGAAGAGCGCATCAACGCCCTGCAGCAGCGCCTGGAGGACATCACCGCCGCCGCCGAGAGCAGCACCCGCGCCTATGTGGACGCCTGCATGGAAGAGCTGGCGGCCAAGGTGGAGCACGCCACCGCCCCGGCCATGCCGGAAAACGTGGAGGAGATGATCCGCGCCGAGACCGGCTCGCAGGTGCGCGCGACCGAGGAGCGCATCGCCGCCATGGTGGCGCGCCTGCAGGGCAAGATCGAGGACCTGGCCGCCGGCGCCATGGACGTGGAACGCTTGCGCACCGACATCGACCGCATCGATGATCAGCTCAACGCGGTGCGCACGGAACTGCAGGAAAAGGTCGGCCGCGATGAGCTGGAACAAGTGCGGGCTTCGCTGGAGCATCTCTCGGCGGCGGTAGAGGACAAGGCCGACCGCGCCGAGGTGATGGCCCTGCGGGAACGTCTGGACACGCTGAGCGCCCAGCTGCAGGCCGCGCACGCCGGCGGCGCTCCCGCCGACGATGCGCGCGTGGCCGCCATCGAGGAGCAGGTCCTGGGCCTGCGCAACATGGTGGAAGAGGCGCTGGGCGAGCCGCTGGCCATCATCGGCGACAAGCTGGCCGCGCACGAATCGGCCCTGGCCGAGGTTTCGGCCCAGGGGCAGCGCCTGCAGCAGATGGAAGCCATTGTCGAGCAATTGCAGCAGACACTGGAAGATGGCGCCGCGGCCCATGCGGAAGATGGCCGAGACGAGGAAATCGCCGCCCTGAAGAAAGGCCTGCAGGAGCTCGAGAAATTCGCCCGCGAGGCCGACCGCAACGCGCGTGAAATGCTGGAAGCCACACAGGCCACGCTGGCCGAGATCGTGGAACGGCTGATCGAGCTGGAAGAGCGGCCGGTGGGGCAAGCATCCTCCCCCACGGCGAAGACGGAGACGCCCCGGACCGAACCGCAAACCAGCACGATGGACACGGACATGGCCGCGGCGGATCTGCTGGCCGAAAGCGCTCCCGCCCCGGAAACCGACATGAACGCGCCCTCACCTGCCAGGCAGGTCTCGGCCAGCCAGCAAGGCGAGCCCTCCGGAGCGGCCGCGGGAAATGTCGATGACGATCCCCAGCGCATCGCGGAGCGCATCTCCGCCCGCCTGATGGCCGAGGCCCCGGTCGGCGCCGGCAATGATGCGCGGAGCGCGGCACCCGCGAATGATGGTCCCATCACCGATGCGCCCGCCCACGCGGTGACAGCGGACATGGCATCCGGCGCGCCCGCCGCCACGAATGCCGCCGCCAGGCCCGTGCAGCTGGAGGATGATTTCATCGCCGCCGCCCGGCGGGCCGCGCTGGCCGCCAGCCAGAAAGACGCTGGAGGCAAGGACAAGGAAGAGAGCGGCGGCTTCCTGGCCCGTTTCATGCCGGGACGCAAACAGAAGGATACCGCACCCCATGCCGCCACGGCGCCGGCGGCAGCCATGCCGGCCTCCCCCGGTGCGGAAGCCCAGGCCGATGCGAAAGATGAAGACACCGAGGGCAAGTCCAAGTCCATTCTGGGCCTTTTTACCAGCCGGAAGGGCGGGAAGGATCTGCCGGAGCAGGCCATGAAGGAAGATGGAAGGCAGACCGAAGCCACCCAATCGCGGCGGCGCCTGATGCTGGCTGGCGCGGTCTTGCTGGCCTCGGCCACGCTCTACCTCACCCAGAATCCGTCCACCAGGACCCCACCGGTGGCAAAGCCCACCGTCAGCAGCATGCCGGCGGAAGAAACGGCCCAAGGAGCCCCCTCTGCCACCACTGGCGGCGCGGCGCAAACCACGCCGTCCGCTCCGGCCACCGGGGAACCCGGGGAGAATGCCGGTCCAGCCAACGAGCCGGCCGCGAAGAACGCGCCCCGGCATGATGAAGCGGCAAGGCCGGCCGCGCCCGGCCAGGACAAGCAGGCGAGCCTGTCGGCCGGCGCCAGCGCAAGACCGACCGCCGGTGCGGCTTCGTCAGGGCTGTTCACGCCTCGGGAGACGGCCAGCGCCAGCCTGACGAACGGTAGCGACATCGTTACCGGCAGCATCGGCATGTCGGCCGCCAGCACCCATCAGGCGGTCCCCTCGCTGCCCGAAAGCATCGGCCCGGAGGCCCTGCGCCAGGCGGCGCTTGAGGGTGATGGCAAGGCGGCCTTCATGGTGGCCACGCGCTACTTGCGCGGGCATGACAAATTGGCGCAGAACCCTGAAAAGGCGGCCCACTGGTTCCGCAAGGCGGCGGACAAAGGCGTGATCGTGGCCATGTTCCGCCTCGGCGCCATGCATGAACAGGGGCTGGGGGTGCCGCGTGATTTCGCAACGGCGGCCAAATGGTACGAGCGCGCGGCCCTGTTGGGCAACGTGCGCGCCATGCACAACCTGGGCGCCCTGCACGCGGCCGGCAAGCTGGGCACGCCGGATTTCGAAAAGGCGGCCTACTGGTTCCGCAAGGCTGCGGAACATGGCGTGCGCGACAGCCAGTTCAACCTGGCAGTGCTGTATCACCGCGGCCAGGGCGTGCCGCAAGATCTGGAGCAGGCCTGGTTCTGGTATTCCGTGGCCGCCGCCCGGGGCGACGCCATGGCCGCGTCACAGGCGAGGAAGCTGGGCGAATTCCTTGGCGCGGACAAACTGGCGGTCTTGCGGAAACGGCTCGAGGAATTCCGCCTGAAACCAGTGGTGCGCAATGCCAACATCCTCGTTATCGACCGGCCCGAATGGCGTGACGATTCCGGGCCTCAGGCCTCCTCCCTGACGCCGGAGAAGGAACCGACGGGCAAGGCGCTGGTGATGGAGGTGCAAAAGCTGCTCAAGGGGCTCGGCTATGACGTCGGGCCGGTGGATGGCCTGATGGGCAACCGCACGGCCAATGCCATCCGGCTGTTTCAGCTGCAAAGCCGCCTGCCGGTGAACGGCCAGCCGAGCATGGAGCTGCTCAAGCACCTGCGCGCAGCCACGGCCACGCACACTTGATACCAAAATGATACCAAAATGAATGGAAGAACCATCCACCACCTCGCGCCCCCCAAATTCTGAAGGACAAGGGCCTGGGTGGGGCGCGGGGCGGTTTCATCGGTCAACCCTTGCGCAACCTGGCGTGAGATCGCCGGCGATAGCGGCGCGAGAGGCACCCCGGGGGGCCGGCGGCGTGACACCGCCGGCCTTCGTCATGGGCGGCCACCGGCGAACCCCTATGGGCGGCCGTCTTTCGCTTGACAGCGTCATGCCGAATTTCCCATGCTTGCCAGCGATCGGCGGAAATCCATGGCTCACAACCGACAAGGGGGCGCACCACCCATGAAGGACGATTCCAGCATGGAGCGGATTTTCATCGGCTCCGCCTTCGATGATGACGGCAAACCCATCAAGCAGTGGCTCAACCTGCCCTACGCCAACCGCCACGGGCTCATCACCGGCGCCACCGGCACCGGCAAGACGGTGACCCTGCAGATCCTCTCGGAAGGCTTTTCCGATGCTGGCGTGCCGGTGTTCGCGGCGGATGTGAAGGGGGATCTTGCGGGCATCTCCCAGCCGGGCGAGCCGAAGGACTTCCTGCTGGAGCGCGCGAAAAAGATCGGCTTCGACGATTACGATTTCCGCGGCTTTCCCACCATCTTCTGGGACCTGTTCGGCGAGCAGGGACATCCGGTGCGCACCACCATCTCCGAGATGGGGCCCCTGATGCTCTCGCGCCTGATGAACCTGACCGAGGCGCAGGAAGGGGCGCTGAACATCGCCTTTCGCATCGCCGACGAGGAGGGCTTGTTGCTGCTGGATCTGGAGGACCTGCAAGCGCTTCTGAAGGATCTGGCCGAGCGAGGAAAGGAGCTCACAACCGAATACGGCAACATCGACAAGCGCACCATCGGGGCCATTCAGCGCCGCCTGCTGGTGCTGGAGGAACAGGGGGCGGAGCTGTTCTTCGGCGAGCCGGCGCTGGATATCCGCGATTTCATGCGCACCACGCGCGACGGGCGCGGTTACATCAACATCCTGGCCGCCGACAAGCTGATGCAGTCGCCGCGCCTTTACGCCACCTTTCTCTTGTGGCTGCTCTCCGAATTGTTCGAGGAACTGCCCGAGGTGGGCGACCCGGACAAGCCGAAGCTGGTGTTCTTCTTCGACGAGGCGCACCTGCTGTTCGACGAGGTGCCAAAGGCGCTGGTGGAGAAGATCGAGCAGGTGGTGAAGCTCATCCGGTCGAAGGGCGTGGGCGTGTATTTCGTCACGCAGAACCCGCTGGACGTGCCCGATGGCGTGCTGGCGCAGCTTGGCAACCGCATCCAGCACGCGCTGCGCGCCTACACCCCCCGCGAGCAGAAGGCGGTGAAGGCGGCGGCCGAAACCTTTCGCCAGAACCCGCGCTTCGACACGGCGGAGGTCATCACCCAGCTGGGCGTGGGCGAGGCGCTGGTCTCCACGCTGGAGGAGAAGGGCGTGCCGAGCATGGTGCAGCGCACGCTCATCCGCCCACCCTCCTCGCGCATGGGGCCGATTACGGAAGCGGAGCGCAAGCAGGTGATCCAGAACTCCCCCCTCTTCGGCCTTTACGAGGAAGAAGTGAACCGCGAAAGCGCCTATGAAATCCTGAAAAAACGCGCCGAGGAGCTGGAGCGCCTGCGCGCGGAGGAAGAGGCGCGCAAGGCCGAGGAGGAGGCCCGCAAGCGCGAGGAGCGCGAAAGCCGCCGTTCTTCCCGCCGCATGAGCACCACCGAGCGGTTCATCCGCTCCATGGTCGGCTCCATCGGTACGCAGCTGGGCCGGGCCATCATCCGCGGCGTGCTGGGCAGCATCCTGAGAAGGCGTTGAACCACATTGTGGTTTTTAACTTTTGCAGACCAAGAGTGCCGATGGCGTCTCATCGGATGTCCTCCGGCGGCCACGTTGTGGCTTTTCACTTCCGCAGACGTAGCGAGCTGCTGGCAGCTCATCAGACGTCCTCAGGCGCGATACCGCGCTGACGACGCGGCGAGCCACGTCGTGGCCTTTGACTTTTGCAGACCAAGAGTGCCGATGGCGTCTCATCGGATGTCCTCCGGCGGCCACGTTGTGGCTTTTCACTTCCGCAGACGTAGCGAGCTGCTGGTTATTCATCGGATGTCCTCCGGCACCACGTTGTGGTTCCCGGTTGCTGGGCCGCCACCTGTGCGCCGCATTCGCGCCCAATCCGCCACGAAATGACCGCTGCCGCGCCGCCACGCCGTCAACGCGCCGCCAAGGCCGGTTTCTAAACCCTTCTTGAGGGCTGGGGATGCATCACATCCACAGCATGAAGAGGGGTCAGACATGGATATTGGCACGTTTTTCTCTTGCCTTGGCGCATGGGTGCAATTGCAGGCGTGCGAAAATGTAGACAAAGGGCGCGAGGCCTTGCGCGTGCAACCCACCGCCGCAGTGGTGGTGCGCAGCGAAAAGGAAGCATCCTACCTGGCGCGCCACACGCCAGGCCCGCGTTTTTCCGGCTTCTACATCGGCGCCAGCGCCGGCTACGG
>JALVSR010000041.1 GCA_027024225.1 Hyphomicrobiales bacterium | reverse complement strand
GCAGAGTGACCACAGGGAGGAAAAGCGCGAGTTCTTTCGCGCAGTCAGGAGGGGGATTGCAATTTGCCTTTTGGTGTCCGCAAAGCGGGGATCATTGCCGCCATCTTCGCGGGCGGCATCGTGTTCGCAGGGCTGTTCAACGTCGGTCTGAGCTATACCAACAAGACCGAATTCTGCACCTCCTGCCATTCCATGCGCTGGAACCTGGAGGAGTGGCAGGAAAGCGAGCACTTTCTGAACCATGCCGGCGTGCGCATCGGCTGCGCGAGCTGTCATGTGCCCAAGCAGTTCTTCCCCAAGATGCTGGCCAAGGTCATGGCCGCGAAGGACGTGTGGCACGAAATTCTCGGCACCATCAGCACCAAGGAAAAGTTCGAGGCCTATCGCTGGAAGATGGCCAACCGTGTGTGGGCCAAGATGAAGGCCACCGATTCGCGCGAATGCCGCAACTGCCATTCGTGGGATGCCATGGCCTTTGACGAGCAGGACCGCGTGGCGCGCAAGAAGCACCAGCGCGCGCGCGAGGAAGGCAAGACCTGCATCGATTGCCACAAGGGCGTGGCGCACGAGCTGCCCGATGAACCGGAAGAAGAGGAAAGCTGAACAGTGCGAGCCGCCTGGGGCAAAACCGAAGGGGAGCAGGCCCGCCGCTCGTCCTTTGCGGCGGGAGACATGTCGCGTGTTCTGGGAGGTGTTTTCCTTGGACTGGCTCTCGCAATCACCCCCGCCGGAATGGTCCTGTTCGGCGGTGCGGTCATGGCCATGGAAGTGCCACCGGAAAAGGTCGTGAGCCAGAAAAAGGCCGAGAAATTCTGGAAGCGCCTGTCCAAGAAATACGTGGACACCTCCGAGGAGGGCAAGGCCTTGCGCGAGGCCGCCATCGTTGGCGACCTGGAAATGGTGCGCGAGTTGATCGAGAAAAGGGGCGTCTCACCCAATGCCGCCAACCGGTATGGCAAGACACCGCTGATGCTGGCGGCGGAAAACGGCAACATCGCCGTGGTGGCCTATCTCATCCGCAAAGGGGCAGACGTGAACGCTCGCACGGTGGTGGGGTGCACCGCGCTGACCTTCGCGGCGGACAACAACTACCCGTCCATCATCGCCATGCTGCTGGAGCACGGCGCGTTCGTGGATGTCCGCTCTCGCGCCGGGCACACGCCGCTGATGAGCGCGGCACGCTACGGCAACCTGCCGGCGGTGAAAATGCTCATCAAGTACGGCGCAGACGTGAACGCGAAGGACAAGCAGGGGCGCACCGCCCTGCACCGCGCCGCGCAGCTGGGGCACGAGGATGTGGCCGAGGCGCTGCTGGATGCGGGAGCCGATCCGAACGTGACCGACAAGCACGGCGCCACGCCGCTGATGCTGGCCGCGGACGAACGGCACTACGGCGTGGCGAAGCTGTTGCTGGAGCGTGGCGCGAAAGTGGATGCGCGCGACGCAACCGGCGCCACCGCTCTCATCAGGGCGGCGGAGGCGGATCATTTGCCGGTGGTGGCGGTGTTGCTGCAATTCGGCGCGGACGTGAACGCGCAGGATGAAGACGGCGAAACGGCGCTGATGAAGGCGGCGCGCAACGGCTCGGCGCGCATGGCCCGCATCCTGCTGCTGGCCGGCGCGGACCCGACGCTGAAGAACAGAAAGGGGCAGACGGCGCTGGATATCGCCAGGGCGGCGAAGAACGGCAACCCGAAACTCATCAAGATGCTCGAGGAAGCCATGAAAAATCCGCCCCGATCCAATGAGGCTGCGGAGCAGGTGAAGAACGGGAAATGAATTGAAGTTTCTCCGCGGGCCGCGAAACAGCCCGCGGAGCCTCGGGAATTCCGGCCACCATGAGAGGGGGAACCGGAAAATGTGGTGGGCCCGACTGTGAGGGGACCACGCAACAACCAGAAGAGGAGGAGACAAATGCCACGCAAAATGAGGCATGTACTCTGGATGGCGGGCCTGGCCCTCGGGCTGGCCGCGACATCCGCCCAGGCGGGCGACAAGAAAGAGCTGATCGAAGGCGCCAGCGCCCAGATGCTGGCGGCGCAGTGCGATGGCTGCCATGGCCCGAATGGCGCTTCCGCCGGGCCGGCCATTCCCAATATCGGCGGCATTTCCAAGGACTACATGATCGAGGTCATGAAGGGCTTCAAGGCCGGCGAAGTGCCCGCCACCATCATGGGCCGCATCGCCAAGGGCTACACCGACGATGAAATCGCCAAGCTGGCGGAGCATTACGCCAAGCTTAAATGGGTGCCGGCCAAGCAGCCGTTCGATGCCAAGCTGGCCAAGGAAGGCGCCAAGCTGCACGACAAATACTGCGAGAAGTGCCACGAGGACGGCGGCAGGAAAGCCGAGGAAGACGCCGCCATTCTGGCTGGTCAGTGGGTGCCCTACCTGCAGTTCACCATGGCCGACTTCCTGAGCGGCCGGCGCGAAATGACCAAGAAGATGAAAAAGAAGGTCAACAAGCTGATCAAGGCCAAGGGCGAGAAAGGCCTGCACGCCATCGTGCATTTCTACGCCAGCCAGCAGTAACGGACAGAAATCCGAGGGAGATTGATGACCATGACGAAAGTTAATCGCAGAACATTTATCCAGGCGACGGGCGTTGCCGCGGCGGCTGGCGTGGCCGGCATGCCGACGGTCGTGCTTGGCGCATCCAAGAAGGTCGTGGTGGTGGGCGGCGGCCCGGGTGGCGCCACCTGCGCGCGGTACCTGAAAATCTTCGATCCGGGTATCGAGGTGACCCTTATCGAGCCCAACAAGCACTATCACACCTGCTTCATGTCCAACGAGGTCATTGGCGGCAAGCGCTCCATCGAGGCCATCCGCCATGGCTACGACGGGCTGAAAAAGGCGGGCATCAACGTGGTGCACGACATGGTGACGGCCATCGACCCGGCCAAGAAGGTGGTGAAGACCGCCGGCGGGCAGGAGTTTGCCTATGACCGCTGCGTGGTGGCGCCCGGCATCGATTTCAAGTACGAGACCATCGAGGGCTATGACGAGAAGGCCACCAAGGAGGTGCCCCACGCCTGGAAAGCGGGCGAGCAGACCATGATTCTGCGCAAGCAGCTGGAGGCCATGAAGGATGGCGGCACGGTGGTCATCTGTCCGCCGCCCAATCCATTCCGCTGCCCGCCGGGGCCGTACGAGCGTGCCTCGCTCATTGCCAACTACCTGAAGAAGCACAAGCCGAAGTCCAAGATCATCATTCTGGATCCGAAGGCGAAGTTCTCCAAGCAGGGCCTGTTCAAGGCGGCGTGGAAGAAATTCTACGGCTTCGGCACCGACAACGCCATGATCGAATGGCGCGGCGGCGATCAGGATGCCGGCGCGGTGGCGGTGGATGTGGCCAGCAAGACGGTCACCACCAAGTTCGGCGACAAGGTGAAGGCCGACGTGCTGAACGTCATCCCGGCGCAGAAGGCGGGCAAGATCGCCCATGCGGCGGGCCTGACCAACGATTCGGGCTGGTGCCCGGTGAACCTGCACACCTTCGAGTCCACCATTCACAAGAACATCCACGTGATTGGTGACGCCTCCATCGCCAAGGGCATGCCGAAGTCCGGCTACGCGGCGAACTCCGAGGCGAAGGTGTGCGCGGCTTCCGTGGCCGCCCTGCTGAACGGCAAGGAGCCGCCGGCGCCGGCCTACGTGAACACCTGCTACTCCATCGCCGCGGATGACTGGGGCTTCTCGGTGGCCGCCGTCTACAAGCTGGCCAAGGACGGCTCCAAGATCATGAAGGTGGGCGGTGGCCTGACCCCGGCGGATGCGCCGGCGGAATACTACAAGCGCGAGGTGTTCTACGCGCACAGCTGGTACAACAACATCACCCGCGACATCTTCGGCGGCTGATTGTTGCAAGCGGCTGCAACGCGAAATCACGGGGCGGCGCCCACCGACAAGGTGGACGTCGCCCTTCGTCTTTCGAGCGGGTTCTCGAGCGGATGAGAGAGTGAATATTGCCGGGCGCATTTGTTTGATGGACTTCGAGGGAGAACGGTTCGGCAGCCGCATTCGGGATCGATCGGACAAAGGAAGAGGAGGAAAAAAATGCCAAGGAACCCCGGATGTATCGCGTGGATGACGGGCCTCGCCCTGGGGGTGGCCGTGGCATCCGCACAGGCCGCGGAGAAGAAAGAGGTTCTGGAGGGCGCGCCAGCCCGGCTTCTGGCGGCGCAGTGCGATGGCTGCCATGGATTCAACGGCGTTTCCGCAGGCCCTTCCATTCCCAGTATCGGCGGCTTTTCGAAGGACTACATGATGGAGGTCATGGAAGGTTTCAGGGAAGGAGATGTGCCCGCCACGCTCATGGACCGCATCGCCAGGGGCTACACGGAGGAGGAAATAGAGAAAATCGCCGGCTATTACGCCAAACAGAAATGGGTCCCCGCCAAGCAGCCGTTCGACGCCGATCTGGCTGGCGTAGGCGCCAAGCTGCACGACAAATACTGCGAAAAATGCCACGAGGAAGGCGGCAAAAAGGGGGACGAGGATGTTCCTCCCCTTGCGGGCCAGTGGCTTCCATACCTGCAATACACCATGGCCGATTATGTGAGCGGCCGGCGCGAAATGACCAAGAAGATGAAAAAGAAGGTCAGAAAGCTGATGGATGCGCACGGCGAGAAAGGGCTGCGGGCCGTGCTGCACTTCTATGCCAGCCAGCAATGATGGAAACGGATTATCGAGGGAGATTTCGCCATGACGAGGCTCAACCGCAGAACCTTTCTCCAGATGGCTGGCGCGGCGGCTGGCGTGGCCGGCATGCCCTCGCTGGTGTGGGGCGCTTCGAAAAAGGTGGTGGTGGTGGGCGGTGGCACCGGCGGGGCGACCTGCGCGCGATACCTGAAAGTTTTCGACCCCGGCATCGAGGTGACGCTCATCGAACCCAACAAGCATTATCACACCTGCTACCTGTCCAACGAGGTCGTGGTGGGCAAGAGCTCGCTGGAATCCCTGCGTTTCGGTTATGAGGGGCTGAAAAAGGCGGGGGTGAAGGTGGTGCATGACAAGGCCATCGCCATCGAGCCGGACAGGAAGGTGGTGAAAACCGCCGGCGGAGAGGAGTTCGCCTATGATCGCTGCGTTGTATCGCCAGGCATCGACTTCAAGTTCGACGCCATTGCGGGATTCAGCGAGGAGCTGGCGCGGGAGCGCTTTCCGCACGCCTGGAAGGCGGGCAAGCAGACCCTGATGCTGCGCAAGCAGCTGGAAGCGTTCGAGGATGGCGGGTTGCTCATCGTGTGTCCGCCACCGTCGTTTTATCGCTGTCCGCCGGGGCCGTATGAGCGGGTGTCCCTGATTGCCGCCTATTTCAAGAAGCACAAGCCGAAATCCAAGATCATCGTGCTGGATCCGAAGGCCAAGTTTTCCAAGTTTGACCTGTTCATGGACGCCTGGAAAAAGTTCTACGGCTATGGCACGGACAACGCCATGATCGAGTGGTATGGCGGCGATCAGGATTCCGGCGTGGTGGAGCTGGACGCGGCCAGCATGACGGTGACCACCGCTTTCGGCGACAAGCACAAGGCCGACATGATTCACATCATCCCGCACCAGAAGGCGGGCGGAATCGCCCACGCGGCCGGGCTGGCGAAGGGTGGCGAAGGCGTCTATGCCGACTGGTGCCCGGTGGACGCGCGCACCATGGAATCCACCCTGCAGAAGAACATTCACGTGCTGGGCGATGCGGCCATCGCCAGCGCCATGCCCAAGTCCGCCACGGCGGCGAACTCGCAGGCCAAGGTGTGCGCCGCCGTCATCGTCGCGCTGCTGAACGGCAAGGAGCCGCCGGCTCCGACATATTTCAACACCTGCTACTCTCTGGCGGCGGAAGACTGGGGCTTTTCCATCATGGGCGTCTACAAGGCGGCGAAGGACGGCTCGCGCATCGAGCAGATGCACGGCGCCACCAGCCCGCGTACGGCCCCGCCCGACTATTTCCGGCGCGAGGCCAACTACGTGCATGCCTGGTTCAACAACATCACGCGGGACAGCTTCGGCCTGTAAGCCTCCAAAAGGCCACGCATTCGGAAAAGAGCGCCCACCTCGTGTGGGCGCTTTTTGGGCTGTCCTGGATAACGAATTCGCTGTTTCACAACTCATTGAATGTCAAGCACGGCCCTGCGGGCCGCCGCGAAGCGGTTTCTTGCCAGACATTCAATGAATTGTGAAAAGAACGGCAAGGAAGCGCCAATGGCGATTTTTCGCCATTGGCGCTTCTTTTGACCCTCAAGAGTCATGCCATCCAGATACTAAGAGAAATTATCGTGATTTCAATGATATGAAATGATGTCGCACGATTTATTCAAGACAGTCCCCCCTCCCCCCCTTTTTTTACAGGGCGCTCTTCATCCATCTTTTCGGGGGGCGACCAAGACCGCCCCGTGGCGCGGCGACAGCTGCGGCCCGCTCATCATGTCATCCAAGGCGCTTTCATCCATGTGAATTGCTCATCAATGGCATCCCGCGGGCAAGAACTTTACGGGCTTGACCGTTCTTCGCGAGAAAGCCGCAGCCGCAGGCCACCGCCTCGTGGCGCGGGGAGCCGGGTTCATTTGAAGATCCGCCTCACATCGCGGACATAAATGTCGCCTTCGTGAACCGGTTGCAGGGGGCGGACATGCAGCCGACGGCGGAACTCCTGCGCCACGGCCTGGGCGTCACGCTTGTTGCGAATGACCCTGGGCCGGAGGAAAATGATCAACTCGGTGCGATGGATGCTGCTGGTCTTGCTGCGGAACACGGTGCCAATCACCGGGATATTGCCCAACACGGGAATTTGCTTCCTAGTGATGGCATCCCGCTGCTGGATAAGCCCTCCCAGAGCCACCACGGCTCCATCATTGACTAGCACCTTGGTGCTCAGCCGGCGCTTCGAGATGGTGGGCGAATCAATGCCGGAGGTGGTGGTTTTCTGGGCCGAGGAAACTTCCTGGTCTATCTGCAGAAATACCTGTCCATTCTCGTTCACCTGGGGCGTCACCCTGAAGATCACGCCGGTATCCTTCATCTCGATGGTGGTCACCACGGGCGCGTCGGGATCGTCGGGCTTTTGCGACGCCTTGGTGGCGATGGGCACCTGATCGCCGATTTGCAACACCGCCGGCTCGTTGTCCATCACCATCAGCGAAGGCGCTGAAATGACATTCACGTCGGTAATGTCCGAAAGCGCATCGAGAACGAAGCGGATATCGGAGCTGGCGAAGGAATAGGAAAAGCCGGGGAAGGTCGATTTCACGGCGCCGCTGACGAGATCGGACAGGATGAAATTGTGCTTTCCGCTTTGCAGGAACCATTTCACACCAAAACGCAACTCGTCGTTCAGGGTGACCTCGGCGATCACCGCCTCGAGCATCACCTGCGGCACGGGAACGTCGATCTTGTACAGGATGTTCAGGATCCGCCGGTAATTGCGCGGAGTGGTGCGGATGAGCAGCGCCTTGTTCATCTTGTCGGCCACGATCACCGCCTTGGACAGGGCATCCCGTTCCGTGGTGGTGACGGGGCCGGTCATGGGCGGTTCGGCATCGCCCTTGCCGCCTTCTTCCTGTCCCGCCTCCACATCGGTGCCGACAGTCACCCCGGCATTGGCGAAGCGGGGAGCGATGGGCTTGGAGCCGGAGGGAGGCGGGGCCTTCCCGGTGCTCTTCAGGACCTTTTCCAGGAGTTCCGCCAGTTCCTTGGGCGAGCGGTTTTCAGCCTTGTAGATGAAAACCCTCTCCTCGTTGGCCTGAACGAAGCGGTCCAGCCTCTTGATCCAGTTTTTCGCCCGGCGCAACAGGGATGGCTGCCTGGCGATGACGAGAATGGCGCCCATGCGCTGATTGGGCACGAAGCGGATCTTGTCGGGGACCAACGTTCCCGCGGAGCCAAACACCGTCTCCAGCTCCTTGACCACCGCCAGCGGGCTTTTCGAGCGAACGGGATAAAGACCGAAGGACATGCCCCGCATGCTGTCCACATCGAAAGTGCGGATCATCTTGTCTATGCCGGAAAGCTCCGCGGTCGTGCCCGAAACGACCAGAATGTCACGCTGCTTGTCGGCCACGAAAATGGAGCCCTTCTTGACGAACGGGCGCAACAGGGCGGCCATCTGCTCCGCGCTCACATGCCGCAAAGGCACCAGCCAGGTGCGCACGCCAACAACCGGCCCCCGCTCGCCGCGCACCAGCACGGGTCCCTTGCCGCCGTCGGCCTTGCCGATCACATAGACGCCATCTTCGTAGGTGACAGAATATCCCCGGGATCGCAACGCGTTCGCAAAGATGCGCGCCAGGCGTTGCTTGGGCAAGGGGCGTGTGGTTTCGATGGTCACCGTGCCTTCCACACCTGGGGATATGATGTAATTGAACCCCAGAATGTCGCCAAAAATGCTCTTGGCGGCTTCGGCTATGGGAACATTGCGAAGGTTTATGGTTACGCCATCGCGGGTTTCCTGGACCCGATTCAATTTTCCCTTGGGCGAGGCCCGCAGGAATTGCCCGGTGCCATAGACCTCTTCCTCGCCCACTTCCATGCCTGCGGGGTCTTCATGCCGCCACACATTTCTCGCTTTCCGGGGGCGCGTTCCACCCGAAACCTGTTCCTCGGTGGGCTCGAAAATGGTGTCAAGCGGATTGTTGGAAAGCCTTGCGCCGGCGGTGGTGCAGGCGGCAACCGCGCCCCCCAACGCGAGCATGCCGAATACATGCATCCAGAAATTGAACTTCATGACACACACCTTGCGCCTCCCCCCAGGCCAATGCAGGTCATTCTCTCATCTCTTGTGGGAGATTGCAACTTTCCGCCCCGATTTCTTCTCCCGCGCAATGATTTCACTCGCCAGCGCCCGGCAAGATCCGCCGGATCGAGACATTCACGCAGCCATGCAGCAATCCTGAAGGCTCGATGCCCTTGCAGGGAAAGGTTGCCGCAAGAAACAGGAGGTCATTGCGCCGATCCTCGGCCAGGTGTCGACAAAATCCCGGAATATCGCCCGCGAAGGCCGCCGGATACGCTGCAGGGTGCCCCTGCTGGCCGCCCGCATCGCACAAGTGGAGCCCGGTCGACGAAACCGCGCGCAAACGAGCCCCTCATTCGGAAGACCGCGAAGGCAAGAAACATGAAGGAAGATCGGGAAAACGGGCCAACAGCCGTTCATGTGAAAAGGGGGTGGCTCGGTTCCAGTAGACCAATCGATACCCATCCCTGGTGCCCGGCATTATTTCCACTCCCGCCACACGCATGGCATGAACGCCGTTGTCCCTCATCGCCATCACGCGAATTTCGAACATGCGATATCTCGTCTCCAGACGGTATGCGGACGAGGCCACAGCGCGCGATTTCCGGCTGGCCTCGGCGGCGCGCGAAGCGATTTGCCGGTCGCTGATCGTGCGGCCCGACAGGATGGCGGCCAGCCGGGGCGGGGAAACTTCCGTTTCGACCTTCCTTTCGTGGGAAAACACGGTGAGGAATGCGCGAATGCGCGCCAGTATCCGGGAGTTCATGAACGCCACCTGATCCAGCTCGCCGACATCCTCGTAAGGCGAGTTCTTCGGCAGATGCAGCACACCCCTGTCACGATAGATGCGATCCTCCGGCAGCCCCTCCCGCGTCAGGTTGTCGGGATCGCGAAAGTCGATGATGGCGTCCAGCAGTTGCTCCACCTTGTCGGTCTTCACGCCAGCGGCCAGAAGAACGGTCTTCAGCGTCGCTCGATCGGCAAGGTTGAGGTCCACCAGGCCGACGGAATTGGTGGCGGTGAGCACGATGGTGGCGTTTTCATGGCGGCAGGCAAGGGGCCAGCCGGAACGCATCGCCATGCCGTTGAAACGAAACAGCCGGGTGACCGCGATATCCGCGGCCAGCAACTGGGCCAGTCCATCCACCAACACCTTGGCGCCCGCCAGCTGATCGGCGCGGGAAAGAGCGCGATGGCTGCCGCGAAAGGCCGTCGTGGTGACGATGGCAATCAGCGCCAGAAGCACCAACGCCCACATCACACTGACCAAAACGAACCCCCCATCGCGTTCTGGGCCGGAATAGCCGCTCATGGTCATATCACCTGAATTCTGCCTGGGGGCGCATCGCGGCTGGCAGGTGTTCAACAAGCTCCCGGAATTCAGCGAGGCCTTTCATCTCTCCGAACGACGCACAAAGGGGAAGATGCCATGCCTTCGCCCCCGATACTATCCCATTCCCGCCCGGAATGTCATCGGCAAAGGCGACGCCGCCCTGTGGAGGAAACATGAATGCAAGCCGTTGATCCGGGTGGCTCAAAAAGGCGGGGATCCCTGCAAACACTTCCCTATCGCACGATCGGCACATGCCTCACTGGCGAACGAGGGGAGGTTTTCGGCCGAATGGCCGTCAGGGGATTTGTTCCCATCCCGGGAGATCATGGGGCTGACGGGTCCACAAGTTCCTGATTCGCTGATATATCCGCTGCACCGCCTCGCTCTTGCTCAGGCGCGTCGTGTCGACGACGATGTCCGGATTCTGCGGTTCTTCGTAAGGGGCGCCAAGCCCCGTGAGATCCTCTATCTTCCCCGCCCGGGCCAGGCGATACAATCCCTTCGGGTCACGCCGTATGCATTCTTCGAGGCTGGCCTTGACATAGACTTCGATGAACCGCCGCTCACCAATGATGGCGCGCGCCCGGCGGCGGTCTGCCCGATAGGGCGAAATGAACGCGGCGATGACGGTGATGCCTTCCCCTGCGATGAGTGCAGCCACTTCCGCCGCCCTGCGGATGTTTTCGTGGCGATCTTCCGGCCGGAAGCCAAGGTCGGACGAAATCCCCTTTCGCATGACATCGCCATCGAGCATGACCACGGGCCGCCCTTCCCTGCGCAGCCGCTCCGCCAGTGATTGGGCCAAGGTGGTCTTGCCCGCAGCCGGCAATCCGGTCAGCCAGATGACCATCCCCTTCTCGATGGTTGTCACGCTTTCGTCCTGCTCCATATGTCCGCCCTTTGCTCCCGCCTTGCCCAGGCCACCCCGCCGATGCTCACATGGGCAACACCCCGAGCGCAAGGAGAAGCTTGATGATGCGATTGTCAAGGGGGAATTGCCTGTAAACTCCTGCCTGCCTCAACAGGGCGAAACGTTCGCGCGGGCCGGCGGTTCTCGCGGCACGAAGTTCCTGCACTATTTGCGCATTCTCCGGTTGCAACATTTCCCGGGCCGCGTAAGCCGCCTCGAGGTTTCTGAAAAGCACGTCCCTGGTGGTATTCTTCTTCACGCCCAGGCGCATGACCCGCCGGAAGGCGGACTGCACCAGGGTGGCCGGCGCTCCGGTCACATTGCCGCCGTGCTGGCGATAGAGGATGCCCGGCCTGGTATCGAAGAGCACCGCGCCCCCGGCACCGGTCACGAGCAAATAGGCCCACCAGTCATGATAGACCACATCCGGCGCGCCCGCCTGCCGCAGCAGGCGAAAGGCGGCGTGGTTGAGCACCATGGTGCATCCGGTGGCGATGTTTTCCACCAGCGCGTTCGCAAACGCGGGAGGGCGTGGCCACGCCGGGGAAAGGCCGATCCTGTTTCCCTTCGCGTCGATCAGGCACAGGCGCGATGCATAAAATGCCGGCCGATCCGGCGGAACGCGCCGAAGCCACGACACGGCGCGCGCCAGCTTCCAGGGTTCCCAGACATCATCCTGATCGGCAAAGGCCACGTAGGCCGCGTTCTCCGGCACCACCCGCAAGGCGGTGAGAAAGTTGCGCGCCGCGCCCAGGCGCCGCGCGTTGACGTCGATGTCGAGCGCCAGGCGGGTGGTGTCGGCGAATTCGTGCAGGATGGCGAGGGTATCGTCGGTGGAGCCATCATCACGCACGATGATGCCCGCGGGGCGCAATTGCTGGCGATCCAGGCTTTGCAGCTGCTCTCGCAGAAAGGCCGCGCCATTGTAGGTCGCCATAACCACCCACAGATCCTGACCACTCTTTCGATCGAGCGCGAGGGGCATCATTTCCGATCAGTATCGGCCTTGGCGAGGAATATTCACCAGGGGTGGAAAAACCGGAAAGGGATGGAACCGGAATGTGAAATCGCGCGCCTGCATCCAGCTTGCTTGCTCTGGCCTCAAAATTTATATATGCCCGTCCGGGGGGTGGCGGATTGCGGATACATACAATGCCATCGAAGGTGGGACAAGCAGACAGTCAAGAGCTGGCGCATCCCCCACGGAACAGCAAGAAAGACATCACCGTCCGGCAATGCTTGCTGGTGTTGGGGATGCACCGTTCCGGCACCTCGGCCCTCACCCGCGTGTTGTCGCTGGCCGGCGCCGCCCTGCCCAAGCGCCTGATGGGCGCCACCGAGACAAGCAACCCCACCGGCCACTGGGAGCCGGAAATGCTGGTGGTGCACCATGAACGCCTGCTGGCCGAGCTGGGCAGCGCCTGGGATGACTGGCGGCCGCTATCCTGGGACGGAATGCCTCCCGCACGACGAGAGGCGATAAAGCGGGAGCTGTGGGAGGTCATCGAGGCGGATTACGGCGATGCGCCGCTGTTCGTGCTGAAGGACCCGCGCATCTGCCGTTTCGTATCACTTTACGATGAAATCCTAGATGAATCGGCCATCGAAGTCCTGCCGGTCCTGCCTCTGCGCAATCCACTGGAGGTCATGGACTCCCTGGCCCGGCGTGATGGCATGCCCCGCGTCGCCGCCGCCCTGTTGTGGTTGCGGCATATCCTGGAGGCGGAAAAGGCCACGCGCGGTCGCAAGCGGGTGTTCGTCAATTATGCCGAGCTGCTGGAGGACTGGACAGCGCAACTGGACAAGGTGCGCGGAACCTTCCGGCTGATAAACATGCTCGACCCCGCCGACATCGCACCGGCGGTCACGGCGTTCCTGAATCCGGCACACCGGCACAGCGAGCGTACCGCGGAAGAACTGCATGGCGATCCCATGCTCGCCGGATGGGTGGCCGACGCCTGGGAGGCGCTCATCACGCTTGACCACCACCCCACGTCCCGCAAGGCCATGGCAACGCTGGATGCGATATTGCACGCCTTCAATTCCGCCACGCCGTTCATGCAGGCTCTCGTCGAAGCCGAACGCGCCGAGGCCGAAGGGCTGAAGGCGGAGCTGGAACGGCAAATCGAAGCCGAACGCGCCGAGGCCGAAAGGCTGAAGGCGGAGCTGGAACGGCAAATCGAAGCCGAACGCGCCGAGGCCGAAAGACTGAAGGCGGAAAAGACTTCATTGCAACGCCAGCTTTTTGAGCTTCAGGCCCGCTTGCAGCACGCTGAAACGTTCAACGAAGCGCTCCTGTCCTCAACGAGTTGGCGTGTGACCAAGCCTCTCAGGGTCGTGGGCAGATTGATGAAAAAAGGGCCGACCGGGATGCGGAGGGTTGCCGCCGCCGTAAAACATGGCATCAGGCGCGGAGGCGGCTTGTTGCCTACCGCGGCGAAAGTGGGAGAGATCTTGAGAAAGGAGGGCCTTGCCGGGCTCAGGCAACGCTTTCGCCGTATCGCCGGGCAAAATGCGAATTTCCATCAGTCTCCCGTCTATGCATCCCCGCCCGCCGCCTCAACGGATCGGTCAGGGAACGCGACGGAGCAGCCGGGGAGTCTCATTGCCGATTACAAGCGTGACGTTCTTGCCCATCTGCCAACCCTCGAGGAAAAAATGGCGGCGTGGGGCAAGATCGGCGTGGAGAGAAGTCTTGACAAGGAAGAACTCACAAAACGTCTGAAGCAGATATCTCCATCCAGCGAGCATGTGATCATTTCGGTAACGCAAGATGACTATTCCCGCGTTGTCGGCGGCATTCAGTTGTGCGTTCAGTTCGAGGAACGGGAATTCGTATCCGACGGCTATCTGTATCTGAATCTCCATCCTCATAGCCCATTGCCCTGCCTGTCACCCGAAACCGATGCCAATTCCTACTTTTTCGATATCGTGGCGAACGGCCAGGCTCTTGGTACGGCAAGCGCCGCCACGCTGGGGAATGTCCTGAAGGATGTGAAGGCCGAGGGGATGCGCATGAGTTGCATCGTTCATTCACTTCTGGGGCATTCACCGGAAATACTGGCGAATCTCCTGCACTCGGCCGATATCGACAGGGCCCTGTTCTGGGTGCATGACAATTTTTCCATCTGCCCCAACTATACGCTCTTGCGCAATGACATCACCTTCTGCCATGCACCACCAGTGGGCTCACCGGCATGCGGCATATGCGTCTATGGCAAGGAGCGAAGCCGGCATCTGCGGCGACTCGAGAGGCTGTTCAACGACGAGATCCTGTTCGACATCGCCGCACCGTCGCCCTATGCCCTGAGCCTGTGGACCGAAAAGTCATCCCTGCGACATGGTGACAAGAAGATCATTCCTCACGTCACCCTGTCGCCACGAAAGACAGCGCCTCAGACAAGCCGCAGTCTGCCCCCGGATTCCCCGATACGCGTCGCTTTCCTCGGTTATCCCGTGTTTCACAAGGGCTGGCCGGCTTTCTTGGAAATCGCGAGCAGAATGGCGAATAACGGTCGCTATGAATTCTTTCATATCGGGCAGGAAAAGACCAAGAACAAGCATATCAGGTTCATCAAAGCGCGGACCAGCTCGTCCCGGCCAGATGCCATGACCAGGGCAATCGTGGACAACGCCATCGATGTCGTGCTGCTGTGGGTCATGATGCCGGAAACCTTTTCCTTTACCCTCTTCGAATCCCTCGCGGCCGATGCGTTCATCGTGACGAATGGCATTTCGGGCAACATCCAGGCCGTGGTGAAGGAACGTGATGCGGGATTGGTCTGCGAAAACGAAGACGAATTGATCCGGCTCTTCGAAGGCGGCGAACTGGAACGGATCATCAGGCAGCGACGGGCACGTGGACGCAGGCTTTTCGCCATGAATTTCAGCGCATTCTCACGCCAAGCGATGGATTGACGGAACACGGGTTTCATTCATGACGATTCACTGTTTCACGAGCATGACATTTTCATACCTGAACCGGGCGCGGGTGCTGGGGGCAACACTGAAAAAATTTCACCCGGACTGGACGCTTTGGCTGTGCGTCACCGACATCCCGCCGGCGGAATTTCCTTTCGACATGGCAAACGAGCCATGGGACGAAGTCCTGTATGTCACCGACCTGGACATCGAGGACATGGAATCCTGGCTATTTCGACACGACATCGTGGAGGCCTGCACCGCGGTCAAGGGGCCCATCATTCACAGGCTGATCGAAATGGAAAAGGCCGAAAAGGTCTTCTATCTCGATCCGGATATCGCCGTTTTCAACCCGCTCGATCCGCTGGTCGATATGCTCGATGAAAGTTCGATCCTCCTGACACCGCATCAACTGGCGCCGGAAAGCGGGCTTCAGGCGATCATGGACAATGAAATGGGCTCGCTGCTGCATGGAACCTACAATCTCGGCTTCACGGCCATTCGCAATGATGAGGCGGGACGGCACTTTGCGCAGTGGTGGTCTGAACGTTGCCTGGACTTCTGCTATGACGAAAAGGACAGGGGGTTGTTCGTCGATCAAAAATGGTGCGACCTCGTGCCAGCGCTCTTTGATAAGGTGCGCATCGTTCGCGACCCCGGTTACAACGTGGCCAGCTGGAACCTGAGCCACCGGACGATCGACATCACCGCAGACGGCCAGATCATGGTCAATGAACACCATCCCCTGCGGTTCTATCATTTCACCAAGCTGGGACCGATTGGGGACACGATGACGCGCCGGTACGCCGGTGACAACGTGGAAGTTTACGAGCTTTGGGCCTGGTACAAGAAATGTGTGGCGAAAGCGACCGACAGTCGCATCCCGGAGGGATACTGGTTTTACGGAAAATACAGCAATGGGAAGGACATAGCAAAGAAACACCGTGTGCTTTACAGGCAAAGGCGCGACCTTCAGGAAGCGTTTCCCAACCCCTTTGACGCCTCGGGATATTACCAATGGCTGCAGGCCGAGAATGAACTTTGAGAACCGCGTAACATATCGCTAGCAGGAACGGAAAGGACACGGAACATCCATCGCGCTCACGAGTCAGGGTCAATTGCCACCGCGCTGGCCGACCCGGGCTGACCATCTTCACGGCAATTGAAAACCGTGTGCGTACAGGCAACTTCGAAGGCACCTAACATGACCGCCCTGGCCGAATGGCAGCATCATCTGCCCCTGCTTCTGCAGCTCATCCGGCGGGATGTGGCGGCGCGCTATCGCGGCTCCCTGCTGGGGCTTTTGTGGTCGTTTCTCAATCCGCTGTTCATGCTGGGGGTCTATACGCTGGTATTCTCCACCATTTTCAAGTCCAGGTGGGGAATCGAGGTCGAAAATGCGGGCACGGGGGTGTTCGCGCTGATGCTGTTCGCGGGACTGATCGTCCACGGCCTGTTCGCGGAGGTGGCGGGCACCGCGCCTGGCATCATTCTGGCGCATCAGAATTACGTGAAAAAGGTGGTGTTTCCCCTCCATGTCCTGCCCATGGCGACGGTGGGCAGCGCCTTGTTCCATGCCCTGATAGGCATTGGCGTGTTGTTCCTGTTCGAGTTGTTCGTGATGGGATCCATCCCCTTGACGGCGCTGTTGCTGCCGGTGGTGCTCATTCCGTTCGTGCCATTCCTGCTGGGCGTTGGCTGGCTGCTGGCCGCCCTTGGTGTGTATCTGCGCGATATCCGGCAGATCGTCGGCCCGATTATTGCCGCCATGCTCTTCTTGAGCCCGGTGTTCTTCCCCCTGCAGGCGGCCCCGGAAACGCTGCGCCCCTTTCTCATGCTCAATCCGCTGACATTGATCATCGTCAATGTCCGCAAGGTCCTGATTTATGGTCAATGGCCAGATTTCGGCCCCTTGGCTGCCTATGCTCTTCTTGCGGGGCTGTTCGCGCTTGTGGCGTTATGGTGGTTTCAGAAAAGCCGCAACGGGTTTGCCGACGTTTTGTGAGAGGTTTTCGAAACGGTTCATGAGGCCCACCCATGACCATGACGATCAGGACATTCCACATCCCTGGACCGTTATTGATCACGCCGGAGAAACATGTCGATCATCGCGGCTTCTTTTCCGAAACCTACAACAAGAGAGTTCTGGCAGAAGCCGGCTTCGACAAGGAATTCGTGCAGGACAATCATTCTCTTTCACGCGATCAGGGGGTTGTGCGGGGGTTGCACTTCCAGATTCCGCCGCATGCCCAGGACAAGCTGGTGCGCGTGATACGCGGCCGCATCTTCGATGTGGCGGTGGACATCCGCAAGGGGTCGCCCACGTTTGGCCAACATGTCGCCGTGGAGCTTTCTGCGGAGAATTGGAGACAATTGCTGATCCCGGCGGGGTTCGCGCACGGATTCTGCACCCTCGAGCCGGATACCGAGGTCATTTACAAGGTTACCGCCCACTATGCGCCCGAACATGACAAAGGGTTGCTGTGGAACGATCCGGCGCTTGGGATCGACTGGCCAATCAAACCGGAACAGGCTATCATCTCTGACCGTGACAGAGCCCATCCGCCCTTTGCGGCGCTACCGGATTACTTTGCTTACGGGGAAGATGCATGAAGATCATCGTCACGGGAGGGTGTGGCTTCATCGGGTCGGCTGTCTGCCTGCACCTGGTGCTGGAGCGTGGCGATGAAGTGCTCAACATCGACAAGCTGACCTATGCCGCCAATCCGGCTTCCCTGGCAGCCATCGCCGATCATCCGAATTATGACTTTCTGCAGGCGGATATCTGCGACTTCGAGACCATGCGCGCCGCCTTCGAGAAATTTCAGCCCGATGCGGTCATCCATCTGGCGGCGGAAAGCCACGTGGACCGTTCCATAAACAATGCGCATGTCTTCCTGCAGACCAACTTCATGGGGACCTTCAGCCTGCTCGAAGCGGCCCGCGCCCACTGGCGGAAGTTGCCGGCCGACAAGCGGGAGGGCTTCCGCTTCCTGCATGTTTCAACGGACGAGGTTTATGGCTCGCTGGGGCCGCAAGGCCTCTTCCGGGAAGACACCCCCTATGATCCCTCTTCCCCCTACTCCGCCTCGAAGGCGGGGGCGGATCATCTGGTCACCGCCTGGTGGCGCACATACGGCCTGCCAACGATGATATCCAACTGTTCCAACAATTACGGGCCTCGCCAGTTCCCCGAGAAGCTGATCCCGCACATGATCTTCAATGCGCTCCAGGGCAAGCCCCTGCCCATTTACGGAGACGGCAGCAACGTGCGCGACTGGCTTTACGTGGAGGACCACGCCCGCGCCTTGCGGCTAATCGTGGAAAAGGGGCGCCCCGGGGAAAAGTACAATGTCGGCGGTCACAACGAGCGCACCAACCTTCAGGTGGTGAAGGCGCTTTGCTCCCTGCTGGACGAAATGCATCCTCGGGGCGCGCCGCACGAACGGCTGATCACCTTCGTCGAAGACCGGCCCGGCCACGACCACCGCTATGCCATAGACGCGACGAAAATCGAAAGCGAGCTCGGCTGGCGGGCACGGGAAAGTTTCGATACCGGCCTGCGCAAGACGGTGCGCTGGTATCTGGACAACGAGGACTGGTGGCGGCCCTTGCTGGAAAGAAGCGGATACCGCGGCCAGAGGCTGGGACTGTTGGACGTTGAAAATGCCTGATGAGGGTTCTCGTTATCGGCAAAAGCGGTCAACTGGCGCGTTCGTTGCTGAACTGCGCCTGGCCAGGCGGATGGGAAGTCGTGGCCTGCGGGCGTCCTCAGCTGGACCTGACCAGGCCGGAAACCGTGCACCGGGCCATAACCGACATCATGCCTGACCATATCGTCAACACCGCAGCCTACACGGCCGTGGATGCGGCGGAATCCGACCCCGAGACCGCCTTCGCCATCAACCGTGACGGCGCAGCGTTGCTGGCGGAAATCTGCGCCGAGCGGGGCATTCCCCTGGTGCACATTTCCACCGACTATGTTTTCGACGGGACGGCCGATGAACCCTATGCCGAAACGGATACCACCTCTCCCATTGGCGTTTATGGCGCTTCGAAACTGGCCGGAGAGGAAAGGGTGCGGAATCTGCTGCGACAACATCTCATCCTGCGCACGGCGTGGGTGCACAGCCCCCATGGTCGGAATTTCGTGAGAACCATGCTGGAGCTAGCGCGGGACAGGGATGAGATCGCCGTTGTCCACGACCAGCGCGGCAACCCCACCTACGCCCCGCACCTCGCCGAAGCCATCGTCGCATTGTTGCAGGCGGTGCGAACACAAAAAGACCTCTTTCCGTGGGGAACCTATCATGTGGCGGGCAGCGGCTCGGCAAGCTGGCATGACTTGGCCAGAGAAGTGTTCGTTCATTCGGAGCGCCATGGCGGGCCGGTGGCGAGGGTGGTGCCGATTGCCACCGCCGACTATCCCACGCCCGCCAGAAGACCGGCGAATTCGCGGCTTGACTGCACGAAACTGGCGGCCACCTTCGGCATCCGCCTGCCGCATTGGCGAGAAGGAGTGGCGAGGTGTGTGCAACGACTGCTGACAACGATGGGTGACACGAGATGAAGGGAATCGTTCTGGCCGGTGGCGCGGGGACCCGATTGCATCCGATGACGCTGGCCATATCCAAACAGCTTCTTCCCATTTACGACAAGCCGCTGATCTACTATCCCCTGTCGGTTCTGTTGCTTGCCGGCATCCGAGAAATACTGCTCATTTCCACCCCTCACGACCTGCCGCTTTTCAGGCGTCTGCTGGGCGATGGCTCACAGTGGGGCATTTCGCTTTCCTATGCCGAACAGCCCAGGCCCGAAGGCCTGGCCCAGGCCTATGTCATCGGCGCCGATTTTGTCGCCGGCGCTCCGTCCGCGCTGATACTCGGCGACAATCTCTTTTATGGCCACGGATTGAAAAAACTTCTCCAATCGGCGCGCAACAGGGTGGAAAGCCAGGGGGGCGCCACGATTTTCGCCTATCATGTCACGAATCCGCAGCGCTATGGGGTGGTGCAGCTCGACGCCACCGGACAGGCCATAACCCTGGAGGAAAAGCCGCAACGCCCAAAATCCAACTGGGCGGTGACGGGGCTGTATTTCTATGACGCGACCGCGGTGGAAAGAGCAGCGGCCTTGAAGCCTTCGGCACGAGGGGAGCTGGAAATCACCGATCTGAACCTCTCGTACCTGCAAGACGGGGCCCTGCATGTGGAAACCATGGGGCGCGGACACGCCTGGCTGGACACGGGCACGCCGGACAGCCTGCACGAGGCGGCCGCTTTCGTGCGTACGCTGGAGAGGCGCCAGGGGCTGCGCATATCCTGCCCGGAAGAAATCGCCTGGCGAGAGGGCTTCATCGACACCGCGCAATTGCGAAAACTGGCCAACGAATTGAGCAATTCGGCATATGGAGCCTACTTGCTGAAGCTGATGGAAGACGCCACGCGGCAGGAATGAGGGACGTCTGACATGTCAGAGGACGTGGCCATCAGCGTACGCAACGTCTGCAAGCACTACCAGATCTACCAGCGCCCGGAAGATCGGCTCAAGCAGGCCATCATCCCGCGCCTGCAGCGCCTGCTGGGCCGGCCGCAATCGCGCTATTTCACCGACTTCATCGCCTTGAGGAACATATCGTTCGACGTGCCGCGGGGGCAGGTGGTGGGAATCGTCGGGCGCAACGGCAGCGGCAAGTCCACGCTGCTGCAAATCATCTGCGGCACATTGCAACCCAGCGATGGCGAGGTGATGGTCAACGGCCGCATAGGAGCCTTGCTGGAGCTGGGAGCGGGGTTCAACCCCGAGTTCACCGGGCGGGAAAACGTTTACATGAACGCCACCATTCTTGGCCTTTCGCGGGCCGAGATCGATGCCCGCCTGGAAGATATCCTGGAATTTGCCGATATTGGATCATTCATCGATCAGCCGGTGAAAACCTATTCTTCCGGCATGTACATGCGCCTTGCCTTCGCGGTGGCCATCAACATCGACCCGGAAATCCTGGTCATCGACGAGGCCCTGGCCGTGGGAGATGTGGCCTTTCAGCGCAAATGTTTCGCGCAAATCGAGCAAATCCGTGCGAAGGGCGCCACCATCTTGCTGGTTTCCCATTCGATCGGGACCATCCTGGAGCTGTGTGACCGGGCCATCATGCTGGACGAAGGAGAATTGCTCATGGATGGCACGCCCGAAAAGGTCACCTTCTATTATGAACGTCTGCTTGACGCCCCGGCGGAACGGCGCGATCTCATCCGTGAAGCGATCCGGCAGGGCCACATTGCCGACAAGGCGCATGATGACCTGAACGAGCCCCCGGAAGGCGAGGAGGTCGATAGGCGCCATCCTTTTCCACGCTCGATGGCGACCACCGAAGAAAACGTGAAAAACACCTTCAATCCGGTGGCGATGAACAGATATGCGAAGGCCTATCCCCCCGATGGAGCGGAAATAACGCAGGTGCGCCTGGTCGATATGGCCGGAGAGGATGTCACCACCCTGCGCGCGGGAGAGGAATACGCCATCGTAAGCCAGGTGAGATTTTTCGACGATCAGTGGGATGTAGGTTTCTCGGTGACCATCAAGACCGTGAGCGGCCTGGTGGTGGCCGGCGTCGCCAGCGGCTGCCGTGCCGCCACGCGGCTGCACAAGGCTGGCGCCGGTCAGCTGCTGGAGGTGCATTTTCCATTCCGATGCCTGCTCACGGAAGGGGCCTATTTCATCAATTGCGGCGTCGTTTCGCGCGGCAACAACGACCGGCGCGTATTGCATCGCCTGGTGGATATCCTGATGTTCCAGGTGGTTGAAGCTCCCGGATCCATCACCACGGGCCTGGTTGACCTCGGCCTGCGTCCACGATGGAAAATCCTGGATTCCAACATGGCATCCGGCACGACCATGACAGCCTCCGACCCTTCCTGACATCAGGCAATGCCCGATCCGCGGATTTCGGCCAGGGCCTCCATATACCGGGCCAGCACCATTTCCTCATCGAATTTCTGTTCCACGATTTCGCGTCCCTTGCGCCCCATGCGACAACGCTCCTGCTGCGACAACTGCAACATGCGCTCCATCTGCCGCACCAGGTCCATTATGTCCCTGGGCTTGCACAAGAAGCCGCTCTCCTCGTTCTTGATGATCTCCCGGCATCCGGGCCAGTCGCTGGCGATCAGCGGCCGCCCCATCGCCGCCCCCTCCAGCAGCACGCGTGGCAGTCCTTCGGGATAGAAGGTCGGCAGCACGATGCAGGAAGCATCGCGCATGATGGGACGCACGTCCTCGGTCACGCCGAGATATTCGATGATCCCCTCCGCATGCCATTTCCGCAATTCACGACACGGAATATAGGCCGAATCGTCATCACAACATTCACCCAGCAACTGAAAAACCACTTCAGGCCGGCGGCGCTTGAAATGCTGTGCCGCGAAAACGAATTCAATCGCTCCCTTGGTTTTCAGCATTCGGCCAATGAACAAGAAGCGGAACGGCCCGTTTTCCGCGTCTGGCAGGGCCTCGTAGCCATAGTGTTGCAGGTCGATTCCCTCTCCCGGCAAATAGGTGCCTGTCTCGCCGGAAACGATTCCGCGGCTGACGAACATGTCCAGATCGTCGGGATTGAGAAAAAGCACCCGGTGGCTTCCCTTCAGGGCCAGCCGATACAACGCGCTGACCAATTTTTGCAGCCAGTCGTCGCGCTCGTAGGCGCGCCCCCGGCCGGGGATGACGTTGATGGTGGGAATTCCGAGAAGACGGCAGGCCAGTGAGCCGAAAATGTTCGGCTTGATGGTATAGCCGATGAAGACATCGGGGCGCACGCGTCGCAAAACGGCCAGATAGCGGAAGAACAGGCCGCCGTTTTCCAATGGATCGAGTTTGCGCGGAGAAAAGGGAAAGGGAATATATCGGCATCCCGTTTCTTCAGGCCGCATGACGCCCGCGTCCGGCGGCGCAACGAGCGTCACCTCGTGCCCTTCGTCCACAAGCCGACGAAGCAAACTTCCGCGAAAGTGCCACAACGAACGATAGCTGTTGTCCGCGATCAGAATCTTCATGTCCCGCCAGTCCGGAAAGACCTTGTTGCAGCATGCGGCCTGCCAACAGGATGGCATGAAAAATGGCCGACTTGGACCCGGCCCCGGCTTTTGACAGTTTCACGGCCTCGGCCAGGAAATGGATTGTTCAAGATCAATGGATTGCGGAATTATTCGAATTCCTGCGATAGGGCCAGAGCCCGAGTTCATGAAAGCGGTGCAAAGAGCTGCCGAAAATTCCCGCAAATCCGACATGATGGCGAATTTCCTCCGGAATTCTCGCCAGTCCCCCAGACGGCAATATTCTCGCTTCATCCCGTCGACTGATCATTTGGATATGGCCTTCCTGCTCCCGATGGGAGGCACATGATACGGGAAGCTTGGAATCCCTCCCTGGCAAGCCGAGAGCCCCTAACCTCAACGTGAAAGGAAAAATGTTTACAATTTCAAGATGCATAAACAATATGTAAACACCTTTTAAGTGCATTCGATGGAAATTCAAATACCAAAATGGCGGCGCGGAAGGCCTGCCCTGGCGTTTATAATCGAAAAACAAACATCACATGCATGACTATATTACCTCTTCTTCGTGAAAAGATATCTGGCTGAAATACACCCCATGGAAAAAGCATCGAAAAGTTATGCATTTACCATGAATTCTTTATAAACATATATAATATTTACAATCTTGGTAAAAAATGCTATAATATTATACAGAAAAATGGCGGATGAACATCTCTGGTAAACAGGCGCTATCCATTGCCTTGATTTTACAGGATTTTTTGAAAGGCGCCAACGACGTGTGAAAATTTGCCAGGGAGTTTCCATTTTTTGGATCATTTTTCAGGTTTCGGGAGGGCGGTCTGTCAGATGGGAGAGAGAAAATGAAACGCTTTGACATGCTTCAGCGCGCCGGTCTTGGTGTGGCGCTTTTGGGCCTGCTGGCCGCCGCGCCTGCGGTGGGGCAAGAGCAGGCGAACGAAGGCATTTCGGGATCGATGAAAGGCAAGAACATTGCCACTGTCGTGTCGGAAACCCTGTCGTACTGGACGCCCGAGCGGATGCGTCAGGCGAAGCCGCTGGACGTCATTTCGGTTGACCCGGCGAAAGTGGCGCCGATGAACGCCGAGGAACGCCCGCCACTTGGAGAGCCGGGGGTCATGCCGGGGTGGGATCCGCAAAGTGGCTTGCCACAGCCAAAGCCCGGCACCATCATCAAGCTCAACAAAGTCCAACCGCAATATTCCGTTCCGCCGGGCACTCCGCCCAGCAGCTCCACGGACTATGCCAACTATGGGCCATTTCAGCGCTGGACGCATTTCGGCAATTACCTGACATATCCGCGCTCGGTGATCGGCAAACTGTTCTTCAAACAGAACGGAAACAGCTATGTTTGCTCGGCGACGGTGGTCCAGAAATCCACGATCTTCACGGCCGGACATTGCGTCTCCGACGGCCAAGGCAATTGGTCCACGAACCTCCTGTTCTGCCCGTCCTATTACAAGGGCAGCGGCAGTGGTGCGCCGCACCCTCAGCGTGGCTGCTGGTCATGGACGGGAACCGCCTACACGCCAACGGACTGGCATATGTATAAGAGGATCGACCGCGATTACGCCTGTGTCGTCCTCTCGCCCACGGGCACGGTGCACAACACCAAGATCGGCAACATCACGGGCTGGGCCGGCATGACCTGGAACTGGGCGACCAGGTACCTGGTGATGGCGCTGGGCTATCCGGCAGGCGCGCCATTCCCCGGCTATCACATCATTCACGTGGCTGGCGTCGAATGGTATGAGCGGGACCTGTCCAGCAACGATGGCGGCGTCGTGTCGAAATACATGGGCAATGACATGACCGGTGGTTCCAGCGGTGGTCCGTGGTTCATTAACTGGGAACACAGGTCGGCCGCTTACGATCGTCTCGACTCCACCGGCCTGACCGATCCGCCCGCCGGAGCCAGCGCCTCCAACATGCCGTTTCTCAATGGCGTGAACAGCCATCGGCTGAGGGGGTACGTTAACGAAATGGGCAGCCCGCAGTTCACGAATTCCGACAATGATCCCAGGGATGTCGTCGATGTCTTCAATGCGTGCCTGTCAAACGGTGGCAACTGATCCGTGGCGGTCACAAGGCTGGATTGTGCATCCGCACTGATAAGGCGAAGGGGCGGCTCTGGAAGGGATTCGCCCCTTCGTCATATTTGGCGTCAGGCTTGTTGTGATGGTGCTTGCCTTTGTCGGGAAAAGCGGCATTGAATACCAAACTCACCGGTGTTCCCGCCGCCTGACCAGCAACCGCATGCGTTCGACACGCCATGAAGCGACCACCAGCAGATGACCTGCACTTGAACATGCTTGCCAATGCACGGCGCGAACGGCGCCTGGCGCGGCGGCTGGCGAAGGCCTGGCGCATCCTCATCGGACGCGATGACATCTATGGCCTGAAATGGGGAGATCCGGACACCTGTCCTCCCTTGCGTCACGTTCGTGATACATATCTGATCCCGCATGTCGGCCCCGAAACTACGGTTGTCGAAATCGGCCCGGGGGGCGGACGCTGGACACGCTATATCCTGCACGCGCGGCGCATCTACGCGGTGGACCCCTACCCGGAATTGCTGGCGGAATTGCGCCGACACTTCGACCGTCCCAACATCACGTTCATCAAGAACAACGGCACCGACTTTCCGGGCATTGCGGACGAAAGCGTCGATTTCATCTTTTCCTTCGGCGTGTTCGTTCATCTGGAAAAGCCCGTCATCGCCGACTACCTGCGCAACATGCGCCGCATCATCCGCCCCGGGGGCGTCATCGTCCTGCAATATTCCGACAAGGCAAAACCATTGGCGCGCGCCAACGATGGCTTTACCGACAACAGCCCGGAGGACATGCGCGCCATGGCGAGGGAATGTGGCTATCACATCAGGGCGGAAGATACGCAAACGCTGTGGCACAGTGGAATCATCGAGTTGACCCCAGGGGCATGAGCGCGGTTTCGGACATTCGGGTTCGGAAAGCGGTGACGGGCCGTCTACCATGGCGCCGGGCGGCAGGCGGGAAGTGATACATGGATGCACCACTCTCGGAAGCGGAAAGCCTCAGACTGCGCTATGCCAGCTTCGTGATCGCCAAGTTGCGCATCGTTTATGTCGAAACGCCAAAGGTGGCCTGCACCTCTTTCAAGCACCTCGTGGCCGCACTCGGCGAGGCGCACCCGATGGAACGGTTGTGGCAATCGGCCATGGGCATGCAAACACCCGAGCAGGCCATTCACGACCGCGCACTCGTCAACCTGCCTTCCCTGCCCGACCTTTCACCGCAGGAGCGTGCCAGATTGCTGGCGGCGGATGACGTCGTTCGCTTCTGCGTGGTGCGCAACCCCTATCATCGTCTCGCCTCGGCCTGGGCAGACCGCATGCTCATGCACACCATTTCCCCTCTCGTCCCGGCCGTGAAGCATCTGGGCCTGCCCCGTTACGAGGCCGACTGGGGGTACTTGCGGGCCCGCTTCGCCGAATTCGTGGATTACCTCTACCGCCACGAGGCACCGCGGTTCAGCAATCATCACTGGCAGACGATGATCGATCTGCTGCTGCCGGCGCGGCTGCGTTACAACCTGATCATCCGCCTGGAGGACTTCGCCACCGGCCTTTCGTGCCTTATCGACCACGTGGAGCGACAGGGAGGCACCTGGCCCGGCCTGCCGCGGTTCAACGAAACGCCAATGAAGGGCGCCCTGCACCTGTATACGGCGGCCGTGGCCCGCAAGGTGCGCGAAATGTACGCCGATGATTTCGCCGCCTTCGGCTACGATCCCGCGTTCGTGGCGCCGTGCGAGCCGCCACCGCCCCTGCCCTCGCCCGCCTTCGTGCGCGCCATGCAGAAGCGCAACCAGCGGGTCCTTCACCTTTCGCTGCGGCTGCGCGGCATGTTGTAGGCCTGGCGTCCGCCCCGCAGCGCGGCGACGAAGTCGGCCACCCGCCTGTCCTCCACGAGCTCTCCGTCGCGCAGGCCCCTGAGGATTTCCTCGCGCGTGAAGCCATATTCCCGCAGATACCCCGCAAGCGAGCCTTCGGCCTTCAAGCGCTCGTAGAGCAGGCGCCAGCCACGCCCCATGGTCCGGGGCACGGTCGTGTTGCGCTCGTAGGCGGCGCCGCCGTTGGCGATCTTGCGCTCGAACTGTCGCCGCGAACGCACCGGGAAATGCAGAATGTCAAGACCTTCCGTGACCACCACCTGCGGGCCGATGCCGCTTACCTCGTGATTGCCCTGCGCCACGTGCACCTGCGGATGGGCGCGGTGCGCCACCTTGGGCGGCAACGGCAGCCCGATGTGATTTAGGGAGCGCCGCTTGCGATAGATCATCACCTCGTGCCACGGCCGGCCATCTTCCTCCGGGCAATAAATGAAATCGTGACGTTTGGCGGAGACCACGTTCACTTCTGGTGGAAGGCTCGAGAAAAATGTTTTCAGGTTCCCTTTCTCGGCCACCCAGAACTCGTCCGCGTCGCTGTTGATGACCCAATCGGCGCCGAATTCGGTGCAGGCCATCCGCGCCATGCGCGTGACCCACACCGCCTGATCGTAGGTGTCCTGCCGCTCGTGCAACAGGGTTACCAGCCCCCGCTCAACCAGTGGCGCCAGAATATCCGGTGTGGCATCGGTGGAGAGGTTGTCGGTGACGATGAAATGGTCGACCCCGGCGGCATGGTGAAAGGCGATGTTCTCCGCGATGATGTCTTCCTCGTCACGCACCAGCAACGTCATCACGAGCGGTTTCGCGGTCATCGCTGCATCCCTCCACAAACGATCATCCGGCCCCTCCTGTCTTCACCAGCGCCCGAAGCCTGCCCGCGCCGCCCGCCAGACGGAAATTTCCCGTTCTCGCGAGCTCTTCCAACACCCTGCCCGGACCGCTTTGCGGATCGTCAGCATCATCGAAAATGGCCAGCCCGCCATCGCGCAGGAATGGTGTCCATGCAAAGGCATCGTGCCGGACTTGCTCATAACGGTGATCGCCGTCGATGAACAACAGCGCGATCTCCCTGTCCCAGGCCCGCACCGCCGCCTGGCTGGGCAGGTTGATCAAGGCCACCCGTTCCACCAGATCCGCCGCCAGCAGGTTGCGAAAAAACGCCTTGCGATCGCGGGGGCCAAACGCCCCACCGTGCACGCCCTGGGCGGGAGCATGCGGATCGATGGCGTAAACCTGTGCACCCTCTACGCCTGCGAGAGCCAGCCCATGGGCCAGCGCGATGGTGGAACGCCCCCGATAGCTGCCAATCTCCACCACATCGCCGCCACATTCGCGCGCCCGTTCGCTCAGGTATCGGGCCTCCGGCAGAGGCAGCCACCCTTCCACGCCATCCAGCAGCGTTTCCAGCGAGCGCGGCGTTGTGCCGGATTCATCCTCTTCCTCGACCGAAAAGCCCAATTGACGGACATACTCCACATCCGCCGCATCGAATTCTCCGGCGCCATGCTCGCGCCAGCGTCCGATACTGGCCGGAGGACGCACCATGGCGGCCATTTCCGCCAGCCTTTCCTCGCCAACCTCAAGGCCGACGAAAGCAAGAATGCGGGCGATTTCTCTCTTTGGCGCGGCGCAGAGATCCTCGAAACGAACGAACAGAAAACGATCATCCATGCGGCCCGCCAGCCTGAAAATACGCTTGTGCACGGCGCACCAATAGGCCAGCGCGTCACGCGGCGTGTCCGACACTTGCCGCCCCAGAAAGCGCGCCCCCCAGAAAGCCAGTTGCGCTCGGTTGGCCGAATAGGCCATGTCCAGTCCGTTGCGGGCCAGATGGATGTATTTCAGCCCCGGCAAGCGCACCATCAGCCTGTCCAGGCAGACATGGGTGTTGGGCTCCTTCCAGCCCCACACGGCACCGCGTGGCGGCCCGCCGGCCGCTTTCTTGAGGCTGGCGGCACGGGCCTGCAGCCATTCGCGCGTATGTTGTGGACGGGCGGCGTCGGGGCGTGGAATATGGCACAGGGATTCGAGGTATTCCGCCGTGGCCGTGTCGAGCGGCATCCCTCCGGTATTGGCGGCAATGAACAATCGCAACCGCAAATCGAACGTCTCGTCATCCAGATCCAGAATTCCCGGTTCCTTGAACAAAAGGGTGAACCAGAGATTGTCATTGGCCTCGTTGAGGTCGTCACCGATGTGCAACCCGGCCATCTGCAGAATGGTGATGAGCACGCGCGTTCCGCTGCCGCCCACACCACCGATCGCCACGCGCGGCGCCAGGGGTTCCGCATCGAGCGGAAACCCGGGGCCGGCAAACGGCTGCGGTGTTGTTTCGGCCTGCCGGGAACGGCGGGAGAAAAGCGAAAGAATCATGGCGACGTCCGGGGGCTTGCGATCAATACCGGCCAATATCGCGGATCATTCTTGCCAAACTCGACCACGAGAGCAACCGCATCCGGCAAGCGGTGCGGATGACGCCAAGTGTCATGCCATCGCGCCCGCGAGCCTTCTTGCGTCGCGCCGAAATACCGGAAGTGCAGCCGCGCCACGTTGCGCAACAGCCTGACCCTGGGCGAGACCCGATAATCGGTGGTGGAATAACGATGGTAGAGGTGCTGATCCAGCCACAGGTCGGACAATCCGTCCTTCCCCGGGCGCAATGTCAGCCGGGTCACGTAAATGCCGGCATATTGGCCCGCCACGGTATGATTGGTGACGAACGCCAGTGATTGCCGCCCGCCATGAAGCGGCAAGGTGGCAGAGGTATCTTCCGAAAAGAAGGCGTGCGGAAGCGCGCTGACGAGCGCTTCTTCCAGATATTCGCGCACCTGGCGCAGCTCCAGTTGCGCAAAGTCGCGCTCCATGGCCCGTATCGCCCGTCCTCCGCCGCGCAGGGTTTCCACCAGCAAAAGCGAGATCAGCGCCAGCAGCGCCAACGCCACCAGCACTTCCACAAGGGCAAGGCCCGCCTCGGCGTCATGCGCCTCCACAGGCACGTGAGTGTCGTCAAGCTCGGTCATTCGTCCCGCATCCGCCGATCGATGACAACCGTCTGCAATCGGGTGAGCTGCCTGCCTTCCCGGTTTCTCACCTCCAGCGTCACCAGATACCGCGGCAGGGGCGGCATGCCATCGCCACGCTCCGGCGGGGGCAAGGGCGCGGCTTCCATCTTCCAGAACGCTCCGGAATGATAGACGCCGCTGCTGCCTCCGGCCCGAATGGGCATGGCCAGGCCCAGCCCCTGCAAGTGCGACCGCGCTTCCGCCAGCGCCAGGTCGCGTTCCCGCGTCAGCGCCGCTGTGCGATAATTTCCCGCCAGGGCTTCGTAGAAAAGGACCAGGACGAGACTCAGCACGGCGAAAGCCACCAGCGCTTCGAGCATCACGAAACCGTCTTCCCGGTCGCTCCGTCTCATCGCTCTTCCTCGATGATCGAGATTTTGCCCGTCAACCAGTCCACCTCGATGCGAATCGAGCGGTTTCGTCCCGTGACGATGATCACGCCGCCGGTGGAGCTGGCATCGGGGAAAAAGACAATCCGCCCCTCGCGGGGACGCAAATTCAGCTGGTCCGCCGCTTGCATGCGCACCTGTATGCCCTTGGGCAGCGGATGAGGCGCGCCGCGCTCGCCCACGCGCCAACTGCGGCTGGCAGCGTCGAAAATGAAGCCGACTTCGCGGCTTTGCGTCGTGGCCTTCGTGCGCGCCTGGCGCAGGCCCAGCGCCATCTCGTAGCCGACTTGCCGCACATCCGCACGCCCCGGTCCCATGGGAAGCCATTGCAGCGCCAGCAACAGGCCGGAAGCGACCAGCATCAGCGCCACCATGACCTCCATCAACGTCAGGCCGGCGTCGGCGCGCTGCAGTGCCGCATGCCTGTCAAGCCGCTTGCGCATCGGTCATCGCAATGCCAGATCGTTGATACTGAGCATCGCCTGCATGACGGTCAGGATGATCCCGCCGATCAGCAGGCCGATGGCGATCGTCAGCACCGGGCCGATCAGGGTGGTGACGGTGTCCAGCCGCCGACGCGCTCCACGCTCCACGACCCTGGCCAGATTGCGCAAGGCGGAGACGAGATCGCCCGTGTCCTCACCGACCCGAACGAATCGCAGGGCGAGACCCGGCATGTGCGGCGCCCGGGCCAGCGCATCGGACAGCCGCGCGCCCTCGCCCACCTCCTTCGCCGCCTGCGTCATCTCGGCGCGCAGGACGGCATTGTCCACCACCGCCGCGGCGATTTTCATCGCCTCGTCCAGCGAAACGCCATTGGCGAGCAGAGTGCCCAGGGTGTGGGCATACAGGGCAACGCCCCGTTGCCTGCCGATGTGCCCGAAAAACGGCAACCCGAGGATCAGCCGGTCGCGCAACATCTTCCCGCGCCCGGTCGAAAGCAGCAGCGAGATCAACACGCCGGCCGTGGCCGCCAGCAGCGCCAGATTGGCCCCGTTGGCGCGCAGGAAATCGGTCGTGTGCGCGATGAAGGTCAACATCGCCGGAGGCCGTGCCCCCGATTGCGTGAACAAGGGCATCAGCGCGGGCACCAGGGCCGTGGCGATGATGACCATGACCACCATCGCGCTGATGGCCAGCATCGCCGGATAGAGCAACGCCGCGCCGACCCGCTGCCGCAGCTCCACCTGGTAGGACAGGAGTTCGTGCAGGTCGTTGAACGCCTCCGTCAGCCGCCCACTTCGTTCCGCCGCCTCGATGGCGGCCAGCAGTATGGGGGGCGTGTCCGCCATCGCCCCGCGCAGGGAGGCCGCCAGCGACTGCCCAGCGACCAGCCGCTGGTGCGCCGCCATGGCGAGCTTGCGCACCCGTGCGGTGCGGGTTTCGTGGCCGATCAGCCGCAAGCCATCGTCCACGGGCAGGCCGGCCTGCAAATAGGTGGCCATCTCGCGCGTGAACTCCTCCCATTCCGGCAAGCCGAGCCGGCGCCAGGGCGTGGCGGCCTTGTGGCCGCCGGCGTCGGTGGCGGAGGTTTCGAAAACCAGCAGTCCCTGCGCGTGCAAGGTCTGCAGGGCGGCATGTTCGCTCAAGGCCTCGATCTCGCCGCTTACCGTGCGGCCATGCTCGTCATATGCCTTGTACCGGAACCTTGGCATTCACGCCTCGCGCTTCGATTCCCCGCGTCTTGCGTCCGTGGCCGGCGGAAACGCTAAAGCTGCGCCACCCGCAAGACTTCCCGCAGGCTGGTGTGGCCCTTCAGCACCTTGATCATACCGTCTTCCGCCAGGCTGCGCATCCCGCGCCGCCGGGCCTCCTCCTCCAGGGCCGCCGCGTCCGCGCCAGCGTGGATCATGCCGCGCACCGCATCGTCGACAAGGAGGAATTCGGCCACGACCATCCGGCCCGCATAGCCGGTGCCATGGCATTCTTCACACCCGACGGGCTCCCCCGGCCTGATTTCATCCGGCGCCAGGGCGCCTTCCAGATCGAAGCCCATGGCCCGAATGCGCTCGGCCACCTCCGGCGCCGGTGTGGCGCAGCGCGGACACAGGCGACGCACCAGACGCTGTGCGATGACCGCCACCAGGGAGGACGCCAGCAGGTAGTCCTTAACACCCATGTCCAGCAGGCGCGTCACGGAGCCACAGGCCGAATTGGTATGCAAGGTGGATAATACCAGGTGCCCGGTCAATGCCGCCTGCACCCCGATGCGGGCGGTTTCCAGGTCGCGCATCTCGCCCACCATGATGATGTCCGGGTCCTGCCGCAGGATGCTGCGCAGGGCGCGGGCGAAATCCAGCCCGATCGCGGGGGCCACCTGAATCTGGCTGATCCCCGGCAGTTCGTACTCGATGGGATCCTCCACCGTGAACAGTTTGCGCTCCGGCGTGTTGAGCCGCCGCAGGGCGGCGTAGAGCGTCGTCGTCTTGCCGCTGCCGGTAGGCCCGGTGACCAGCACCATGCCGTTCGGCCGCTCCAGGATGTGCTCGAAAATTCGCACCTGGTGCGCATCGAACCCCAACGCCGGCAACGACAGGTCCACCCGCCCGGCATCGAGAATGCGCAACACGATGTTTTCTCCGTGCATGACCGGCATGGTGGACACGCGCAGATCGATGTTGCGACCATCGACAATGAAGTTGGTGCGTCCATCCTGGGGCAACCGCCGCTCGGCGATGTTCAGCCGAGCCAGGATCTTGATGCGCGAAACCACCCCGGCCTGCAGGTCTGGGGGCACGTGCTCGACCTCGTGCAATTGCCCGTCGAGCCGAAAACGCACCCTCATGGTGTTGGCCTGCGGCTCCAGGTGCACATCCGAGGCGCGCTCGGCGATGGCGCGGGCGATCAGCCTGTTGACATAGCGGATCACCGGCGCCTGCGACGCGGTATCGCGCAGCCGCTGGATGTCCCTGTCGCTGACCTTCTCGGGCGTCAGCTCCGCCGCCGTATCCGGGGCGGGCACATGACGACGCAACCAGTTCTCGATGTCGCTTTGGAGCGCGAGTTTCACCCGCACTTCGCGATCCGTGGCGAAGCGCACCGCCTGCAGCTCGTTATGGGCGTGGGGGTTGGCGACGGCCAGCCATACCGTTTGTTCATCGGCGTCCAGCACCACCATGTGATGACGCAGCAGAAAATCGTGCGGCAGCTGGTCCGGGAGCAGCAGCCGAGGCGGAAAATCGGCCATTTCGACCACCGGCAGGCCCAGGAATTCGGCGAGCTTGTCGCGCAGCTGGACTGCCGGCAGCAGCCCCAGCTCGAGGATTACCGTTTCGATGGCGGCTCCGGTTTCCTGCGCCACCTTGCGCACGCGTCCCGCGGCCGCCTTGTCCAGCAAGCCGGCATCGTGCAGGAAATCCAGAAAATCGCCGTCAGGCTCACGCAAGGCAGCCCCCCTGCGATCGCCGGCGCCCTCCGCATCCGTCAGGGCCGGCCGGGGCGCGCCGCCAGCACTGGCCTTGTCGGTCGGTTTTCCACTTTCGGCGCGGCGCCATGTGAGAGGCACGAAACCAGCCCTCCGGGAAAGCACATTGTAACTCGATTGCGGCTCATGTATTATTGAGCATTGACATTGGAAAATCCATACAGGACGACGCCCGGATGCCACGGGGTGCAAGGAGTGTGTGGGTGACGGCAGTCAATGGGCATCCTCACGAGCGGGCAGCCTCTTCCGATTTTTTTCACGCAACTGGCGACATGCGTCACCCCGGCGCGAAAAGGCGGGCCTTTTCCGGCAGGTTGAAAGCGTTTTTCAGGTGGTGGCGCGATGCGCTGCAAGGGGTGCTGCCCCCGTCCGTGCGCAGCGCCCTGACCCGCCCTCCCATCTCGGCGATCGTGCTTGTGCGCCGCGAAGGCTGCGAACTGCGCCCGTGGCATGGCCGGCGGGCGGGAGATGTTCCGCTGGCCTCGTCGCTGACGGAAATGACGGTACGGCTGGCGCGGATTCCGCGCCCGCTGCGGGCATTTCGCATGCTGGAGGTGCGCGTCGCCGAAAGGGACTGCGTGATCCTGGAGAACCTGCTGCCCGCTTCGGCGCGTCATCGCGCGCGGGAAATCCTGCGGATGGAACAGCACCGGGTTGGTCTGCTGGACGATTCCCGCGTTTACGCCGCCTGCCACGTCGAACCCGTTGCGGGTGATCGCCGTCGTGTGCGCGCCCGTCTGTACCTGGTGAAGCGGGCGCTGGTGGATCCCGTGCTGGATGAGCTCGCCGTCCTTCGTTTTCCCATCCACGCGGTCACGGTGGAAACCGCCGATGGCGAAGCGCTGCCGCTGGATCTGCTGCCTGCGGAGAAAAGACGCAAGTTGCCCGCGGGCCTGAGCGGATGGCTGAACAGGGCGCTCATGGCCCTTGCCGCGATCGTCATCATCACGGCCCTGTTCGTGGCCGGCATGCAAGGCTGGTGGTTGTGGAAGGCGAACCAACAACTGGACGCCATGATCGCCTCCAGCATGCAGCAGGCAAGGGCGGTCATGGGCAAATCCGCGCAGTTACAGCGCCATGTGGAGCTCGCCACCTTGTTGCGCACGCGCAAGAACACACGCCCGATACTGGTCGCCATCATCGATGAACTCTCGCGGATATTGCCATCCTCCGCCTACGTGGAACGGCTCGCCCTGAACGGGAACGAAGTGCGCCTGACCGGCCACGCCACGTCCGCTTCCGCCCTGGTGCGGGCCTTGTCGGCTTCGCCGATGTTCGACAAGGTCAGCTTCATTTCGCCGGTGCGGATGGATCAGGCCGGCGGCAAGGAACATTTCGCCTTGCGCATCCAGCTGGCATCGAAAAAATGACGAAAGGCGCCAAAACATCGCTCCGTGGCAATGGGTTGCAGGGCCAAGCGCTGCAAGGGGGGCTGGCTCATGCCGGCGCGGTTGTCAACGTGGCGGCCGCCTGGCTGTTGCTCGCCACGCTTGTCGCCGTGGGATGGTTCGGCATCGTTCGGCCGTGGCAGACCTTCGTCGATGAATTGCGCCAGGAGGCCGTCTTGAAGGCCAGGCGGCTGGGCCGCTTGAAGGCGGTGTTGCACCGCGCCCAGGGCGGCGCCCTGGCGCAACTGGAGGAATTGTCCAGACGGGCGGCGGCGGATCTGTTGGCGAGTGGAGATCCTTCCCTGATCCTCGCCGACATGCAGGGACAAATCGGCAAACTCATCGCCACGCATGGGGGCACCATGATGGAGGTCAGGCCCCTACCGCCAAAAGCGGAAAAGGATGCCATTCGTCTGGGGCTGGCGGTGCGTTTTCGCGCGCCGGTCGAAAAGGCCTTCGGCATTCTTCACGCCGTGGAAACCGGCGTTCCGTTGCTGTTCATCGACAAGGCCACCGTGCGCCTGTTTGGCGATGCGCAGAACAGGCTGCTGGTGGCCGGCAAAATCGGGGCGCAGCTGCTGGTGGAGGCGAACATTCACGGCTATCAGCCAGGTGGCGAGGCGCCGAAATGATCCGGATCACGATACAGGTGCTGTTGATCATGGCCTGCCTGGTGGCCTTGTGGGCGCTGGCACCACGGGTGCGGGAAGCGTTGCATCCCCCCGCATTGCCGATGGTTTCGCCGAATGCCACAAGCGTCGCCAACTCCGCCGCGCCATCCCTGCCGGAGCTCGCTCTGCCTTCCTTCGAGCGTCTTACCCACCTTCTGAATGCGCCGATATTCTTTTCTTCCCGCAAGTTGCCTCGGGCGGAAGCCGTTTCCGTCACGGCGGAGCAAGACGGGGACAGGGAGGAAAAGGCCCGGGATGTGGCGAGGCTGAAGCTGTTTGGCATCATGATGCATGGCAACAAGCGCCGCGCCATCATGGGGGCGGCCGGAGGGGCGCCACGGTGGTTCGATCAGGGAGACACCATCGCAGGCTGGCGCATTGATCGCATCGAGCCGGGTTTCGTGGTGGTTCGCAAAAACGGCCGCACCGAACGCATCGATCTCTACAAGCGCTGAATCGGCACGGCGGGAACATGCAAGAAACAAGTGATGCCCGAAGTTGCGCCGAATTTCGAGATATCGGCCGGGTGATGGATCGCCGGAGACGAAACGCCGGTGAAGTCAGGCCGAAATACCCTAAGACCCTCCCACCGCTCCTCGTCATCACCCCCGATGGCCGAGAACAAGGGACTGGACGAGGCGGGGGAGGCTTGCACCGGCCAACCCTTGCGCAATTCGGCATCGCTGGAAGTTCTCGATCCTGCCCCGAGCGCGGGTGCGCCCGCCTTCCCCCGCCGGTTTGACCCGGAAAATTCTTCCGGCCGTTTTTTCGCGGATGAGTGCCGATGCTTCTTGCAAGAATGCTTCCGAAAACGCCAGTCTGGCCAGAAACGCCCCCCGAAGCCGCATGGACGAGAACCCGATGCCACTGAATTTGACGAGCCTGTTGCCGGGCCTGGTGATGCTGACCCTGCTGGGAGCGATCGCCATCCATGACATGCGTCATCAGCGCATTCCGGATGCATTGAATGCTTCCCTGGCCATTGCGGGCATCCTGTTTTCCTTCAGCGGCCATGGTCTTCCGCCGCAGCAGGCCTTCGCCGGCGCAATGCTGGGGCTGGCGATTACCGGTCTTGTGCGCGTGGCCTATCACCGCGCCCGGGGGCGCCATGGCCTGGGCCTGGGAGATGTGAAGATGGTTACGGCCTGCGGTTTCTGGCTGGGGCCGCAAGGTGTCGGAATCATGCTGCTGGTGGCCGCCCTGACGGCAATCGCATGGAGTATTGTCCGGCAATGGACGGCCGCCTCCCGACCATCGCGAAAAACAATCCTGCCGTTTGGCCCGTGGTTGGCGCTTGGCGCGGTGGTGGCCTTTTCGTGCGCGTGACTGGCAGCTTGAAAAGCCACACGCGCCACGATAGTATCCGGGTGTAAGGGGATCGGCTGATGTCATTCGGTGAAGAAAGAGTCTCTTGCATTCTGGAAATCTCGACAATTCTTCTCGCGCTCCATCGGCCGGCCGATGTGACAAGGACGTTCTGGCGGGAAGGGACGTCGGCCTGACACTGGTGGAAATGCTGGTGGTGCTGGCCATTCTGGCGTTGTTCGCCACCTTCGCGGTGCCGCAGGTGCTGAAATATCTCGGCACGGCCCGCAGCCAGGTGGCACGGGCCCAGATCAACAACTTGGTCAGTGCGGTGGAGTTGTATTTTCTGGATACCGGCAGATACCCGGACGCCACAACGGGGTTGCAGGCGCTTTTCACCCCGCCTCCGGGTGTTGCCGGCTGGCAAGGGCCGTATCTGAAGTCGGAACGCGGCCTGATCGACCCGTGGGGCAGGCCCTATGTCTATCGTTATCCGGGCCAACACGGAAAATTCGATATCCTCAGCCTTGGCCGAGATGGCAAACCCGGCGGAACGGGCGAGGATGCGGACATTACCAGCTGGTGACAGGTCGTTTGCCGCATTGTCCTTTTTCCGCGGGTCGGGCGATAGGGGGCGCGATGGCCTCAACCCAGGGAGGCTGCCAATGCATGATCAAGCTACACGCTTCAAGCCCATGGTCCTGGCATTATTGCTTGCCATTGGATGTTCTGCCGCCTTGGCGATGGAGCGCCCACCCAAGGACATGGATGACAAGGGCGCTTGCGAAGAAGAAAAAAGGGGAGCCATCAGCGAAAGCGGCAAACATCTGAAGACTTCTCCAAAAGAAGTGGAGAAATATTGGACGCCGGAGCGCATGCGCAAGGCCAAGCCGATGGAGCACAACGTCGTCATCAAGAAAAAGGACAAGTCTCCCTGCAAGAAATGACGCCGCCGCCGGCAGACCAACGCTACGCCCAGTTCGGTTTTCATGCCGTGGGCGCACCCATTGAGGCCTTCCACGGCTCCTGACGGGCGATGCTCTCAACTCTTCCGTTCATTCCCGTCATCGCACTCGCTGTCTCGATTGAGCCGCCTCAGCAGGTGGGTGGAGGCCGTCCTTTCCGCGCCATCCCGCATATCGCCATTTTGAAAGATCGCCAACGCGCAAGTCCGATGCATCGTCATCAAGTCGCCGGGAAATGGTGAAAGAAGCCACGGCGCCTCGGCCGAAGCCCACACCCGTGGCGGTTGCGCAGCCGAAATCCGTAAAAAGGATTGCAATATCCCCATCACGGCTTGCACGGAGCCTTTCGATGAGAACCGTGGTAGGCAGAAAACCGTTGGGAAGTGGCTGGCTGAAAAGAAAGATGGCTCCCCGGGCCGGACTCGAACCAGCGACCCAGCGGTTAACAGCCGCTTGCTCTACCAACTGAGCTACCGGGGAACATCAGGTGATTTGCGTTGAAGGTTATTAAGCAAATCGGCGCCGATTGTCAAAGCCCAATTTGGGTTCATGGCTTGCATTTTCAAGCCCCGTGTCTTGCGTTTCGCGCACATCTGGGCCACCTTGCGCCGCATGAACGAGATACGCATCCACAAGTGGACAATCCGCCTGCCGAAGAACCGCATCTTGCGCATTCTCGTCGGCATCCTGTTCATCATCGGCGGCCTGTTCGGCTTTCTGCCCATTCTCGGGTTCTGGATGATCCCGCTGGGGCTGACCATCCTGTCGTTCGAGATTCCCCTCGTGCGGCGCTGGCGGCGGCGATTCATGGTGTGGTTCACGCGCAAGTGGGAAAACCGCAAGAGCGCCCGGGAGCGCAATGACAAATCATCCACTCTGCCCACGGACAAATGAAAAAACGGCACCGGCTTACCGGCCAGTGCCGTGGGGCTGTTTTTCCCGACCCACCCAGGCCTGTATCAACGGAACAGCGTGGCCCCGTAAACCTGAATGAAATCAAGGCGTGGCGCGCGGCGCTGGTGGCGCCTTGCATGGGATCGCTGCCTCGAGTGGCGGGCCGCCCGGCGCTTTTTGCGCAGTGCGGCGCGGCGCGCCAGCGCCGAGCGCGAACGGTAAACCTTGCGCCGTTTCACGCTGCGCTTTTTCCTGATCTTGGGCAGTTTGGCATAAGCCACCGCCGTGGAACCCGTGATACGGATGATGGTGTTCTTGCGGCCATGCCTTTTCACCAGGCCAAAGAGCGTCGCGGCGTTGGCGGGGCTCAGCCTGATGCAACCATGGGAAGCCGGTCTGCCCAGCCGCGAGACGTGATTGGTGCCATGAATGGCGTATCCGCCACGGAAGAAAATGGAATATGGCATGGGGGCGTTATCGTATTTGCGCGAATAATGCATGCGCTTGAGCCACTTTGGCCGATAGGTTCCGCGCGGGGTATAGTAGCCGTGGCGGCCGGAAGATATACGCCAGGTGGCATAATGGCGGCCATCCACCTTTACATGCATTCGCTGGGCCGAAAGATCGACAATCACTTCCAACTTGGCCCATGCCTGTGTGACGGCAAAGGGCAGCATCAGCAACAAGGCCAGAAATGTCCATAGGCGTTTCATTTTCTCCCCCTGTTTTGAAAAAGAACAAATTCTTCCAGTCTTTCGCATTATCAGTGCATCATTATCAGTGCATGGCGCATGGAAATATTCAGGATAACCAGCGCCGCCTCACTGAAATCACTTCCCATTTCATGTTTTCACTGCGCGTCTGAATGGAAGATGAATGATGACCGCAGCATCTTCCCCGGCATTTCACGAGCCGCCAAAGATCCTTGCTGCCACCGGCAACACCGCGCCAGACCCGCCAAGGACAGCGGGTTTCATCTCCAGCAGTGTCGTAATATCATGATTATCATCTGCGCGGAGCAAAATCCGCCAGAAGAATAAACAACTTATCGTGTTCACGCGATGATCGGCCCCCTGGGCGTACAATCGCCCGGAGCGGCCGCCAGCCTTGGCCATGCATCGTGCGGATGGTGCTCCACCCTATCCTTCCTTCCTGATTTCCTCCACCGCCTCTTCCAGCAGCACCTGCATCTTGTGGCGAATGCGGTGGTCGGAAACATCCACGCCTTTCGCATCCAGATCGGCGCGCACCTTGCGGAACACGTCCTCCTCGCCGGGTTCTTCCAGGTCTGTTATCACGAGAGACTTCGCGTATTCCTCCGCCTCCTTGCCGGACAGCCCCAGCAGCTCCGCCACCCACAGGCCCAGCTTGTAATTGCGCCGTGCCTGGGCCTTGAACAGCAGCTCCTGGTCGTGGGCGAATTTTTCCTCGAAGGCCTTCTTTCTTTCCTCGAAACCGTCGCTCATGTCCGGCCGTCTCCCTGAATTGGCTTCAAACCTGTTGAGCAATGCCCGCTGGCATCTGTTCCGCGTTCGTCTATCATGTATATGAAGGAATGAACACTTGCAATGAAGGCGGCGGCGTGGCGCACCCTGACCTGCGCGAAAGGCCGCCGCCCGCGAACACGGGACACGTAGGTCATGGTAAAGGGCAGGAAACTCTACGAGGGCAAGGCCAAGGTGCTCTACGAGGGGCCGGAGCCGGGCACGCTGGTGGTGCACTTCAAGGACGACGCCACCGCCTTCAACGGCCAGAAGTTCGAGGTCATCGAGGGCAAGGGCGTGCTGAACAACCGCATCTCGGAGTTCATCTTCCAGCGGCTCATGGACATGGGCATACCCACCCACTTCATCAAGCGGCTGAACATGCGCGAGCAGCTGGTGAAGAAGGTGGAGATCATCCCGCTGGAAGTGATCGTTCGCAACATCGCGGCGGGCTCCATCGCCAAGCGGCTGGGCCTGAAGGAGGGCGAGCCGCTGCCGCGGGCCATCGTGGAGTTCTGCCTGAAGAACGACGAGCTGGGCGACCCGCTGGTGACGGAAGAGCACATCAACGCCTTCGGCTGGGCCAACCCGCAGGAGGTGGACGACATGATCCACCTCTCGCTGCGCGTGAACGACATCCTCTCTGGCCTGTTTGCGGCCATCGGCATCAGGCTCGTGGACTTCAAGCTGGAGTTCGGCCGCGAATATTCGCCCGATGGCATGGTGCGCACCATCCTGGCCGACGAGATCAGCCCCGATTCCTGCCGCCTGTGGGACATGAAGACGGGCGAGAAGCTGGACAAGGACCGCTTCCGCCGCGATCTGGGCGGGCTGGTGGACGCCTACACGGAAGTGGCGCGGCGGCTTGGCATCATCTCCGGCAACAACGGCGGCGGCTCAGGCCCGAAGCTGGTGAAGGGCTGAGCGCCACTCAGCCGATCCTCGTCATGCCGGCGCAAGCCGACATCTCGTGCGGCAGACCATGGAGCCAGGAGACTTGAGCCCCCGGCTTTCGCCCGGACAACGGGGGGCAAATGCCGCCGGGGACATGCCGGAGCATCCTTGCCTCGCGCCTTCCTTGTGCACAGCCATGCCTGACGGGGGTGCGGCGGGCAAGGGAATCTGCTATGGCGCTGCATATCGGGCAAACGCGCCTCTCATGGCGCGGCAAGCAGGAGGCGACGGTTTCATGAAGGCCATCGTGAAAATCATGCTCCGGCCGGGTGTGCTGGACCCGCAGGGCAAGGCCATTGCGCATGCGCTCTCGGCCCTTGGCTTTTCCGGCGTGGGCGAGGTGCGCCAGGGCAAGCTGATTACGCTGGAGCTTGACGAGACGGACGCGGACAAGGCGCGCGAAACGGTGAAGGAAATGTGCGAAAAGCTGCTGGCGAACACCGTCATCGAGAACTATGAAATCGACATCGAAAGCTGAAGGCCGAGCCGATGAAATCCGCCGTCGTTCTCTTTCCCGGCATCAACCGCGAGCATGACATGATCCGTGCCTTGCGGATCGCCACGCGGCGCACGCCGGAAACCGTCTGGCATACGGACACGGAGCTGCCCGCAGGCGTTGACCTCGTGGTCATTCCAGGTGGCTTTTCCTATGGCGACTACCTGCGCGCCGGGGCCATCGCCGCGCGTTCGCCCATCATGAGGGCGGTCATCGCGGCGGCGGAAAAGGGCGTGAAGGTGCTGGGCGTGTGCAACGGTTTTCAGATCCTCACCGAAACGCACCTTTTGCCCGGAGCGCTCATGCGCAACTTAGGCCTGAAGTTCGTGTGCAAGACGGTGAAGCTCAGCGTGGAGAACGACTCCACCTTTTTCACCAACCGGCTGAACAAGGGCGACATCCTCCCCTGCCCCGTGGCGCACCATGACGGCAACTATTATGCCGACGAGGAAACGCTGAAGCGGCTGGAGGGCGAAGGCCGGGTGGTATTTCGCTACGCCGAAGGCACCAACCCGAACGGGTCGGTCAACGACATCGCCGGCATCATGAACGAACGCGGCAACGTGATTGGCATGATGCCGCACCCGGAAGACCGGGTGGAAGCCCTGCATGGCGGCACGGAATGCCTGCCGCTGTTCCAGTCCATCATGCGGGAGGTGGTGGCATGAGCGAGCGCAGGCAGGACAACACGCCGGTAAACGAGATCGACATCGAGATCACGCCGGAGCTGGTGGCGGAGCACGGGCTGAAGCCGGAGGAATACGAGAAAATCCTCCAATTGCTGGGCCGGGAGCCGACGTTCACGGAGCTGGGCATCTTCTCGGCCATGTGGAACGAGCATTGCTCCTACAAGTCGTCGAAGAAATGGCTGCGCACCCTGCCGACGGAGGCGCCGTGGGTCATCCAGGGGCCGGGCGAGAACGCGGGCGTGATCGACATCGGCGACAACCAGGCGCTGGTGTTCAAGATGGAGAGCCACAACCACCCCTCCTACATCGAGCCGTATCAGGGCGCGGCCACGGGCGTGGGCGGGATTCTGCGCGACGTGTTCACCATGGGCGCCAGGCCCATCGCGGCGGCCAACAGCTTGCGCTTCGGCAGCCCGGAGCACTGGAAGACGCGGCATCTTGTCTCCGGCGTGGTGGCGGGCATCGCGGGCTACGGCAACTGCTTCGGCGTGCCCACGGTGTGCGGCGAGGTGAACTTTCACGCGCGCTACGACGGCAACATCCTGGTGAACGCCTTCGCCGCCGGGCTGACCACGAAAGACAAGATTTTCTACTCCAAGGCCAAGGGCGTGGGCCTGCCGGTGGTGTACCTGGGCGCGAAGACGGGGCGCGACGGCATTCACGGCGCCACCATGGCGTCCGCCACCTTCGGCGATGACGTGGAGGAGAAGCGCCCCACCGTGCAGGTGGGCGACCCGTTCACCGAGAAATGCCTGCTGGAAGCCTGCATGGAGCTGTTCGAGAACGACTGCGTGATTGCCATTCAGGACATGGGAGCGGCGGGCCTGACCAGCTCGGCGGTGGAGATGGGGGCGAAGGGCAACCTCGGCATCGAGCTTAACCTCGATAAGGTGCCCCAGCGCGAAGAGGGCATGACGGCCTACGAGATGATGCTCTCGGAAAGCCAGGAACGCATGCTGATGATCCTCAAGCCCGAGAAGCGCGAGCTGGCGGAGAGCATCTTCCGGAAATGGGAGCTGGACTTCTCCATCGTCGGCAGGACGACGGATGACAAGCGCTTCCGCATCTT